>JALYNQ010000046.1 GCA_030773115.1 Pseudomonadota bacterium
GGTTTGCACCGGGGCCCCTCCTCATTCGCTTGCCGCGGCTAGAGGCGGCGAGCGAACTAGCTCAGATGCTTCGACAGATGCTTGTTCATTTCGAACATGGTGCACTTGTCGGTGCCAAAGACCTTCCGCAGCTTGTCGTCTGCAAGAATTTCCCGCTTGTTATTCGGGTTTTGCAGGTTGTTCTTGCGAATATGATCCCACACCTTCGATACGACCTCGCTACGCGGCAGCGGGCTCGAACCCACGATTGCGGCAAGATCCGCCGACGGGGTTACGGGGCGGGCAAGTCCGCCTCCTGCTTTACGACCAGTCCCTTGTGCCATTTGGCCCTCCTGTTGTTCTGAGAGAGATAGAGCGCGATTCCCCTCTGTGCGCAAGAGGGAGACCGGCCTGAAAGTTGGTTAATTTGACAGAAGTTTGAACGGAACCACCCGATTGGCCGCGTCATGGCCGATATCGGCATGTCCCAGGAAGGGGATTCCGGATCGTCGGCACCAATCGCGGACGATGGATTCGGAATCGCCGCCGAACACCGGATCATTGTCCGGAATTTCGCTCATTCGGCCCATCCGGATACCGGTGGCGCGGCGGACCGACGGGGTGCCGGTCAGGTGAAACATCATACGGTCGATGCGATATTCATGCTCGGCGATTTCCTCGAGCAACAGCTCGGCATCGGTGAAATCGGGTTCGATTGCAGTGCCGAGTAGACTTGTGAGAACCTTCAAGTTGAATGCCATCGCCCGCTTACCGGCTCCGAGACCAGGTTCCAGCGACGCCCTTTCGCGCCTGACCAGCCAATCGAGAGCGCGGTGGACAGCCGCTTCGCCGCCTTGCCGTGCCACATCCTGGACCATTGGCCCGTGAGCAACGTCCAGCCCCGATTTGTGGAAGGCGGCCAGAAGGAAGCCCGCGTCGGAATAACCGAGATAGGTCTTGCGGCGGGCAGCTGCGGGCAGGTCGGCCGCCGCCGCCTCGGCAATGCGATTGGAGCCATAGCCCCCTCGCGCAAACCAGACCGCGTCGTACTGATCGTCGGCCATCACCTCTCGTAACGCCTCAAGCCGCGCTGAGTCCGGCCCGGCGAAGTGGCCATCTGAGAAAAAGCATTGCGGATGCACGACGAGCTCGGCATCGCCTCGCGTCGCCACAATTGCGGAGGCAGCTTCGGCAGCCTCGGGTCTCAATGTGCAGCTTGGCGCGACGACGGCAATCTTCATCGGCGGGATGAATTGCACATGGCCGCGCTACCGCATAGGGCCGCCAACAATGTCTGATCAATATTTCTTCTGCGGAATCGGCGGCAGCGGCATGTTGCCGCTGGCCGCCATCCTTCGTGCCGGCGGCGCACGCGTCTCCGGCTCGGACCGTTCGCTCGATGCCGGGCGGCTAAGCAACAAATTCGAATATCTGCGCTCGCTGGGCATCGGCCTGGCGCCGCAGGATGGCTCCGGTCTTCAGGATGGGATGACGCTGGTCACCTCCGCTGCAGTCGAGGACACGATTCCCGATGTTGTCCGGTCTAGGGAGCTCGGTCTCGAACATCTCACGCGGCCCCAACTGCTGGCGAAGCTGCTCAACGACGCGCAAAAAAGCATCGCCGTCGGCGGCACCAGCGGCAAGTCGACGGTCACCGGCATGATCGGCTGGATCCTCCATGCGTTGCACCGCCAGCCGACGGTGATGAACGGCGCGGTGATGAAGAATTTCGTTGCGCCCAGCAGCCCGTTCGCGTCTGCGCTGGTCGGCGATCCCGAACTATTCGTCAGCGAAGTCGACGAGAGCGACCGATCCATCGCGCTCTACCACCCAACTGTTGCCGTGCTGACCAACATCAGCCTCGACCATCTGGCGATGGATGAGCTGAGGGCGTTGTTCGCCGGATTCCTGGCCAGGTCGGACAAGGCGGTCCTCAACCTCGACGATCCCGAGACTCGGCTGCTGGCCGATGCGATGCCGGCGGACAAGTTGGTCGGATATGGATTCGACAGCCCGAGTGCCAGCCTGATCGGCCGCAATCTTGAGCTCCAGGCCGATGGCGTGCGTTTCACCGCGGAGATCGAAGGCCAAAGCTATCAGCTGGCCCTGGGCGTTCCCGGCCGCCACAACGCACTCAACGCGCTCGCCGCCTTGGGTGCGGTCCATGCGTTGGGCATCCCGGTGGCCGAGGCCGCGGCAGCGCTAGGCCGCTTTGCGGGCCTCAAGCGCCGGCTGGAGACGATCGGCACCGCCGGCGGAGTGACGGTGATCGACGATTTCGCCCACAACCCCGACAAGATCTCCGCGACGCTGGCGACGCTGACCGCGCAGCCGGGCCGGCTGCTGATCTTGTTCCAGCCGCACGGCTATGGACCGATCGCGAAAATGGGCGAGGAATTGGCCGCGACCTTCGCCAAAGGCATGCGCGAGGACGACCGGCTGTTCCTTCCCGACCCGGTCTATCAAGGCGGGACCGTCGACAAGTCTCGCGGATCGGATTGGCTTGCCGCGGCGATCCAAGGGACCGGCGGCCAAGCCGAGCATATCCCTGGACGGACCGAGATTGGCGAGCGGCTGCTCCGCGATGCCCTGCCCGGCGATCGGATCGCCATTCTCGGGGCGCGCGACGACACGCTGAGCGAATTCGCGACTTGGCTGGTCGATCGGCTAGGAACCGGCGCGCGCATCGGCGATTAATGCCGCATGGCAAAGCCGGGGAGCGTCATCGGCTGGAAGCTGGATCGCGGGCAGCGCGAGGAGTTGCTCAGGCGATTTCCGCCGCGCTACCATGATGCAATCGCCGATCATGTGACGCTTCGGACCAATGCGGAGGGCCATCCGCTTCCCGATCCGGTCGACGCCGCGATCATCGGGCATGCCGACGACGGCGACAGCCTGGAAGCGATGGTCGTGGCGATTGACGGCAAGACCGGTCGTCCCGACGGATCGGTGTTCCATATCACCTGGTCGCTGGATAAGGCGAAGGGCCGCGAGGCTCGCGAAAGCAACGACCTTCTCAAGGAACGCGATTGGGAGGGCGTTGAGCTGCTTCCGGTCAAGCTCGTCCCCGCCCGCTTCCCTTGACTCGCCAACTGTTCCTCGACTGCGACGGCGTGCTCGCCGATTTCGACGCAGGCGCCCGCGAAGTGCTGGGCATGTCGTCCCGCGCGTTTGAAGAACGATATGGCAAGCGCGAGTTCTGGCGGAGAATTGCCCGTGCCGGCGATTTCTACGCGCGCCTGCCGCTGATGGCCGACGCCCGCCAGCTGTTCGACGCGGTGGCCCATCTCGAGCCGATCATCCTGACTGGCCTCCCGCTTGGAAACTGGGCGGCGCCGCAGAAGGTCCGCTGGGCCGAAGAACATTTCCCCGGCACGCACATCATCACCTGCATGGCGCGCGACAAATATCGCCACATGAAGGGTGCCGACGTGCTGGTCGACGACCGCGCCGACCATCGCGACAAATGGGAAGCGGCCGGCGGCACCTTCGTGCATCACAAGGATGCGCGCAGCAGCCTCGAACAGCTCGCGGAAATCTATTCGACGGTGAAGCTTCCGGCCTGAATGATCCGCGCAGCCTGTCTGGGGGACAGGCGAGCAGGATTATGCAGCAGCGGCGATGTCGACCTTCTCGACCCATTCCGGCCAAAAGATCGGTTCGCGGCTCGACCAGCCCGGCGCGGTCGCAGCGCTCTCGCTGATCGACTGCAGCAGCAATCGGCGACGGTCCGGGTGGAGGTGCGGCAGCGCGGCGGCGGCGCAGAATGCGGCCGGCAGCCACGGGCGCACGCTGGCGCCGAGCAGCCGCTCGTAAAGGAAGCGGAACGCGGCGAAATTCTGCAGCCGGTCCTGGCCGAGGTCGAACGCGGCCAGGGTCACCAGCATGCCCAGGAACGGCTCGATCATGTCGAGGCCGCTGTCATCCGGGATTTGCATCCGAAGGTGGTCGATTTGCTTGTAGAAGCGAGCCTGGGCGCTGATCGCCGCGGCTTCGATTTCGTCGCGAGCCCAGGTCTCGAGCGGATCCGATCGACCGTAAGCAACATCCAGCGAACGCCGAATGTAGCGCTGTGTCGCCTTCGGGAACGAAGCGAATTCCTTCATCTCCGAAATAAGGAGAGCGCCGCCCGCGGGCTGGCTCGTCCTGGTCGTCATGATCCTCGACTCCTCTTACCCTAAGGCAGGATCATGCGGTCGATTGGGTTTCCAATCTCTTAACCAAAATCCCACCCCCCATTCATATTGAATCAAAGGGGAGTCGCCACCGCAACATGAAATTCTCACATTGCCGTAATCTTTCGGCAGCTGTGTTTTTCAGGGCACGATCAGAAGCTGGAATTTGGGTCAGACGCTAAATTGTTGCGTAGCCGTCACTTTTTTGCGGGCTGTTCGGGAAATCCCGACGAAGGCGCCGGCTCGTTCGACGTACCAGGCTGCGCGGCCGAACTGGGGTCGGAAGCGTCCATCGATTCGTCGCTGCCAAGGTCGACCTTGGCGTCCTGATCATCCGGATGCTTCTTGACCTTGAGCTCGATCGACTGATCGGGCGCGCCCGATAGGGTCGGCGGCGGCTGCTTCTCGCCGGGCTTTTTTTTATCGGTTTTCTGGTCAGTCATGGTGGAACGTCCCGGATTCGGTTTCACCAGCAGAACGAGTGCCTCACGTCGCCGTTCCACGCCCGGCCGACGAAATGTTCGACCGATTGGCGCTGTCCGTCTGCCAACGGACAAGCGTGACATTGTGGATTTGGCGCAAGACTCCCTAATGAAGCCAGGCATGAACCGCGTTTCGCCATTCTCGGCCCAGGGCCGCTTTGCCGACTGGCGGCTGGCTACCCAGTCGATCATCGGCTTTTGGGCATTTTATCTCGTCACGGTCCTGATCCGGGGCCTGTTCGGCCCCGAAGCGGCTTCGGCAATCGGCTTTCGTGCAATCAACGCCGCGATCGGCCTGGTCCTGACCTTCGCAATCTATGCCGCGATCCGCTTCCTCGCGCGGGACGGCAGTATCCGGCGCATGGCGGTCGTCGCGGCGATTGCGGCGCTGCCCGCGGCGGTGATCATGTCGTTCGCCAGCCTGCGGATGGCGACTTGGTCGGATCCGATGAGCCCGGCGACCAAGATCGTAACCCAAGAAGGCGTGGCGATCGTCCAACGCGGCAACAACATCCGCATCGTCAAGGACGACGGCGCCGAACTCGAGGTCAACCTCCCGCCGATGCGGGAGATGATTGCCTCCAAGATGCCGCGCCTGATCGCCGACGGCACGGTTACCTGGTACTTCCTGCTGGCGGCCTGGTGCGCTTTCTTCATCGCCATGACTCAGCAGCATCGCACACGCGTGACGGAGCTGCGCCTGGCCGAGGCCGAGACTGCGGCGCACGCTGCGCAGGTCCGAGCGCTTCGATACCAGGTCAATCCGCACTTCCTGTTCAACACGCTGAACAGCCTGTCCGCGCTGGTCATGTCGGGAAAGTCCGACAAGGCCGAGGAAATGCTGATGGCGCTGTCGACCTTCTTCCGCACCAGCCTGTCGGTCGATCCCTCGGCGGATGTCAGCCTTGCCGAAGAAATTGCCTTGCAGCGCATGTACCTCAATATCGAGAAGGTGCGCTTCCCCGACCGGCTGGAAGTCGAAATCGACATTCCCGAACAGCTCGAGCAGGCCCGCGTGCCGGCGCTGCTGCTGCAGCCGCTGATCGAGAATGCCATCAAATACGGCGTGTCCCAGACCACCGCCCGGGTGAAGCTGTCTATCCGCGCGCGGCATCTCGACGGCGGCCGAATGCAGCTCGACGTCGTCAACCGCGCGCTGGCCGGCCCGAACAAGAAGACGAAGCCGGCCCCGGCGCACACCGGCACCGGGCTCGGCCTGTCGAATGTCTGCCAGCGGCTCGAAGCCCATTTCGGCAAGCGCGCCGATTGCCGCTTTGGTCCCATCGAAGGTGGTTACGAAGTTTCGCTCGCCATGCCATTGGAAGAAGATGACTGACGAGACCCAACTGAAAATCCTGATTGCCGATGACGAACCGCTCGCTGCCGAGCGGTTGCAGATGCTGCTCGCCCGCATCGAGGGAGTGCATCTGGTCGGCACGGCGCATGACGGTGAAAGCGCGGTGCGCATGGCCGAGGCGCTGGAGCCCAATCTGGTGCTGCTCGACATCGCCATGCCCGGCCTCGACGGGATCGAGGTCGCACGCGCCCTTTCGCGCAACGGCGAGTCGCCGGCGGTGGTGTTCGTCACTGCCTTCGACCAATTCGCGGTCGCAGCCTTCGATGTTGCCGCGATCGATTATCTGATGAAGCCGGTCGAATCCGAGCGGCTTTCCCGGTCGATCGAGCGGGCGCGCGCCTATCTCGTCGCCCGCGCCGAACGCGCGCCGGAAGAAGCGCCGGCCGCGCCAGCCTCGCCATGGCTCGAGGAATTCTGGGCCTCCGACCTGTCGGGCCTGGTGCGCATCGCGGCGCGCGATATCGACCGGGTGACCGCGGAACGCGACTATATGCGCCTGCACGTCGGCAAGCGCAGCTGGCTGATCCACCATTCGATGGCGGCTCTGGAGGAAGGACTCGACCCGGAATTGTTCGTCCGGCTGCACCGATCGGCAATCGTCCGGCGCGACTTCATCGCCGGCTTCAGCCGCAATGCCTCGGGCCGCTGGATCGCGCGATTGGCCGACGGCAATGAGCAGCCGGTGGGCCGCCTATACGCCGACCAGGTCCGGGCCATCGCCGGACGCTGACAATCTTCGCTGCGGAGGTTGCGGCGCGAAGAGGGTCGGGATGTCAGGGGTCTCCCCCCTTCGCGTCGCAAGCAAAGTGAAGCGGGTTTCCGCTGCCGATGCACCTCCTCGTCGACGGGAATCCAGATTGGGTCGACCGACAATCCCCCACGCGGATGAACGGCCTTGCTTTGCCGACGAACGGCGGTTCTAGCCGCTAACTGCCTCGTCCCGCTCGCCGCGCGAAGCGACTCCCGTCGAGACCACATCCCACGTCACATTGCCGACCGTCCGGGTAAGATCGGGCAGCACTTCGACCGCAATCAGCAAAGCCAGCGGTTCGATCGGTACGCCCATCGCCAGTGCGATCGGCGCGATCGAAGTGATAAAGGTCAACGATCCGGGAAGGCTGACTGCCCAGTAGCTGGCGACCGCCGCGACCGCGAAGCCCGCAACCAAATTGCCTGCGTGCAGCTCGACCCCCATCAAGTAGGCGACGTAGATCGCAACCGAGACGTTCATCGCCGGCCCGGTCGCTCGGAACAGGGCGACCGCTAGCGGCAGCGTCACGTCCGCATTGCGCTGCGGCACGCGCAGCACCCGCGCCGCTTCGAGCATCGCCGGCAGCGAGGCCAGGCTCGACTGAGTCGAGAGTGCCACTGCCTGCGGCGGGATCATCGCCCGGGCGAAATCGCCGAGCTTCCAGCCAGCGAACATGATCGCAACGACATAGGCGGCCAAGGTCACCACGATGCCGATCACCGAGACCAGCACGACATAGTGGAGGACCGCGCCGAACGCCGAGCCGCCGGCGCCCGCGCCGACCGCAAAAGCGAGCCCGAACACGCCGATCGGTGCCAGCGACAGCACCCAGCCGACCACAACCAGCATCGCGTCCTGGATGCCCTTGAAGAACCGGCCCACCGACTGGCGTTCTTCGGCTCCGATGCTGCTCAATGCGAAGGCGAAGATGGTGGTGAACACGACCAGCGCCAGAACCTTGTCCTCGGCGGCAGCGGCGATCGGATTGGTTGGAATCAGGCTCCTCAACCAGTCCTGGACAGTCGGCACCGAGGCCGCGGCGGCGGCGCTGTCGACGCTCGCCAGGCCGGCCCGTAGCGCCTCGGACGAGCTTGCTGGCAGCGGGAAGGCCTCGAGCAATGCCGGCATGGCAAGCGTACCAAACAGCGCCGAGCTGGTCAGCACAACCACGAAACATAGCACCGACCGGCCGGCGATCCGCCCTGCCCTCGCTTGGTCGGCGCCCGAGACGACGCCCGTCACCAGGAGCGAGATAACCAGCGGAATGACCGTCATTTTCAGCGCGTCGAGCCACAGGCCACCGACGGTAGAGGCGACGGTGATCAAGGATTCCCGGATCGCACCCGCCTGATTGGACAGGGCGCCGAGCAGCAGTCCGAAGATCAATGCGCCGAGGACGAGCCAGGTGGCGCGCTTGCTGCCGCTGCTCATTGCGGCTTGCGGAACTTGAAGAGGAAGCGGTCGGTCTTTCCGCGGATCTTTTCATCGAACACGTTGAGGCTGTGGTCGTCGGCGGGGTTTTTGAGCAGGTTGCTCTCGGCCTCGAGGACGAAGCCGGCGCGCTGGAAGTCGGCCTTGACCACTGCGGGATCGATCCGGTGCA
This sequence comes from Pseudomonadota bacterium, assembly GCA_030773115.1. Taxonomy (GTDB): domain Bacteria; phylum Pseudomonadota; class Alphaproteobacteria; order Sphingomonadales; family Sphingomonadaceae; genus Sphingomicrobium. The sequence goes on from JALYNQ010000046.1 coordinate 8,348, forward strand.
ATTTCTCGACCACCGCGCGGGTATCCCCGCCCGGCGCGGCGACATGATCGATGATGCCGACGATCGCGCCCGGCTTGGCGGCGTCGTACAGCCGCTTGAGCCACGCGTCGGGCTCCATCCGACTGATCTTCCGTTCCGCGCTCTCCCAATAAACGTCGTGGTAGTCGAGGTTCATCAGGATGAAGTCGTAGGCGTTGATACCGATCGACGGCTGCTCGAACGGGCTGTTGATCAGCAGGACATTCTTCTGCCTTGCGGCGAATTCGGCGAAGGTCGCGCGGCGCTTGTCGTTGAGGAATTGGTTCGGCTGCCAGACGACGACAAAGCCGTCGGGCCCGACCGCGGGCGCGATGATCTCCGCCCAATATTGGTTGGCGCCGAACATATCGAGCACCCGCATGCCCTTTTCGAGCCCCAGATAAGTGAGCACCTCGGCCGGCTTGCGGCCCTCGTCCAGCTTGACATTCGCCTCGGTTCGAGCGGCAGTCGCCGCCACGCTCGCCGCGACATCCGCAGGTTCGGCCCAGGCCGCGGCCGGAGCGGCCAACGCCAACAATCCCGCCAAGAAATACGCCCGCATCATCGCCTCCATTCCTGTTTGACGGCAGGCTTATCGCCCTGTTTGCGGAGGCGCCAGCACCGTTCGTCGAAATTGAATCTGATCAGCTACTCGAATTGCTTTGCAACTCCCCATTTTGCCGGTTAGCAACTTGGTGCTGGGGGAAATTTCGGGGGTTCATTCAAAGTGTTGCAGTTTTGTGTGCGCTCCGCGGCAGCGGCAGCGCTTTGGTTGGTTTCGACTGCGGGACCGGCTCAGACAACCGAGCCAACTCCGCCGGCGCGCCCGCTATCGGCGCAACCGGAAGAGTCAGCCGCAGTTGCGGACGCGAACCCACCGGCCAAGCCGTCGGAGATCAAGTTGCCCTCACTGACCGGTGTCAGCCTCGTCGTTGTCGATGAGGTTTCTTCCAAGACGGCCGTGACGGGAGCCCCCGTGCAGCTTCGGCTTGCCCGGCCTCTTTATGTGACGCCGGAACTGGGAGTGCCGGCCGGTACGCCCGTCGAAGGCGTGGTTATCCATGCGGCCAAGGGCGGTATGGGCGGCAAGTCGGGAGAACTTCTGCTTGGCGCCAAGGCGATCCTGCTGTCGGAATCGGTGCGCATTCCATTGCGCTCGTTCACGCTTGCCCCTGTTCGCGGCAAGAACAACGAAGGCATTGCTTTTGGAACGGCCGTCGCCGGCGGCGCCGTTGGCGCAGTAGCTTCGATGTTCATCGTCGGCGGCTCGGCCAAGGTTCCGGCCGGAATGGAAGCGGTCGCCAAGACCAGCGCCGACGCCACCATCCCTGTCGCGCTTCTCTCGCCACTGCCGCCGGTTCCGGCGGTAGTCGCCGCGCCGGTTCCTGCGGCACCGGTTCCTGCAACCCAACCCAACGCAACTCAGGGGGAAAACAAGTGAAGAAGACAATGTTCCTGATCGGCCTCGCGGCATTCGCACTATCGTCGGCCCCGGCAGTCGCCGCCGGCAACAAGGACAAGGCCGCGGAGGCGGCGCCGATTGCGCTGCCGAAGCCCGCCCCCGGCAAGGGAATGGTGATCTTTTATCGGCCGAGCTCCATGGGCTTCGCGATCAAGTGCACGGTTCGCGAAAATGGCGCGATGGTCAGCCGGGTCGGCGCCAAGCGCTACCATGCGATCGAGGTCGAGCCCGGCCTGCACAATTTCACCGCCAAGACCGAGAAGACGGACACGGTCGCAGTCCAAGTCGAGCCGGACGAGATCAGCTATGTGAAGTGCGGCATCAGCATGGGTGTGATGGTCGGCCGGCCAAACCTGTCGCCTGGCACTGAGCAGGAATTCCAGTCATCGGCGGCCAAGCTGAAGCCGATGGAAGCAGAAAAGATCGCCGCCGAGATCGAAAAGGACAAGTCTGAGCTCGCTTCCAAGGGCGCCTCGAACTAAGTACTGATTTGGCCTTAAAGGGCTCCCGCCGTGCGGCGCGAGCCCTTTTTAGCGCCGCCTCTACTCGGGCATTTCCCAGCGGATGCGCTGCGAGATAACGCCTTGGTCGCCTTCCCGTCCGCGCCGATCGCGGGCAAAAGCCTCCCGCTCTGACGCATGCTGAGACAGGTTTGCACATTGAGGACCGCGATTCCGCTGGTCTCGGTGACGCCGCGACAAGGGCGGCAAATCGGCAACCCAAAATAGATCAGGTGAAATGCCAAGCATTCGAGCCGAACCGTGCATCCCCGTAACGATCCGCGCGTTTGCTGGGCTGTGGCCCCGCCGATCGATCGTTCCCGGTGGGGTGAGAGGCGGCGGGCCGGCCAGCACCGCCGCCTCATTCATTGTAGATTTTGCCGCAATCGTTCCGCGCAGCGGAACGCGTTTGGTCGAGCCTGAAATGAAGGACTGGAGCCGGTGGAACGGCAGTCGGCACCAAAGGAACGACCGCAGACTGTTCCAGAACAGAAATGGGGGCCGGCATTGCTGCCAGCCCCCATCTGCGCCGACCTTGGATCTGCCGGTGTTCGCTAGCCTGACGGTCCGAAGACCCTCCGCTACTCGATCCTGGCTCACCAGATCAGGCGTCGCTTCCGGTACCTGGTCCTGCCCGAAGGCAGGTTCAAGTTCCTTCTGCGGCCCTTCTTGGATTGGCCCCCTTCCGCGTCGCCTGCCCCCAGGGGGAGCCGCGAACTGCGTCAGGAAGACCAACTCTTCCGGCGCCTCTTCCGGTGGTCCGACTTGGAACTTGCGTTCCTCCTCATCGCCATCCGGTGGAGATCGGTCCTTCCGTCGCCTGCCGCACCATCTTGCCGTTGCCGGCCTTCCGGGGAGGCGGGGACTTCCGTCCCGATCACCCATGTAACTTGGCCCACTTTTGCGAGTCGGGAAAGCGAAAAAAGCGAGTCCTCTCCTGTGGATAACGGGGATATCGGGCACAAGTCGTCGCATCCGTAACAAATCTTCGCCGTTGCCCGCCTTCAGACTCGTCCCTACCTCGCCCCAGTGCCCGACGACATGCCCGAATCCCCTGCCCTGACTCCCGAGCCGCCGTATCTGCACGGCCTCAATCCGCCGCAGCGCGAGGCGGTGCTGACCACCGAGGGCCCGGTGCTGGTGCTGGCCGGCGCCGGCACCGGCAAGACCGCGGCGCTGACGGCGCGCCTCGCCCACCTGATCGCCGCCCGAAGAGCCTGGCCGAGCCAGATCCTGGCCGTCACCTTCACCAACAAGGCCGCGCGCGAAATGAAGGAGCGGGTCAGTGCGATCTCGGGCGGCGCGATCGAAGGCATGCCTTGGCTCGGCACCTTCCACAGCGTCGGCGCGCGGATGCTGCGCAGCCATGCCGAACTGGTCGGGCTGCAGTCCAACTTCACTATCCTCGACACCGACGACCAGCTGCGCCTGCTCAAGCAGCTGATCAGCGCCTCGAACCTCGACGAGAAGCGCTGGCCGGCGCGACAGCTGGCGGGCCTGATCGACCAGTGGAAGAACAAGGGCCTGACCCCTAAGGCGATCACAGCCGCCGACGCGGAAGCCTTCGCCAATGGCCGGGGCCAGGAGCTTTACGCCGCTTACCAGGAGCGGCTGCGCGCGCTCAACGCCTGCGACTTCGGCGACCTGCTGCTGCACATGCTGACCATCTTCCGCACCTACGCCGATGTGCTGGAGGGCTACCGCGAGCGGTTCAAATACATCCTGGTCGACGAATATCAGGACACCAACGCCTCCCAGTACGACTGGCTGAAGCTGCTCGCCGAGCCGCGCCGCAACCTGTGCTGCGTCGGCGACGACGACCAGTCGATCTATTCGTGGCGCGGTGCCGAGGTCGCCAACATCCTCCGCTTCGAGCAGGACTTCCCCGGCGCCAAGGTCATCCGGCTCGAGCAGAATTACCGCTCGACCCCGCACATCCTCGCTGCTGCCACCGGCCTGATCGCCCACAATGCCGGGCGGCTCGGCAAGACGCTGTGGACCGAGGTCAATGAGGGCGACCGGGTCAAGGTCATCGGCGTCTGGGACGGGCCAGAGGAGGCGCGGCGGGTCGGCGAGGAGATCGAGACACACCTCCGCCGCGGCGGGTCGCTCGACGACTGCGCCATCCTGGTCCGCGCCCAGTTTCAGACCCGCGAGTTCGAGGAACGGTTCATCGCTATCGGCCTCGCCTATCAGATCGTCGGCGGCTTCCGCTTCTACGAGCGGGCCGAGATCCGCGACGCCCTCGCCTACCTCCGCCTGGTCGCGCAGCCGGCCGACGACCTCGCCTTCGAGCGGATCGTCAACCAGCCCAAGCGCGGGCTCGGCGACAAGGCGCTCGCCTCTATCCACGCGCATGCGCGTGCGACGCAGCAGCCGCTCCTGATTGCCGCCGCTACGATGCTGGACAGCGATGAGCTGCAAGCCCGCGCCCGCAACAGCCTTGGCCGGTTCGTCGCCGATATTGCGCGGTGGCGACAGATGGCGGGCGAGTTGTCGCATCCCGAGCTGGCCCGGATCCTGCTCGACGAGAGCGGCTACACCGCCATGCTCCAGGCCGAGCGCAGCGCCGAGGCTGCGGGCCGGCTGGAGAATCTTACCGAATTGGCCCGCGCCATGGAGGAATATGAAAGCCTCGGCGCCTTCCTCGAACATGTCAGCCTGGTGATGGACAATGACTCGCAAGCGTCCGGCGACCGAGTCACCATCATGACCATCCACGCCGCCAAGGGGCTGGAGTTCCCGATCGTCTTCCTCGCCGGCTGGGAGGAAGGCGTGTTCCCGTCGCAGCGTTCGCTCGACGAGGGCGGCCTTGCCAGCCTCGAGGAGGAGCGCCGCTTGGCCTATGTAGCCATCACCCGCGCCCGGCGGCAGGCGACCATCCTCCACGCCGCCAACCGCCGCATCTACGGCCAGTGGACCAGCAGCATCCCGTCGCGTTTCGTCGCCGAGCTTCCCCGCGACCATATCGACGAAGAGACCACCATGACCGGCGGCGAAAGCCTGTGGCGCGCGCAGTGGAGCGAGCGCAGCGACCCCTTCGCCCATGTCGCCCGGCCGTCGCGCGGTCCAGGCTGGCAGCGGGCCAGCGCCGGCACCTTCAACCCGCAGCCGCAGCGGATTATCGAGGCCCGCGCCTCCGCCGTCAGCCTCGGCAACAAGGGCCGCGACGATTTGTCGGTCGGCCAGCGCGTGTTCCACGGCAAGTTCGGCTACGGCACCATCGAGGCGATCGAGGGCAACAAGCTGGAGATCGAGTTCGAAAAGGCGGGCCGCAAGCGGGTGCTGGACAGCTTTGTGTCGCTCCCCTGAGCCGCAGTACCCTACAGCTCCCCGGCGCAGGCCGGGGTCCAGGAGCGCCAATAGGCGCTGCTTGCGCACCGCCCTGTGCCCCCGGCCTACGCCGGGGCACAAGCGCTACATCACGTAGAGGACCGCACCTCCAACCAGCACGGCCGTCATCAACAACGCGATCAGCTGCGTCTTCTTGGCGCTAGTATCTTCATAATGCATGACAATTCCCCCTCCACGGGCAATCAACTCGCCCGCCGCGCACTGTACCATCGCAGAGTCCCGGAGACTCGGTGAGAAATTCGACGAAAGTGAAACGATTCTAGATAGTTGCGCTCCGCACACAGTCCCCCTCGGACCGTCCGTCGAAAAGCCGCATGTCAACCCTTTCGGTCGGCCCCTTCCCCGCCTAACAATCGGTCAATTCACCGCCCCTCCGGAGCAATTGATGAACCGCGTCCTTCGCCACGTCCTGCTGTACAGCTCGCTGATCGCCTCCACGACTGCTCTCGCCCAGACGCCAGTCACCACCCGCCAGGTCGGCACCGCGACGCTCCAAAACGTTCCGGAAATCCCTGCCGTGGTGAAGGCCAGCATCCAGCGCTATCAGAATTACCGCGAGGCGCAGTTCCTCGACTGGCTTCCGGACGGATCGATGCTGATCAAGACCCGCTTTGGAGCGACCAATCAGGTGCATCGCGTTGCCGCGCCCGGCGCGGCTCGCACGCAGATCACCTTCTTCGACGAGCCGGTGGCTGATGCCGAGACCATCCCCGGCACCAGCCGCTTCCTGCTGCAGCGCGACACCGGCGGCGACGAATGGTTCCAGCTCTACACCATGGGCCTTACCGGCGACCCGGTCCTGCTCACCGAGCCCGGCACCCGCAACCAGGCCTACAGCTTCAGCAAGGACGGCCGCCTGCTGGCCTGGGCGCGGGCGGTCAAGGGATCCGGCGATTATGCGATCCTCACAGTCGATCCGGCCAATCCGGCCAGCCGCCGCATCGCTTATCAGGGCAAGGGCGCAATCGGTGTTGCTGACGTTTCCGCCGACAAACGACAGCTTCTGCTCGAGCGCAACATTTCCAACCGGGAGACCCGGCTGGCCCTGCTCGATCTCGCGACAGGTCAGGCCGCCGAGCTCCCCTGGACCAGCGATCCCGCACGCTACGAGGAGGGCGGCTTCACGCCCGGCGGCCAATCGATCATTGTCATCACCGACCATCAGAGCGATTTTCGCCGGCTGGCCGAGATCGACATCGGCACCGGCTCGCGACGCGTGCTCGCACCCGATCTCAAGTGGGACGTCGAAACGTACGAACTCAGCCGCGATGGCCGTCTCCTCGCTTATGCGGTCAACGAGGACGGCTATTCGCGCCTGCGGGTTATTGACATGGCGACGGGTCGCGAAGTCGCCCGGCCGGAGCTGCCGGGCGGCGTTCTGACCGGCCTCAAATTCTCTCCTGACGGGCGCAAGCTCGCTATCAGCATGTCCACGGCCAAGTCCGCGGGCGATGTCTGGGTGTGGGACTCAGCGGATGGCAAGATCACCCGCTGGACCCATTCGGAGCTTGGCCCGATCGACCCCGCGACTCTCGCGGAACCGCAACTTATCCGATTCAAATCGTTCGACGGCCTGTCGGTCCCGGCCTTCGTCTACCGCCCCGCCGGCCTGCCGGCGAGCGCCCGAACCCCGGTGGTCATCGACATCCACGGCGGCCCGGAATCGCAGACCCGGCCGCGCTGGAACCCCATCTCGCAGCAGATGGCCAATGCGCTCGGCGCGACCGTCATCCTGACCAACGTCCGCGGCAGCGACGGCTACGGCAAGCGCTTCCTCAACCTCGACAACGGCCCCAAGCGCGAGGACAGCGTCAAGGACATTGGCGCGCTGCTCGACTGGATCGGGACGCAGCCCAATCTCGAAAGCCGGAAGGTCGCGGTCTACGGACAGTCCTACGGCGGCTATATGTCCCTGGCGGTGATGACCCATTATTCCGACCGGCTGGTCGGCGGCGTCGAGCGCTACGGCATCAGCGACTTCATCACCTTCCTGACCAACACCGAATCCTACCGCCGCGATAACCGCCGGGCCGAATATGGCGACGAGCGCGATCCCGCGATGCGGGCGGTGTTCCAGCGCATCAACCCGCTCGCCAACGTATCGAAGATCAAGAAGCCGATGCTGGTCATGCAAGGCGCCAACGACCCGCGCGTCCCCCAGTCGGAAAGCGAGCAAGTCGTCGCCGGCATCCGCAAGAACGGCGTCGAGACCTGGTACGTCCTCTTCGCCGACGAGGGCCACGGCTTCCTCAAGAAGCACAACAACGATTTGCGGCGCGAAGTCGAAACCGTCTTCCTACAACGGCTCTTCGCGAAATGAGCAACGCGCCAATCGTTCGCGACAACATCGAGCACAGCCGGTTCGAAATCGACCTTGGCGATGGCGAGTTCGCCTTCGCGGCCTACAATCTGCTGCCCGGTGCGATCCGCTTCGTTCACACCGTCGTCCCGGAAAGTCATGGCGGGCAGGGGCTGGGCACCGCGCTGATCAAGGCCGGCCTCGCCGCCGCCCGCGAGCGGGGGCTAAAGGTCATCCCCATCTGTCCCTTCTTCCGCGCCTATCTCAAGAAGCATCCGGAGGAGCAGGATCTCGTCCCAGCCGAACATCGCCATCTCATCGACGGCTAGCCCTTTTTTGCCTTTTCGCGCCCGAACACCTACATTGGCTGAGCTACCAGTCGCATGACGTGGGTTACGAGCAGCTTGCGGGCCGCTCCTCCTTCCTCTCCGCCTCTTCTAGCCTAAGGCGGATCGACGGTCGGTCCGTCCACCGGGAAGGACCCGAATAATGCCACAAGGAACAGTTAAATTCTTCAATGACATGAAGGGCTTCGGCTTTATCACGCCGGACGGCGGCGGACAGGACGCCTTCGTCCATGTGACTGCGCTCGAAGCTGCCGGTCTGCGCACCCTGTCGCAGGACCAGCGCGTCGAATATGAGCTGGCGCCCGATCGCCGCGGCCGCGAAAGCGCGACCAACGTCAAGGTGCTTTAGCACTTAGCTGAAGGCAGGCCTGGCCGTGCCCTGCGGGCTCGGCCGGGCCTCGCCGAACCGGAGAATAGATATTCCGCCCTCGTCGAACCAAACCACATTCTATCGGGCCCAGGCGGACGCCGCCCGGGCGCGCTCCGACGAAGCGACGCTTCAGAACGTCAAGGACAATCAGCTGCGGGCGGCCGCCGCATGGGATGTCCTCGCCGATCGTTCGGACAAGGCAGATCGGATGCGCGCCGCCGAAGCCCTCAAGAAGGCGCAGCAGCAGTTGATCCAGGGCTAAGCAGCAGCCGCCGGACACTCAAGGCTCCAGCCTGCAACGCGCCGGCGCGCCGCGCCTCGTACTACCAAATTCACTTCGCCTGCAGGACATGTTTGCCGGCATCGTGATGGCTCGTGTTTGGCAAGAAAAGGGCAAGGCGGCCCGGGTTGGGGGGTGGAAGCCGCCCTGCCAAGATGTTGCCGGTCGCAGTGAAGAGGTCCGTTCGACCGGCCCGCCTTCCCCAGCTGGCGCGGGAGTCGGCTGAGACGCCAAATGGCATGATTCGCCTTTTATTGCAATAACTTACGCCTCACATCAGCGCTTCGCCCGGCGACGCCCTTGCCTTGCCAATTCCGGAGCGCCCGTCCATCGCTCTTTAAGGCGGGGATGCGAAAAAGCCTGGACGGACGTGCCGCCCAGGCCTCCACGCGATACCCAAACGGGTTGCGGCTATGTGTTCCGCTATTTGTTGGTCCGGCCCTTGTCGGTCTTTACCTGACCGAAGCGGCCGGCATTATTGTCGGTGTCGCCCTCGACCGTATTCTCTCCTTCGATCAGCTCGGGATCGCCGCCCTGGCTGGTGCCGATTGACTGGCCGATGCCTGGGTTGCGCTTGAGGTCTTCGTCCAATTTGGGGTTGGCCATCGTTCAATCCTTCCCCGAGGTGTGACCCTCGGCTTCGTCCTGGTCGCGGGCGCCCGACAGGCTTTCGGCCATGCCTCGGCTCTTGGCCTGCTCGGCCTCATGCTTGTCGGTCTTGCCCTGGTTGCCGCCGTGGCGGCCGTGGGTGCTTTTCATGGCTAGCTCCTGGCTCAGCTCTTCGCGCTGCTTTGCTCGTTGGCCCTATCCTCGGCGGTCACCTTGCCCTTCGATCCCTTGGATCCGCCGCCCCATTGCTGGGCGCGTTGGACGGGATCGCCACCGCCCTTGGGCTCGGTCGACTTGGCGCTGCCGCTGGCAGGCTTGGTTGATTCCTTGATATCGGTCATGGCGCTACTCCTGGCGAAGAAACTCTCCGCCAGGCCAGCCGGTTGCTCGGCTCGGCCCGCCAATATGGCCGGCTAGGCCGGTGCCCCTTCCATCGTCTTGAGCTCAGGCTCGGGAATGCCGTTGGCCTGGAACTGGGTGGTCAGTTCGGCCTTCCGCGCCGCCAATTGCTCGCCCAGCGCATCCATGTCGAGCCCGGCCTTGCGCGCCTGTGAGAAGAGGCCTTCCATCCTTTTCTCCTCTTCCTCGACATGATGCTCGATCTGCTCCTGAAGCACCTTGACCTTGCTGTCGTAAAATTCGTCGCTTGGCTCGCCGGCCAGGATTTCGACGATCAGCCGCTTCGCCCCGTCATGCTCGACATAGGCTTCCTTGACGAGTTCCTCGTCGACCTTCCCCTCGCAGGCAGGATAGAAGATCTCTTCCTCGATCTGCGCATGGACCGACAGCTCCAGGCAGATTTGCTCGGCCAGCTTTTGCTTGCGGCCATGGCCGCCGGCCTTCTCGAACTGGGCGAACAGATCCTCAACCGTGCGATGGTCCTGCTTCAACAATGCAATCGCGTCCATCTCCTTGGATTCCGCCATCTTTCTTACTCCTGACAGTGCGCTTGGCGGACAACGAGGGGGGATGGCACCAGTTCCTTTCTCAAGCGTATCGGACACCAGACATAACGGAGAGCGTAGATGGACCTGCAAGGTCTGGGTTACTTGATTTCTTCGGTCAGCGTCGGCTTTCTCGGCGCGGTCGCCTGGCCCGGGCCGGATGAGCCCCAATGGCATGCCTGGGCGGTCGCGATCGGCATGGCGACCTCGATACTGGGAATGGGCGTGCGCTTCCTGTCGCACCTGCGAGACAAGGACAACATCGAACGCGCGGCACGCAACAAGCCGCCTAAGGAGTAGGCTCGATCTCGATCTCTTCTTCGTTGGCGGCCAGCTCGGTCAGCTGGCGCTTGGCCTCATCTTCGTGGAATTGGGCTAGCTGCTCATGCAAATGGCGAATTGCCGGGTCGCTCGCCTCGGCGGCCATCCTGCGGCATTGCTCGGCGCGTCCGAGATGGAACGCGCGTTCGCTGTCCCCACTCATCGCCTGCCCCTACGCTCGACGGGCCAAGCCCGCCCAAAACTCGTCCCGTTCAAGTGCTGCTATATCATCAATATGCGGAAAACTGGAGTCGATCAGCCCGACCTCTTCCCGGCCTGATGCAAAGCGAATTCTGGCGGTTCTGGTGCTGCCCCGCGGCCCTTGTTCAGTTCCATCCAATCGCGGAATTCGAGCCCGTAGAGCATGTCCATCACCTCGAACTCGAGGCCGCCCGGCTGCGACGTATTGCTGTTCCACAAAGCGACGACGCCGCTCTTCAGCTGTGGATCGAACAGGATCAGCGATCGATAGCCGTCGACCCCGCCGCGGTGGCCGATGATGTGATGCCCGGCATAGTCATAGCTTCGCCAGCCATAGCCATATTGCGCCTCGCCAAGCCGCTCGAGGAATTTGCGCAACCGGCCGCGCTCGCCGGGGGTCTTGACCCTGGGCTGATGGATATTGTCGAGCAACTTCGGACTTAACACCTGCGGCGCCTCGCCCATCTGGGCCAGCATCCACAGCGTCAAATCCTTGATGTTGCTGTTGACCCCGCCCGCGGCCGGCACTTTGTAATAAATGTCCTTCACCGCCAGCGGACGACGGCCGACGCTATGCGGACGGGCCCAGTTCTTCGAGTGCACCAGCCCGTCGATGGTGACGCTGGCAGAGGTCATGCCCAGCGGGGCGAACAGCTCCCGCTCGACCGCCTCCTGGTAACGCATGCCGCTGACCCGGCCTACCATCTCGCTGGCTGCGTCATAGGCGACATTCTGATAGCTCCAGCAGGTGCCGGGCGGGCAAATGCTGTTCAGGGTGGCCAACGTCCCGCGCAGGAAAGCCACGTCCTGCCCCTCCTCCAGCTTGTTGTCGAAGGCGTTCCGATAAAGGCCGAGGCGGTGACTGAGCACGTCACCTACCGTCGCCCTGAGCTCGTTGTGGCCGGGCAAGCGCAGCGACGGGGCAACGCTCGCGACCGGCTGCTCGAAACTGAGTTTCCCTTGCTCCTCAAGCTTGGCAACCATCGTCGCGGCGACGCCCTTTGACACCGATGCCCAGCGGAACACGGTATCGGGCGTTACCCTCTCACCGGAGCCTTCGAGCGTTTCGCCATATCCGCTGAGGAATGTGATCCGCCCGTTCTCGACGATACCGACCGCCATGCCGACCATGTTCGGCCGCTCAGCCATTTGCCGGAGACGCGCGTCCAGTCGGCGATAGTCGATGCGGCTGCGGCTGGCAGGCTCAATCGTGGCGAGATGCGCGCTGATCCTGGCATTGGTTTCGGCCTGGGTGGCTGAGGCCGATTGCTCAGAATCGCCAAACGGGTTGGCAAGCGCGAGGGCGCCGACCGCCAGCGCAAAAGCGCCAAGCCCGAGCTTCAATTGCCGTTCCAACGAAAAGCCATCCTCCCCACGACTGCTGTGCCGTGTCCGGCCAAAACGCTCAACTCCTTCAAGAATCTCCCTGCGCCGAACGGAAGCCGTGGAGCGCCCAACGGCGGAATAGCTCGTTGCCATCTGGAAAGCATCGACTCTCTCGCCTAAGAGCCCCACCCAGGAGAGCCGATGAATTTCTTACGGACCTTATTCTGGGTGGTCGTCGCGGTCTCTCTCGCGATCTTCGCGAATCGAAATTGGATCGATGTCACGCTGAGCCTGTGGGGCGATATCCAGGCCGACGTGAAGCTACCTTTCCTGCTGCTTTTGACCTTCCTCATCGGTTTCCTGCCCCCCTATTTTCTGATGCGCAGCCGGCTATGGAACCTCAGGCGCAAGCTGGCCTTGGCGGAACGGCCTCCGGCCCCCGTGCAGCCTTCGGCCACTGCCATGATCGAAGCCGACCGGGAGCCGGCGGCATGACCAGCCCCATCTATGTTGCAATCGACACACCGGACATGGATCGGGCGCGGGCAATCGCCGCGGCGGTCAAGCGCCATGCAGGCGGACTGAAGCTCGGTCTCGAATTTTTCTGCCACAATGGCCGGCCCGGGGTGATGGAGCTGGCCGAGCTGGGCCTGCCGATCTTCCTCGACCTGAAGTTGCATGACATTCCCAACACTGTTGCCAAGTCGATCCAGGCGCTGGCGCCGATCACGCCGGCCGTGCTGACGGTCCACGCCGCGGGCGGGAGGGCGATGCTGGAGGATGCCAAGGCTGCCGCTCCCGCCGGAACGAAGGTGGTGGCGGTGACGGTACTGACCAGCCTCGATGGCGACGACCTCGCATCGATTGGGGTCAATGGTAACAGCCATAGCCAGGTCGAACGGCTTGCCGACCTGGCCAGGGAAGCCGGTCTCGACGGCATCGTCTGTTCCGGCAACGAAGTCGCCGCGGCGCGCAAAAACTGGAAGGACGGCTTCTTCGTCGTGCCCGGGATCCGGCCGTTGAATTCCCATATGGCTGATCAAAAAAGGGTGATGACACCGCGCAGTGCAATCGATGCTGGCGCCTCGATCCTGGTGATCGGCCGCCCGGTGACCGGCGCCGAGGATCCGGCGACCGCTTTGCGCGAGATCGCGGGCACGCTTTAGGTGGACATGGAGGGCCGCCCCGCCTAGGCGGCGGCCGCGAACATATGAGGTTTCGATGAGCTGGCTGAGCAGCGTCCGCAAAGGCATCCAGTCGCTGACCAAGCGGCAGAGCGCTGACAATCTGTGGCACAAGTGCAAGAAATGCGGGTCGATGGTCTTCACCAAGGAGTGGGAAGACCACCAATATGTCTGCCCGCGCTGCGACCACCACGACCGGGTCGGCCCGCCGGTGCGCTTCGACGCATTGTTCGACCGCAAGAAGTACGAAGTGTTGCCCAGCCCCGAGGTACGCGAGGACCCGCTCAAGTTTCGCGACACCAAGCGCTACACCGACCGCATCAAGGCCGCGCGAAGCTCAACCGGTGAACGCGACGCGCTGATCAATGCATTCGGCAAGATCGAGGGCCATCAGGTGGTGGTCGGGGTACAGGACTTCGCCTTCATGGGCGGGTCGATGGGCGTTGCAGTCGGCGCCGCCTTCGTCACCGGCGTCGAGAAGGCGATCACCAAGGGCTGTCCTTATGTCTTGTTCACCGCTGCCGGAGGTGCGCGGATGCAGGAGGGCATCCTGTCTCTCATGCAGATGCCGCGGACGACGGTGGCGCTGGCCCGGCTGCGCGAGGCCGGCCTGCCCTACATCGTCGTGCTGACCGATCCGACCACCGGCGGCGTCACCGCCAGCTATGCCATGCTGGGCGACGTGCAGATTGCGGAGCCAGGCGCGCTGATTGGCTTCGCCGGACAGCGGGTGATCGAGCAGACCATTCGCGAGAAGCTGCCCGAAGGATTCCAGCGGGCCGAATATCTGCTGGAACATGGCATGATCGACATGGTGGTCCATCGCCACGCGCTGAAGGATCGGCTCGGCCGGCTAATCGACTATCTCGCGCCCAAGAAGGACGGAGCGAAGAAGGCCGCATGAAGGAGGTGATCCGCTCGGCGGATCCGCGGATTGCGGCACTGATCGATCGCCAGGCCACCCAGGATCGGGGCCGCGACCAGCTTGGCCTCGATCGCATCACCGCCCTGCTCGACAAGCTCGGCCGGCCGCAGGACCGGTTGCCGCCGGTGCTTCATGTCGCCGGGACCAATGGCAAAGGCTCGACCTGCGCCTTCCTGCGCGCCGCGCTGGAGGCCGCGGGCAGGCAAGTCCATGCCTTCACCAGCCCGCACCTGGTCCGGTACAACGAACGCATCCGCATAGCCGGCAAGCTGATCGACGACCGGCATCTCGCCGAGCTGATGGGCCGGGTGCTCGATGCCAATGACGAGATCGGCGCCAGCCTGTTCGAAGTGAATACAGCGGTGGCATTCCTCGCCTTCAGTCAGACCAAGGCGGACGCCTGCATCCTGGAGGTCGGTCTGGGAGGGCGGCTGGACGCGACCAATGTGATCGAGCGGCCGCTGGTGTGCGGGATTGCCAGCCTCGGCCTCGACCACGAGGCGTTTCTCGGTAACACCATGGTCAAGGTGGCGGCCGAAAAGGCCGGCATCGCCAAGCGCGGCGTGCCGCTGGTGACCCAGCTCTACCCGCCACAGAGCGCCGAGAAGATCGGCGAAATTGCGCATGAGGTAGGCGCGATCTGGGAGCCTCGCGGATTGCACTGGGACGCCTTGGTCCGCCAGGGCATGCTGCGCTACCGCGACCGCGAAGGGGAACTCGACCTGCCCCTGCCCCGCCTGCCGGGCAAGCACCAGGCGCTCAACGCGGCGCTTGCGGTCGCAATGTTACGGCATCAATCGGGAATCGCCGTGCCGCCATCGGCGCTCACCGCGGCGATGGGCTGGGCGAACTGGCCGGCGCGGCTTCAACAACTGCACGGCGGCCCCTTGTTTGACATGCTGCCCAAGGGCAGTGAGCTGTGGGTAGACGGGGGCCATAATCCAAGCGCGGCGCGGTTGGTTGCCGACTATGCGAAGAAGCATTGGCACGACCGCCTGCCGCTGGTGCTGCTGTTCGCCAGCCTCCAGAGCAAGGATGCCGCCGGAACGCTGCGGCCGTTCAAGGGGATCGCGGCCGAGGTACTGACCTTGCCGATCGAGGGACATGAATTTCGTCCGCCTGAGGGCCTGGCCCACCTTGCCGAAAGCATGGGGCTTGCCGCGCGATCCCGATCCAGCCTGGCCGGCGCCATGACCGCGCTGCGCAAGCCCGCGCGCGTCCTGGTATTCGGCTCGCTCTACCTGGCAGGCGAGCTTTTGGCCCTCAACGGGCCGCTACCGGACTAGGCGCGCAACTCCTTCAGCTTGCTCATCGCCCAATCGTACATCGGTCCATTCTCGGCCCGCCGCTGGCGGTCCATGCGCTTCAACCGATGCTCGACCTCGTCGAGCAGGCGCCGCGCCTCGGTTTTTCGCCCCTGCTTGAGGAGCAGGCCGGCGTAGCGGCAACGCACCTCGTCGCCCGGGAAACGGTCGACCAGGTCGGCATAGATGGCCCCGGCCTCGTCATCGCGTCCAAGATCTTCAAAGATGCGGGCGCGCAAGAGTGCGATCCGGTCCTTGTCGCTCGGCGCGCTCGGCGCCTTCATCGCGTCCAGCGTCGCCAGCGCTTCTTCGCTGCGGTCAGACAGATATTGGCAGCGTGCCAGCTTCTCGCCGGTGCGGTAATCCGCCGGCCCAGTGCCGATCGCGTCCCGGTAGAATGGCAGCGCTTCGGCATGGCGGCCACGCGCGACCAGCGCATCGGCATAGCGCATACGGTTGGCCGCGGTCTGGGCCAAGTCGAGCGCGTCGCGCGCGAACCGCAGCTCGCGTTCGGGATCGAGCTTCTCGATGATCTGCGCCTGGGCCTGCCGGACATGCCGGTTATGCTTCATCCGCGGCACCACCTCGACAATCACGTAAGCGATGGTGCTGGCCATCGGCAGGAACATCAGCGCCATGATCCAGACACGGTTGGCGCCGTGGCGGATGACGTCGATGATCAAAGCAACCTGGATCGCGATGATCGCGGCGTAGATGATCATTGGGCCGGTTGCGGCGCGACCTTCCCGTCACCGCCCCGTGCGTCGCCCTGACCGACCACGCCGGCGTCACCGATCGAACTGTCGACCAGCCCCGAGCGCATCATCAGCCAGAAGAGGATGATTCCCGGCAAAGCGGCGACGGTCGTCAGCCAATAGAAGTTCACGAACCCGACCGCTTCGACGATCGAGCCCGCCGTGGTCCCGGTCAGAACTCGCCCGACCACACTGGCAGCCGCTGAAATCAGTGCATATTGCGACGCGGTGAACTGCAAATTGCAGAGTGCGGAGAAGTAGGCGACGACGACGACGCCGCCGATGCCGCTGGCAAAATTCTCGAAGCCGATGCACGCCGCCAGGCCGAGGTTGGTTTTCCCCGCCATGGCCAGGAACGCGAAGGTGGCATTGGAGACACCCATCAGGATCAGGCTGACCAGTACTGACCGCTTCATCCCCATTTTGGCATAGAGCACGCCGCCAACAAAAATCCCGATCAGATAGGCCCAGAAGCCGACGCCGACGTCCCAGATGGCGATCTCGTCATTCGAGTAACCCATGTCGTCGAGCAGCAGCCGCAGCACCAGCTGGCCCAGCGTGTCGCCGATCTTGTGCAGCAGGATGAACAGCAGCACCAGGAAAGCGCCGCGCCGCTTGAAGAACTCCGCGAACGGGCCCCAGATCGCGACGATCGCCTCGGACATCCCTTTTCGAGCGGTCGGCTCCCTGTGCCGCTTGGGCTCGCCGACGATCAGGCCGGTCAGCATTGCCGGCAGCGCGAAGGCGGCGCACGCGAGATAGGCGACCTCCCACCCGACCCGGGCGGCAAGCACCAGCGCGAGGGCGCCCGCGGCGACCGACCCAATCCTCCAGCCATACTGCGACATGCCCGAGCCGACGCCGAGCTGACGCGGTTCGAGCAGCTCGATGCGATAGGCATCGATGACGATGTCGTAGGTCGCTCCGGCGACCCCGACCAGGATGGCCGCAATAGCCATCTGATAGATGTTCGCGGATGGATCCTGAAAGGCGAGATTGGCCACCGCTGCGATAACCAACATCCCGGCGAAGATCAGCCAGGAGACGCGCTGCCCGAGCCGGCCGAGCAGCGGCAGGTGGACGCCATCGACTACCCATGCCCACAGAAATTTCAGATTGTAGACGAGGAAGGCCAGCGCGAAGGTGGTGACGGTCGATTTGGTAATGCCGTCCTGCGCCAGCCGGGTGGTCAGCGTCGCGCCGATCATCGCATAGGGGAAGCCGGACGAAACGCCGACAAAGAAGGCCGCGATCGGCGCCTTTTCCAGATAGGGCCTGACCCCGTCCCACCAGGTCGTGGCCCGGCCGTCGCTGGCGACTGCGGCTTCGCTCAATGCCTCTCTCCCGCTCGATTTCGGCGGAGCCTAGCAAACTCCTTTGCGCAAGGAAGTGAAAAGCGCGGGCAAAAAGGTTGATCTCAATCAAGGTCTGACTTGCAAGGATAGTGAATGTGGCGCAGCCTTCGATTCGATGGACATGCCCCGTTCACCGCGCCGCCCGACGCCGGGCCAACGCGCACTCGCCGATGCCCTCGCCCGTGGCGAAGCTGCCCTGGGCCCGGGCGTCGAGACGCTGCCGGCGAGCGTCTACATCGATCCGGATCGGTACGAGGCTGAGCAGCGCAGTATTTTCGACAAGGTACCGCACTTGCTGGCGCCGTCAGCGCTTCTTCCGGAAACGCGCCAGGCCGTCGCCCATGATGGCTATGGCACGCCGCTGATCCTGACGCGGGACGATAACGGCAAGGCCCATGTCTTCGCCAACGTCTGCCGGCACCGCGGGACACGGCTGATCGACAGCGCCGAGCCGGTGCCGGCCAAGCGGATCGTCTGTCCCTATCATGCCTGGGCCTATAAGCCGGATGGCGAGTTGACCGGCATGCCGCGCGCGGACTGCTTCCCCAATTTGGATAGGGCCAGCCATGGCCTGCGCGAGTTTCCCTGCGTCGAGGCCGGCGGCTTGATCTGGTGGGCCAAGGATGACGCGGCCGACTTCGGCGATGCGCTGGCGCTGGGTCCGGACCTCGACGCGTTCGGGCTTGGCGACCTTTATCTGTACAAGCGCAGGACGCATGATGTCGCTGGCAATTGGAAGCTGTTCGTCGACGCCTTCCTGGAAAGCTATCATGTGCAGCGGCTGCACGCGAACACCATCGCCGCCTTTTTCACCGACGGCATCACCGCCGCCGACACGATCGGCAGGCACCAGCGCGCGGTGGTCGGGCGCGAATCCTATCTTGCCGAAATCGACCGCGACGATTGGGGCCAGCTGAGAAAGGCGCTGACCTACACCTATCAGCTGTTCCCGGCATCGGTGATCATCGTCAGCCCGGACTATATCAATCTGCTGGTCGGCATGCCGCAGTCGGTGGACCGAACCCTGGTCGAGGACTTCATGCTGATCCCCGAAAAACCGGCGACCAACGAGGCCGAGGACCATTGGAAGCGGAGCTGGGACCTGCTCGATGGCGGCACCTTCGGGGCGGAGGATTTCCATGCCGCTGCGCTGTGCCACAGGGGGCTGGCGTCGGGTCAGATCGACGAGATCGTGCTCGGCAAGCTGGAGCACGGCATCGCCGACTTCCATCGCAAGATCGAAGCGGCGCTTTAAACTTCAGCCTTCGGAAATAGCGTCAGGCCCCGGGGCGGCCGCGCCTTTTCACCGGCCAGATAGCAGTCGATCGCCGTCAGGGCGGATTTCAGCGTGCGGTCGTTATAGGGTTTGGCCAACACGCCGATGACCAGCTCGCCGGCATTGTCCGGTGCATCGCCGGTCACGAACAGCACCGGAATGCCGCGCCGCCGGGCCTCCCTGGCCAAGTCGATGCCGGTCCGCTCACCAGTCAGCTGCACGTCGCACAGGATGAGATCGATGGATTCCTTGGCCAAGGTTTGGATCGCGTCGGCGAAGCGATCCAGCGTCGCTACCACCTCATAACCCTGGTCGCGGATCAGATTTTCGGTGTCGAATGCGGTCAGCGGCTCATCCTCGACGATGAGGATTCTATTGACGATCCGCTTCCGCTTCCCGAACAGCATCCCGACCCCGTATGAAAAACAATCCTCCATCGCAACGAACGAAGCGTGGCCCGGTGCCGCGAGGCCCGCGACGTCCCGGCGGGCCGCCCGATAAGCCGCGCGGGCCAAAGCCTGGGCCATCGCGCGAAGAAGGACCGCAGCGCATCGCCAAGCTGCTTGCCCGCGCCGGAGTCGCCTCGCGCCGCGACGTGGAACGGATGATCGCGGAAGGCCGGATCGCCTTGCATGGCGAAAAGCTGACCACGCCCGCGACCCTGCTCGAAAACCTGAATGGCGTGACGGTCGACGGCCAGCCAGTGAAGCCTCCGACCGCGACGCGCCTGTTTCTGTTCTACAAGCCAGCTGGATGCCTGACCGCGGCGCGCGATCCCAAGGGCCGGCCAACAATCTATGACAAGCTGCCGCCAGGATTGCCGCGACTGATGCCGGTCGGTCGGCTGGATTATATGACCGAGGGCCTACTGCTGCTGACCAATGATGGCGAGCTGAAGCGGCAACTGGAGCTGCCCAGCACCGGCGTCGTACGCCGCTACCGTGCGCGGGCGTTCGGCGATGTGACACAGGCGCAGCTCGAGGAGCTGGCGGAGGGCGTGACGATCGACGGCATGCACTACGGCTCGATCGACGCCAACCTGGAGCGCCGAACGGGCCGCAATTGCTGGATCGAACTGTCGCTGACCGAGGGCAAGAACCGCGAGGTGCGCAACGTTCTCGCCTACCTCGGCCTGCAGGTCTCCCGCCTGATCCGCACCAGCTACGGGCCGTTCAGCGTCGAGGGTCTGGCGCCGGGCGATATCGGCGAGGTCCAGCGCGAGGAGCTGTTCCGGTTCAGGCAAACGCTGAAAAAATGAGAATTATCGCCGGAGAATGGCGCGGGCGGAAGCTCATGGCGCCGCCGGGGCTCGCCACTCGGCCAACCGCCGACCGCACCCGCGAAACCCTGTTCTCCATGCTCGCCAGCAGGCTCGGCAATTTCGACGGGCTGCGCGTCGCCGACCTTTATGCTGGCAGCGGGGCGCTGGGCCTGGAGGCGCTGTCGCGCGGGGCGGCGCAGGCCACCTTCGTCGAGGCCGACGGGGCGGCAATCAAGGCGATCGAAGCCAATGCGGGCGGGCTTGGCGCGAAGGACCGGATTGCTTTGCGCGCCATCTCCGCTGCCGCGCTTCCCGCAAGCAATCCATACGACCTGGTGTTCGCCGACCCGCCTTATGCGCCGGGCTCCGGAACCGCAGTCGCGGAAGCGGTCGCCAAGGCCGGCTGGCTTGCGCCTGGCGGGTGGATGGCGGTCGAGACTCAGCGCTGCGATGCGGTTGCGCCGCCGGAAGGCTGGGAGATCGATGCAGAGCGCGACGTCGGCCGAGCCAGGCTCACCCTTTTGCGGGCTTAGCCTTCTTCGCCGAACCCTCGGCGAATTCGCTGATCAGCCGCGCGCCAATCGCCGCCGCCGCGGCCTTGCCGGCCGCCTTTACCGCCTTGGACGAGGCCTTTTTCTTGCCCTTGCCGGAGCCTTCGGCAATGGCCGCCACGGCCGCAGTCGCGCCGATTGCCAGCAGCTCGCTCACCAGGGGATGCTCGGCCAGCTTCCACAAGGCGTCGGCGGCGTCCCTGGCCTTCGATTGGCCGCCCTTCCTCTTGCCGTCCGATTTGGGCTTGGCGGCCGCCTTGACCGCCAATCTGGTGGATTTCTTGACCTTCTTCGGCGCCTTGGCCGTCGTCGCTTTCGCCATCACTCGCCTCCCTGTTTGATTGCGCTTCTCGCCATGCCCCCGGCATGGCTGCGATGCTCATTCCTCGCGCGGTTCCTTCTCGACCATCCAGGTCTGGCCCTTGCTGACCAAGGCCTGGAGATCGGCGGACTTGCCCTTGGCCGCCGCTTCGTTCTGCTCGAGCACCGCGCTGTCGAAGGTCGGCGCCGGATCTTCGTAGATCACGCCGAGTGCCATCGGAAAGCTGCCCAGCGGCATTTCGACCAGCATGTGAGCGACCGCGCGGTTGCGGGGATCATGGACCAGCACTTCCTCGCTGTCCCCCTCGACCACTTTCAGCATGTGGCGGTCCATGTCGAGCGCCAGGCCCTTGCTCCCGCCGGCGAACAGCATCTTCTCGCCGGCCTGCAGCCACAACTGCTTGTCCGCCGCCACTTCCTTCGACGTAAAGGATGCGAACACGTCGTCGTTATAGACGACGCAATTCTGGTAGATTTCGACGAAGCTGGCGCCTTTGTGGGCATGCGCCGCCTTGAGCACCTCGACCAGATTCTTGTGGACGTCGATGCCGCGGGCGACGAAGCGCGCGCCTGAGCCAAGCGCGAAGGCACAGGGATTGGCGGGACGGTCGACCGAGCCGAATGGGGTCGACGGGCTACGCGTTCCGACCCGCGAGGTCGGCGAATATTGACCCTTGGTGAGGCCGTAGATCTCATTGTTGAACAGCAAGAGCTGGCAATCGAGGTTGCGGCGCAGCAGGTGCATGGTGTGATTGCCGCCAATCGACAGCGCGTCGCCATCGCCGGTGATGATCCAAACGTCGAGCTCCGGGTTGGCGAGCTTGGTGCCGGTCGCCACCGCGCAAGCGCGGCCGTGGATCGTGTGGAAACCGTAGCTCGCCATATAATAGGGAAAGCGGCTCGAGCAGCCGATGCCGGAGATGAACACCGTCTTCTCGCGCGCGGTGCCGAGGTCGGGCATGGTGCGCTGCACCGCCTTAAGCACGGCGTAGTCGCCGCAGCCCGGGCACCAGCGAACTTCCTGGTCGGATGCCCAGTCCTTGGCGGTGGTGATTTTCGAGACTTCGTTCATGTCAAATAACCGTTGAACCAGAGGTAGAGGAACACCACCACGATCAGCATCGCGATCAGCGGCCAGGGGTTGATCGGCTTCACGCCCTGACCTCGCTTAAGGTCACAGAGTTCATGGAGAACGGCGCCTTTTTGGGCCGTTTTTGTGAACTTATCACCCGAGCGCCTCCTCGATCGCCGCCTCGATTTCGGCGATCGTGAACGGCTGGCCCGACACCTTGTTGAGCGGCTTCGCATCGACCAGGAACTGGTCGCGAAGCAGGGTCTTGAGCTGTCCGCTGTTCATTTCCGGAACGAGGATATGATCGTAGCTCTTGAGTAGGACAGACAAATTTTTCGGGAAGGGCGCGATGTAGCGGATGTGGATGTGACTGACGTCCAGACCACGCGACCGTGACCGCCGCACCGCCTGGTGGATCGGCCCGAAAGTCGAGCCCCAGCCGACCACGACCATCCGGCCGTTGTTGGTGCCAAGGCAGACGTCCTGGTCGGGTATGGAATCCGCAACGCCTGCGACCTTGGCGGCGCGCAGACGGGTCATCTCGGCATGGGCTTCGGGCGAATAGTCGATATTGCCGGTGCCAGGGTTCTTCTCGATGCCGCCGATGCGATGTTCGAGGCCAGGCGTGCCCGGCTTGATCCACGGCCGCGCCAGGTCGCCGTTGCGCTGATAGGGCATGACCTGGTCGTTGTCGGGTTCCAGTGCCGAACCCTCCGCGAACTTTACCGGGAACGGCCCATATTCGCCCATGTCCGGCACCTTCCACGGTTCCGCGGCATTGGCGATATAGCCGTCGGTCAGCAGCATCACCGGCGTCATGTAGCGGGTGGCGATCCGCACCGCCTCGATCGCGCAGTCGAACGCATCGGCCGGCGAGCGGGCCGAGATGACCGGCAGCGGTGCGTCGCCGTTACGACCATAGACTGCCTGATAAAGGTCGCTCTGCTCGGTCTTGGTCGGAAGCCCGGTCGATGGCCCGCCGCGCTGCGAATTGACGATCACCAGCGGCAGCTCGGTCATCACCGCCAGGCCCATCGCCTCGCCCTTCAGCGCGATGCCAGGACCGGAGGATGAGGTCACGCCCAGGTGACCGGCATAGCTCGCGCCAAGAGCGGCGCAGATCGCCGCGATCTCATCCTCCGCCTGGAAGGTGGTGATGCCATATTCCTTGAGGCGCGAGAGGTGATGGAGGATCGGCGAGGCGGGCGTGATCGGGTAGCTGCCGAAGAACATCGGCAGGCCAGCCAGCTGCGCGCCGGCGATCAATCCCAGCGACAGCGATTCAGCGCCAGTAATGGTGCGATAGAGCCCGGGTTCGGCCGGCGCAGCCTCAAGATGCCGCTGATGGACCTGCCCGCCGATCTCGACCGTCTCGCCATAGGCATGGCCGGCATTCAATGCGGCGATATTGGCTTCGGCCAGCTCGGGCTTCTTGGCGAACTTGGCGTTGAGCCAGTCGACGATCGGCTGCCGGTCGCGGTCGAACATCCACAGCGCCAGGCCCAGCGTCCACATATTCTTGCAGCGCAGCGCTTCCTTGTTGCCGAGGCCGAATGGCTTCACCGCGTCGAGGGTCAGCTGCGAGATGTTGAAATGAACCAGCTGCCATTTGGCCAGGCTGCCATCCTCAAGCGGGTTGGCGTCATAGCCGGCCTTGGCCAGGTTGCGCGGGGTGAACTCTCCCTCGTCGGCGATGATCAGGCCGCCCTCGCGCAGCGCCTTGGTGTTCATCTTCAGCGCGGCGGGATTCATGGCGATCAGCACGTCGGGCGCGTCACCTGCCGTCTCGATCGCCGAGGAACCGAAATTGATCTGGAAGGCCGAGACGCCGAAGGTCGTGCCCTGCGGGGCGCGGATCTCGGCCGGGAAGTCGGGGAAGGTGGCGAGGTCGTTGCCGGCCAGCGCGGTCGACAAAGTGAACTGGCCGCCGGTCAGCTGCATGCCGTCGCCTGAATCGCCAGCGAAGCGGACCACTACCGCCTCCTGCGGCGGATGGGCGCGGGCTTCTTTTTCGGTAACTTGATGGGTGGCCGTAGCCATGATCGTCCTTACGCTGTCTTGCTTTGTTCCCACATAAGACTGTGAGTCCCATTTCGCCACCTTCTTGTGGGGAGGCGGCAGGCAATCGTCGCGCTATCGGTTGAGGCCCGACCGGTCGAATTCATACTCATGCCGTTCGTGCGACGGCGCCGCCCCGATCACGATCAGCTTCCGGTTCTGGAATCGGAAATGCCAGGTTCCTTCGGACGTCGGCACCGGCGCGGAGAAGCAGGCAGGGTCGAACAGCGCGATATTGACCCCACCTTGATCGTCGCGCGCGGATTCGTAGCGGATCAACTGCGTCGCGACACTGCGCGCCAGTGCGCCAAAGCGCTGTGTGGCAGTCCAGCTGCGCTTATTGGTCCATTTCAACCTGTCCTTGACGAATGGCGGGAGCGTGAGGTCCAGCGCACGATCGGCGGCGACCCCAATCCGAAACATGAGATATTCGGTCGTGGTCGTGGGCAGTTCGGCACCGGGCGACGCGGTGAAGAAGCGCATCCGCCAATAGGCCATTTCCGCCAGACAAGTTCTGGTGGATTCCGAGCCGTAGAAGACGCCGGGCCGTTCGCCCGCCTTGCGGAACCGGCTCGCCGACCGATGGCCATAGCGAAAGGGGGTCGCCAGCAGATAGTGCAGCTTCCGCGCTTCCCTGGGCATCGGCGGCTTCACCTGTTCGATCAGCATTTCGAGACTTTCTTCGTCGGCCAATGAATCGGCCAGCCGGGAAGTGGAAATGCGGTGCTGGGCCTCGACCAGGCGAAACACCATGCCATCATATTTGACGAAGTGGGACGGTGACGGAGCGCTGGTCAAACGCGGGCCCGATGGTCATCGACATAGTCGGCCACCAGCGTCAGGCCGCTGATCGTTCGGATGAGATCGAGCGGGCGGCCGTCCAGATCCAGATTTTCACTCTCCAGCCACGACCGCGCGGCCGCGTCGTCGCTTCCGACCAGCGAATCCAGCGAGCGGAACAGCCTGGTCAGATATTGGGCCAGTTCGAAGCTCTTGGTTCTGGCCTGAAAATGCCAAGAGCCATTACGCAGCCGCGATACGGTGGAACCCGACAGGCCGAGAATCTCGCCCAATCCTTCATTGGTAAGATGCCAATAGTCAGCAACCCGGCGAACCGCCTCGGCCAGGATCAGGCCGTCGCGGGCATTGGGGCGCGTTTTGACGGCAAGCTTGGCGACCATGTCATTCTCCTGCATGAATATATAGCAATTCATTCATAGGAATACAAACGCAATGGTGGCCAACGCCAAGCATGCTGTCGTAGGGAGAGCGAATGACCGACGACCATCTCTATCGCCGCGGGGTCGGCGTGATGCTGATCAACGCCGACCGCCACGTGTTCGTCGGACGGCGCATCGATAACCGCGACGAGGCCTGGCAGATGCCGCAGGGCGGGATCGACGAGGGTGAGGAAAGTTGGCCTGCTGCTCTGCGCGAGCTGGAGGAAGAGACCGGCATTCGCCCCAAGCTTGTCGAGCAGCTTGCCTGCCATCCGCAACAACTGCGCTACGACATACCCGACGCGCTCGCGTCGCGGTTGTGGGGCGGCAAGTGGAAGGGTCAGTTGCAGGACTGGTACCTTGCGCGTTTTTTGGGAACCGATGCCGACATCAACATTGAAACCAAGCATCCGGAGTTCAGCCACTGGAAATGGGCCGAGCCGCACCTGCTTCCCGAGCTGATCGTGCCGTTCAAGCGCGACATGTACCGCCAGATCATCGACGGGTTTGCCGAACATCTATGAAATTCAGCGTCGCTGGTCCGCCGTGAAATAGCCGATCCCACCGCCGACCAGGGCACCGACGATCGGTCCGATGAACGGCAGCGGGATGGCTACCACCGCGCCGATAGCGGCCGCGATCGCGGTGCGCTTCGCGACTGGATTTTCAAGCATCGAGCTGGCTCCTGTATTATGTAGATAATACACGTAAGTGCCCGCGATCTTGAATGCAAGGTCCTGGCCGGCTTTACGCCCGGCAGCGGAAAATCGACGCTCGGCGCAACCTCGCGCCTCTCGACGCTTTCCATCCTGCGCCGGGATGCAGACGGGCTTAACCTGGCCGGCCTTCAACTTATGGATTGCCGCATGGCAATTTCCCGCATGTTCCGCGGTGTCGCGGCGACCGCCACGGCCATATTTCTCTCTGCGTCGGCGGGCGCACCGCTGGTCGACTATCCCGTCGGCTACCGTCAATGGACGCATGTCACCAGCGGCGTGAACGGCGATGTCCACGGCCCCTATGCGGGGATGTACCACATCTACGCCAATGCCAGGGCGATGCGCGGCTACCGGACCGGGCATTTCCCGGACGGCGCCCTGATCGTGTTCGATCTCCACGAGACCCGGTCCGCCGACGAGGTTGTCCAGCCGGGCGGACGCAAGTTCATCGACGTCATGCACAAGGACGCGCGGCTGTTCCGGTCGACCGGCGGCTGGGGCTATGAGGAATTTGCCGGCGGCGATCCAGGGCAGCGCAGGATTTCGCCCGAAGCAGCAGCGAAGCGATGCCATAACTGCCACGAAGCGAAGCAGTCGGCCGATTATGTGATCAGCCGCTTCCGCGACTGAGCTTGCCCCGTCCTGAAGGGGTGTGGCCAACCCCGCTTCGTCGGGCTAACAGCGGCTGCCATGGAGGGGCTGAGCGAGATCGAGCGCGCGTGCGTTGAACGCGCCATGGCGGCGAACATGCTGAGCCAGGTCGAAAACTGGTCGTCGATCAACAGCGGTTCGCGCAACCTCGATGGCCTGGCCGTGCTTGGCGCCAGGCTTGCCGGCGCCTTCGCCGACCTGCCGGGCGAGCTGCACATGCGCGAGCCCTCGCCGGTCGAAGCGATCGATGCCGCGGGCAAAAGCTACGAGGTACAGCACGGCCGGAACCTCCACCTAAAGGTTCGACCAGACGCTCCCGTGCAGTTGCTCTTCACCGGCCATATGGACACGGTGTTCGGCGCCGACCATCCGTTCCAGTCGCTAAGCTGGCTGGAGCCCGGCAAGGTGCTGAATGGCCCCGGGGTGGCCGATATGAAGGGCGGAATCGCGGTGATGCTCGCGGCGCTGAACGCGGTTGAGGCAAGCCCCGCAGCGAGCGTGCTCGGCTATGAAGTGGTCATCAACAGCGACGAGGAGGTTGGCTCGCTGGGCTCCGCCGCACTGATCGCCGAGGCCGCACGGAGCAAGCGTGCCGCGCTTACCTACGAGCCGTCGGCCCTGCCCGACGGAACGCTTGCCGGAGCGCGCCCGGGCAGCGGCAATTTCTCCTTCACCGTCCGGGGCCGCTCGGCCCATGCCGGGCGCAACCCGGAGGAAGGACGCAACGCGCTGGTCGCCGCCGCCGACCTGGCGCTGCGTTTCAAGGCCGCGGTCGGTCCCGGCCTCAAGGTCAATCCGGCCAAGATCGACGGCGGGTCGCCCAACAATGTCGTGCCCGAGCTTGCGGTGCTGCGGGTGAACCTTCGGCCGGCCACGCTCGACGACCAGGCGCGGGCCGAGGCCTTGATCGACGCGACCGTCGCCGCCGTCGCCGGCGAGCATGGGGTACAGATCAGCGCCCACGGTCATTTCGCCCGGCCGCCCAAGCCGCTGACGCCGGAGTCGGAAGCGCTGTTCCGGCTGGTCCAGCGGGCCGGCGCGGACCTCGGCCAGCAGATCGCCTGGAAGTCGACCGGTGGCGTGTGCGACGGCAACAATATCGCTGCCTGCGGCGTGCCGGTGATCGACACCATGGGCGTGCGCGGCGGAAGCATTCATTCGATGGAGGAATTTCTGATCGTCGACAGCCTTGCCGAGCGCTCCGCGCTTTCGGCGCTGACCATCCTCCGCCTGGCGGAGGGCGCATGAGCTGCCGCATTCGTGCCGCGCGCCCGAGCGACATGCGGGCCTTTTACGACCTTGCCAAGCTGACCGGTGGCGGCTTCACCAACCTGCCGGCCGAAAAGGCGACGCTTGAGGCCAAGCTGGCCAAGTCGGAAGAAGGCTTCAGCCGTGAGGGCGAAAATCCGGCCGACGATCTTTACGTCTTCATGCTCGAGAATGTCGAAACCGGGCAGATCCGCGGCACTTGCCAGATTTTTGGGTCGGTCGGCACCGACCGGCCCTTCTACAGCTACCTCATCTCCACGCTCACCACCAAAAGCGAGGAGCTGGGGCGGATCTTCCGCAACCAGACGCTCAACCTCACCACCGACCTCGAGGGATTCAGCGAGGTCGGCGGGCTGTTCCTTCATCCGCAGGAGCGGGCCGGCGGCCTGGGCATGCTGCTCGCCCGGTCGCGCTACCTGTTCATCAAGCAGCATCGGCCGCGGTTCGGGGACTCGGTGCTGGCCGAGCTGCGCGGGGTGATGGACCAGTCGGGCAATTCGCCCTTCTGGGATGCGATCGGCGGCCGTTTCTTCGGCATGAGCTTCCCCGAGGCTGACGAGTTCAACGCGGTCCACGGCACCCAATTCATCGCCGACCTGTTCCCCAAGACGCCGATCTACGTCTCCATGCTGCCGGAAAGCGCACGCGCCGTGATGGGCCAGCCGCATCCGACCGGCCGTGCGGCGCTCAAGATGCTGGAGAATGAAGGCTTCGACTGGGACGGCTATATCGACATTTTCGACGGCGGGCCGACGGTGACTACCCGCACCGACAAGATCAAGACGATCATGGAATCGGATTGGGTGCGCGTTGCCGGAACCAACGGCAATGGCGGGCCGACCATGATGCTCGCCGCAGGGGTCAAGCATGAGTATGCCGCCTGCTATTCCCAGGTGAGCAAGACCGACAATGGCGAGCTGCTGATCGACGGACAGGCGATGGACATGCTCAACATCGGCCCCGGCGATCGCGTGCTGGCGGTGTCGCGATGAGCGCCATTCGCGAGATCAACTTCGACGGCATTGTCGGGCCGAGCCACAATTATGCCGGCCGCAGCCTCGGCAACCTGGCGGCGATGCGGAGCGCCGGGTCGGTGTCGCAGCCCCGCGCCGCCGCGCTGCAGGGCATCGACAAGATGCGCTTTAACCTGGCGCTTGGGCTCGCCCAGGGCATTTTCCTGCCGCAGCCGCGTCCTGCCCGGGCCTGGCTCGAGGAGCTGGGCGCCAGCATCGAAGAGGCGGAACTTCATATCGCCGCCAATGCGATGAGCGCCTCGGCCATGTGGGCGGCCAACGCCGCCACCGTCAGCCCCGCGCCGGACACGGGCGACGGCAAATGTCACCTGACCGTCGCCAATTTGAAGACCATGCCGCACCGCAGCCACGAATGGCCGGCCACGCTTGCTCAATTGCGGCTGGCGTTCGCGAGCAGCGCCTTCGCGGTCCATGGCCCGGTCCCGCCGGCCTTCGGCGACGAGGGCGCGGCCAACCATATGCGCCTCGCCCAGTCGCACGGCGAGGAGGGCGTCGAGATATTCGTCTACGGCCTGTCGGGCGGCCCCTTCCCCGCTCGCCAGCACCTCGAGGCATCGAAGGCGATCGCCCGGCTCCATCGGCTCGATCCTCAGCGAACCGTCTTTGCCGCACAGAGCGAGGAAGCGATCGCCGCCGGCGCCTTCCACAATGACGTCGTGGCCGTCGCCAACGGACCTGTGCTGTTCGCGCACGAAAAGGCTTTCGCCGACCGCGACGCGCTGGTGTCGGAGCTGTCCGCCAAGATGCCGGGCCTCGAACTGGTCGAGGTTCCCGACGCTGAAGTGCCGCTGGCTGACGCGGTCCGATCCTATTTGTTCAATGCCCAGCTGGTGACGCCGCCGGATGGCGGCATGACCCTGGTCGCGCCGACCGAGTGCCGCGATACGCCGTCTGTGGTCGCCTGGATCGAACGGCACCTGGCCTCCAACGGCGCGATCCGCAGGGTCGAATATGTCGATGTCCGCCAGTCGATGGCCAATGGCGGCGGGCCGGCCTGCCTTCGGCTTCGCGTCGCCTGCGATCCGGCCGACGTCGACCCGCGGTTCCTGGTCGACGACGCCAAGCTCGACCTCCTGGCAAATGTCATCGCCACATATTGGCCCGAAGAGATTATGTCGGACGATATCCAGGCGTCCGCATTGATCGCCGATATCGAACGGGCGCGAAATGCGCTGGTCGAAGCCTTGGACCTGTCCGAACTCATCTAGTCCGTTTTGGGACATCGCCGGAGCAGCGTTCGACGCGACTCACTTTTTCCGATACCGAATGTGTAAACGGGCAGTTAACCACTGTCCTTAATCGGGAAAGGGCGGAACGGCGCCATTTCGGTGGCGTTGGGTTAACCATGGTGAGCTTCAAGAAACTCGGTCGCCTGTTTGTCATCAAGACACGTCTTGAGGCGTATCTCGTCACCTACGCCATCGCGGTCGGTGCAATCGAGCGCGGCATCCACTATTTACAGAGCTATCCTGGAAACATTGGCTTTGTGTTGGCAGCCGCCTGCCTCGGGGTGCCGTTCATCGCCGGTGCCAAGCTGCTCGATAGTGTCCGCCCCGAGCCGGTGGCTGACATCCCTCCATTGAAGCAAATGCCGCGCCGGCCGGAGCCGCGCAGGCTCAGTCGTAGTCGACCCATAGCGCGCCGGTCGGTCCGCGATTCAAGGTCACCGTCGTTACGTCACACAGATTGACGCCGGTAAAGGTGGCCGACTTGCCGTCGGCCAGCCGCGCCTGGATGTCAAACGCGCAGTCGGGGTTAACGAACGCGACCGCCGTACGCCCGCCATCGGCCGGCGTGCCGCCCAGCGGTTGCCAGGCAGTAGTGCCGACACGACGGATCTGCAGCGAACTGATGGCGGCACCGGTCCGGTTGACCAGCGTGAAATTGCCCGCGCCAGCCAGCGCGGAGGCCGGCTGGGCGAACATCGCCGCAGCAAGCAACGGGGCGATCAAGCGTTTCATGACTGTAATATACTCTTGGTTGGTCCGGAGCACAAAGGTTGGCGCGCGCCCTCCCCACTCGTCGGGCGCGCGCCAGAGC
>JALYNQ010000047.1 GCA_030773115.1 Pseudomonadota bacterium
CCCGCGACGGCCGTGCTCGAGCACCGGGTCGCCGAGCGCCAATTCGCACGCGGCCGCTTCTTCAGCGCCGGAGCGGCGCACTCGGCGGTGGAGACAGCGTCCGTCGAGCCGCAGCAGCCCGCGTTCGCCAAGCTCCGCGAACGCGCTTTCATCCGCAATGCCAGGATAGCCCAGGTGCTCGTAGCCGCCGCTACGACGACACCCGAAACTCCGGCCGAGGCCGCTCCCGAACCGATCATGATCTTCGGGCTGATCTGTAGCCGTCTGCCCAGGAGCCCCAATCCCGATCCCACGCTCTTTGCCTAAGGGAGAAAGACCATGTCCAATCTTATGGAATTCTTGAAGTACCAGGATGTTGGCGTCGAAAGCGACGGAGATGCGTTGCATATCGGCCTGTCCCTGGCCGAGCATCTCATCGCGTTCGGCGAGATGTACGAAGTTATTCCAGCGTACTTGGTGATTGGCGAGACCGCCGTCGGCAGCGGAGTGGCGGTCGCAACCACCAGCACGGCGGTCACCGTGGCGGGCTTGGGTGTGGCAGTCGCCGGGCCGGTCTTGGGAATGGTAGGAACCTTCATGGCACTCGGCTCAGGTTATTACGAGGCACGTGAAGCAATCCATAACGAGGCGATCCAAAGCGGCTTCTCACAAGGGTTCGTCGCGGGGATATTGCGGATGAGCCCGACTACCGTCAGCTCGCTGTTCGGGAGGCACGGCGTCATGCATCGCAATGCCTTCGACCCCGAAGCGGACGCGATCGAGGCCAAGGCGTACAACAAGGGGTTGGTCGCCGGATATGCGTTGGCGAAGACCGCGACTGATGAGCAGAAGAAGGCCTTCGTTCTGGAGATCCGGGAACATACGGGCCTAGTCAATCGCGGTGACTGGGACGACCGCGATAAGGTCAACTACGTTATCGAATATGCGGCGAAAATGCGGCTTCACTGGTTGAATGAGCTCGTCAGCGAGGACTGATGCATGGGCCCGGCGGGTCAGCAGATTGCATCGCCCGTAAGGCGGCGCTGGATGGCCTTACTGCCAGCTTTCGGGGGAAGGGAGCTAGCAGGCGAGCGGCAAAGATCGTCCGTCCGTCCGGGGTCCTTTCGGGATTGTGTTCACGGGATTGTCTGCTTTGGGTCGAAAGCGCTCAGTAGCTTGTCCAGCGCTTGCGCGGTGTCGCGACCGTAGATCGGTTTCAAGCTGAGGCGATAACCGAGCTACCGAGGATTTGCCCATCAGCACGCATCCCTTTATGGGCCGCTCAAACAGCAACCTTGCCAATAATCAGGGACATCCATGGCCATCACGATTTCGAGCGCGTTCGACGCCGGTAACATCCGCGTCGCGGAGAGCCGGGGCGACACCATCGACCTCGAGATCGTCAAGGATCATATGAGCGACTTCCACCAGTGGTTCCACTTCCGCCTGGCCGGCGGCGGGGGGCGCGAGGTCACGCTCCGGATCGTCAATTGCGGCAGCTCGGCCTATCCAGACGGCTGGCCCGACTATAAGGCCTGCGTCAGCCTCGACCGCGAAGACTGGACCCGGATCCAGGGGACCAGCTACGCCGATGGCGTCCTCACCATCCGCTTTACTCCTGAAACCGACCTGGTGTGGGTCGCCTATTTCGCACCCTATTCGATGGAGCGGCACCATGACCTTGTGTCGACCCTCGCTGCCCTTCCCGGCGTCGAGTATCGCAGCCTCGGCAAGAGCCTCGACGGCCAGGACATCGACTGCGTCGAGCTGGGGGAGGGCGACGTGACCGTTTGGCTCTACGCCCGCCAGCACCCCGGCGAGACCATGGCCGAGTGGTGGATGGAAGGCGCGCTCGAGAAGCTGACCGATCCGGACGACCCCATCTCCCGCGTGCTGCGGTGCGAATGCACCTTCCACATCGTGCCCAACATGAACCCCGACGGGTCGCGCCGCGGCCACCTGCGCACCAACGCCGCCGGCATCAACCTCAACCGCGAATGGCATGCGCCGTCGGCTGAGAAGAGCCCCGAGGTGCTATGCGTCCGCAACGCGATGGACGAGACCCCGCCCGATTTCGCGATGGACATCCATGGCGACGAGGCGATCCCGGCCAACTTCCTCGCCGGGTTCGAGGGCATCCCGTCGATCACCGACCGCCAGAGCCACCTGTTCCAGCTGTTCAGCGAGACGCTGGAGCGGGTGTCGCCCGATTTCCAGACCCGCCAGGGCTATGAGATACCGGCTCCCGGCCAGGCCAATATGTCGATGTCGACTACCCAGCTGGCAGAGCGCTACGGCTGCGTGTCGATGACGCTGGAAATGCCGTTCAAGGACAATTTGGGCCTGCCCGACGAGGTCTATGGCTGGTCGCCCGAGCGGTCGAAATATCTCGCCGGATCATGCCTCGACGCGCTCCACGCCATCCTGCCCGAGCTGAAGAAGGCCAAGGCGGAAAAGAAGGCCTTCGCCGAGAAGGTCCACGCCTGATGCCGACGCTGGTCCTGCTCCGCCACGGCCAGTCGCAGTGGAATCTCGAGAACCGCTTCACCGGCTGGTGGGACGTCGATCTTAGCGATCAGGGCATCGCCGAAGCGCGCGAGGCGGGCAAGCTGCTCGCCGAGAAGGGCCTCGAGTTCGACCGCTGCTTCACCTCGCTCCAGACCCGCGCGATCCGCACGTTGCACCTGGTGCTGCATGAGCTCAAATCGCTGTGGCTGCCGGTGGCCAAGGACTGGCGCCTGAACGAGCGCCACTATGGCGGGCTGACCGGGCTCAACAAGCAAGAGATGATCGACAAGGTCGGCCCCGAGCAGGTCAAGATCTGGCGCCGATCGTTCGACGTCCCGCCACCGCCGATGGACGCCGGCAGCCCCTACAGCCCATCCGGTGACCGCCGCTACGCCGGCATCGCGATTCCGCAAACCGAGAGCCTCAAGGATACGATTCAGCGGGTGCTGCCCTATTATGACGCGGAGATCGCGCCCGCCCTGCTGCGCGGCGAGCGGGTGATGGTCTCGGCCCACGGCAATTCGCTGCGCGCGCTGGAAAAGCATCTGTCGAACATTGCCGATGCCGACATCGTCGGCCTGGAGATCCCGACCGGCCAGCCGAT
The DNA here is from genome assembly GCA_030773115.1 of Pseudomonadota bacterium. Classification (GTDB taxonomy): domain Bacteria; phylum Pseudomonadota; class Alphaproteobacteria; order Sphingomonadales; family Sphingomonadaceae; genus Sphingomicrobium. Next base: position 3,092 of record JALYNQ010000047.1, read on the forward strand.
TGTTTACGAGCTGGCCGAGGATTTGTCGGTTCGCGATCGATACTATTTGAGCGAGAGGTGACTCCCCTCCCTGCAAGGGAGGGGATTAAGGGGTGGGTAATGGCCGAGCCGGCTCGATGCCGGCGAAGACATCCTCAAGGGCATTGAGCCCTCTCGGATGTAACCCACCCCCGGCCCCTCCCTTGCAGGGAGGGGATCTTAAGCAGCAGCCTTCACCCGGTACATCGCCTTGTCGGCACGGGCGAGGATGGTGGCGGGTGTGTCGCCCTTCTCGATCAGCGTGACGCCAATCGCCACGGACAGCGGGATCGGCGTTCCCTCGAACAGGAAATCCTGGCGCGCGATGCTGTCGACCAGCCGCTCGGCAGTCTCCAGCGCGCTTTTCTCGTCGGCATGGTCGAGCAGCACGCAGAACTCGTCGCCGCCAAGCCGGGCGACCAGATCATTGGCGCGGGTTCCGGCGAGCAGCCTTTCGGCCACGCACACCAGCGCGGCGTCTCCGCCGACATGGCCGAACTCGTCATTCAGCGTCTTGAGGTCGTTCAAATCGACGAACAGCATCGCCGTTGGCGTGCCGTGGCGCTCATGCCGCGCGATCATCATTTCCAACTCGCGCAGCATGCCGCGGCGGTTGGCGAGCGGGACCAGCGGATCCTGGTGCGCGAGCCGGTCAAGTTCCTCCACCCTGGATTCCAGACGCGCAACATGGGCACGCAATCGCGTGACTTCTTCCACCAGCTGCGCAGGGTCGCTCTTTTCCAGCGCGACGTCATGCATTGTCTTCGCCCCCGAATATCCACCGAGGCTTATCCCAATTCGACGACAATGTGGATTCGGAAATCAACCCCTGTCCCGGATTGCGCCAATCGTGACAGGCCTTTAAGCCCCCAGTTCCTGGAGGCTTTGGGGATTTCGCAATGGCCGATCCGTTGATCGGGATAATCATGGGCAGCACCTCCGACTGGGACACGATGCGCCATGCTGCTGAAACGCTCGAAACCCTTGAAGTTGCACATGAAACCCGCGTTGTTTCAGCCCATCGCACCCCGCAGCGGCTGTACGATTACGCGCAATCGGCCAAGTCGCGCGGCCTGAAGGCGATCATCGCCGGAGCCGGCGGCGCCGCTCACCTGCCCGGCATGGCGGCGTCGATGACCGAGCTGCCGGTGCTTGGCGTGCCGATCGAGAGCAAGGCGCTGAAGGGCATCGACAGCCTGTTGTCCATCGTCCAGATGCCGGCGGGGATTCCGGTGGGGACGCTGGCGATCGGCAAGGCCGGGGCGGTCAACGCCGCGCTGCTCGCCGCGGCGATGTTGGCCAATGATGACGAAGGGCTCGCCGTCCGGCTGGCCGAATGGCGCGCGCGGCAGACCGACGCGGTTCCCGAACAACCCGAATGAGGCGCTGTTAGTGGCTCTGGCGCCCGGCTCCACCATCGGCATCTTGGGCGGCGGCCAGCTAGGCCGGATGCTCAGCGCCGCCGCCGCCCAACTTGGCTACAAATGCCATATCTTCGACCCGCACGAACGCCCCTGTGCCGCTGACGTTTCAGCTCGGTTCACGCGGGCTGGTTTTGAAGACCGAGAAGCGCTGAAGCGGTTCGCCGACCTGTGCGATGTGGTCACCTACGAGTTCGAGAACCTGCCAGTCGAACCGCTGCGGGTGATAGGGCACAAGCTGCGGCCTGGCCTGAAGTCGCTTGGGGTCGCCCAGGATCGTGCGGAAGAAAAGACCTTCATCGAGAGCACGGGCGCCCGCGTGGCGCCATGGCGTCCGGTTGCAGGCATCGCCGAGGTTCGGTCTGCTGTAGCCGAGCTTGGGCTGCCACTGGTGCTGAAGACGCGCCGTTATGGCTATGACGGTAAGGGTCAGGCCTGGATCCGCTCCCCAGACGAGGCAGAGACGGCTTGGGAAACGATCGGCCGGGAACCCGCCGTGGCCGAAGCAGGCATCAGCTTCGAAGCCGAATTTTCACTGATCGTCGCCCGATGGATGGATGGCCTCAGTGCCTCTTGGGACTCGCCGGAGAACGTGCATCGCGAAGGCATTCTACGCCGATCGACGGTACCCCACTCAATTGCCGTGGCCCTGCAGGCGGAGGAGGCGCGGTTCAACGCCTTGCGCATAGCCGAGGCACTCGATCATGTTGGGGTTTTGACGGTTGAATTTTTCGCCGCACCCGACGGACCCATCGTCAACGAGATTGCTCCGCGCGTTCACAATAGTGGGCACTGGACGATCGAGGGTGCGGTCACATCGCAGTTCGAGCAGCATATCCGCGCGATCTGCGACCTTCCGCCCGGAGAAACGGTCCAAGTAGGGCGCGGCGCAGTCATGGAGAATCTGATCGGCGAGGAGGTGAATCGCTGGCCGGATCTGGTCGCCGAAGGCGGAACGCACGTTCATATTTACGACAAGGGTGAAGCCCGACCCGGTCGCAAGATGGGCCACGTCACGCGCCTTCTCTAGCACCTCCTTGTCGCAAATCGATGAGAAGGCGGACCGCCCGGCAACGCCGGGTGGTGGAGGGGCCGATTTCCGCAGCCTCTTCGCATAGCTAACGGTCGCTAGCGCGACCGCTTCGCTATGCTCGGCAGCTTCAGCGAGCCTCGACCACCTCAACCGGAATGCCGAGCTTGTCGAGCTGCGGCTTCACCTTGGCGCCGTCGCCGACCACCACCCAGGTGAAGCTGTTGGGATCAATCGCGGCCCTGATCGCCTGATCGAGGCTGGTCCGGCTCAGCGCTCGGTACTGCGCCGCCAGAAGCTCATAATAATTGTCGGGCCGCCGGTAGAGCGAGTTGGTGATCATCGCGCCGAGCACCGCCTGGCTGGTCTCGAACCGGCCGGGCAGCTGCTGCGACAAGTTGGCGACGGTCCGGTCGAGCTCCTCCTGGGTGACGCCCTTCTTGCCGAGGAAGCCGGCGACCTGCTCGTTCAATGCCTTGATCGAATCCGCGGTCCGGTCGGCCTGGACGGGGGCGCTGATCAGATAGGGCACGGCCTGGACGTTGAGGCCGATCGAGCCGCGCACGCCATAGGACCAGCCTTTGGTCTCGCGCAGGTCCATGTTTATGCGCGACAGGAAGTTGCCGCCGAGCACGTCATTGGCGCTGCTTACGGGCACGACGTCGCCGAACGGGTCAATCGGAGTCAGCTGGGCGCCGAGGATGACCGATTGCGGCGACCCCGGACGGTCGATGAACACGATCCGCGCCTTGGTCGGACGCGCGGGCGGCGCGATGAAATTCTTGACGCCCTTGAGAGCTGCGGGAGCGGACCAACTGCCGAAGCGCGCCTCGATCTGCGGCAGGAGCTCGGCCAATGGCAGGTTGGAGACGAGGAAGACCTCCATATTGTCGGGGCGCAGCCAGCTCTGGTGGAAGCGGACCAGGTCGTCGCGGGTGAAGGCGGTGACCGCCGCAGCCTCGCCGAGGTTGGTCGTGGCATAGGGATGCGCTTCGCCGTAGATCAGCGCCGGCAGCGCGCGCGCGGCGATCGAGTTGGGCTCCTTCTGGGCCTGAGAGATGGCGGTCAGCGTCTGGGTGCGGACCCGGTCGAGCTCGGCAGTGGCGAAATCCGGCCGCTGGACGATGTCTGCCAGCAGGTCGAGCGACGGGCCGAGGTTGGCGGTGAGCGCCGACAAGGTGATGTTCGACCGGTCGGCGCTGCCGCTGGCCGAAATCTGGGCGCCGAGCCGTTCCTGCTCCTCGGCGATCTGCTGGCTGGTGAGGCCGTCGGCCCCTTCTTCGAGCAGCGCCAGGGTCAGATTCTGCAGGCCGCGCCCGGTCCGGGCGTCCGCCGCGTAGCCGGCATCGAACGACAGGGCCAATTGGGTGACCGGCACCGTGGTCCGCTGCGCATAGGCCAGCTTAACCCCGTTCGACAGGGTGACATGCTGCACGTCGGGGAAGTCGAGCGGCGGCGTCTGGCCGATCGCCGGAACCGCACGCACCGTCTTCTTGCTGACGAGATCGGCCTTGGCCTTCTTGGGACCCTTGGCTTCCTCGTAAGGCGGACGGTCGCCCGGCTCCAGCCGGACGCTGAACGCCGGACGGCCCAGCCATTGCTGCATCGCCGCCTTGATTTCTGCCGGTGTCACCGCGGCATAGGCATCCAGCGTCTTCTTGTAGAAGTCGCTGTCGGCCGCATAGACCTGCCCTTCGGCCAGCGCGACCGCCTTGCCGCCGAAGCCGCCGACCTGCTCGAGCCCGCGGATCCGGCCGGCGACGTCCTGCGTCGCGGCGCGGCGAACCTCATCCTCGGTCGGGCCATTGGCGAGATAGTCGGCCATGATTTCATCGAGCCGTTTGTCGACCACTGCAGGATCGACGCCGGGCTTCACCGTTGCGGTCACCTCGAACATGCCGATGCGATGAAAGGGCTGCAGACCGGCGGTTACCGCCACCGCCAGCTTCTCGTCGCGGACAAGGATCCGGTCGAGCCTTGAGCTGGCCAGCCCGCCGAGGATCGAGCCGCCGAGGTCGAGCGCGGCCAGCTGGTCGGACAGCAGTCCGGGAACCGCCCAGTGGCGCTGCAGCTGAACCGCGGCGACACGGTCCTTCATCACGATCGACTTGGGCGCGGCCAGCGTCGGCACGTCGGCCTGGGCCGGATTGTTGACTGTGCCGCGCGGGATGGCTCCGAAATGTTTCTCGACCAAGGGCCGCGCTTCGGCTGCGCTGATGTCGCCGGCCAGCACCAGCACCGCATTGTTGGGGCCATATTTGTCGATGAACCACTGCTTCACGTCGCGCAGCGAGGCGGAATCGAGGTCGGCCATCGATCCGATCGTGTCGTGGTGGTAGGGGTGGCCGTCCGGGAAGAGATTGGCCAGCACCTCGTAATCGACCAGCCCGCCCGGCCGGTTGTCGCCCTGCCGCTTTTCGTTCTGGACCACGCCGATCTGGTTATCGAGCTTTTCCTGGGTGACCGCGCCGAGCAGATAGCCCATCCGATCGCTCTCCATGAACAGCCCCATGTCGAGCGCGCCCTTCGGAACCGTTTGGAAATAGTTGGTGCGGTCGAACCAGGTGGTGCCGTTGTAATCGGTGGCGCCGATCTTCTGCAGATATTCGAAGAAGTCGCCCGGCAGATTCTCCGAGCCGTTGAACATGATGTGCTCGAACAGATGGGCGAAGCCGGTCTTGCCCTTTGGCTCATCCTTGGAGCCGACATTGTACCAGGTGCTGATCGCCACCACCGGTGCCTTGCGGTCCTCGTGAACGATGACCGTCAGGCCATTGTCGAGCACGAATTTCTGATGCGGGATCGCAACCTGGCTGACCAGCGCCGAAACCGGCGCCGGCTTGGCCGAGGCCGGTGCGGCGGGCGCAACGGCAGCGGCCAGCTCGCGGCTCGCCGCGGATTCAACGGCGGCGCTCGGCGCGCAGGCGGCGAGCAGCGAGGCGCCGGCAAGCAGGACGGACAGGCGACGTTCGATCAAACGCATGAAAATATTCCCCATTCCCGTGGTCGGCAGCGACCCTAATGGCCCCCGCGCCGGATGCAACTTTGTTCGACGAGCGGCGGGTGTGGCTCGACTAGTGGGTGGGAGGGGGCAATCGAAACGCGGGGATCTTCCTCATCGGGCAAGAGCCCAGCCGCTAACGACCATGTCCCAATTGGCTCACTCACGCGAGAAAGCGCGGCGGCCACGTGGACCGCCGCGCTGCATTTCTAGCCTGGACGTTACCGGGGTGAATCCTCAAGCTTACTGCGCCGCCGGCGCCCCTTGCGGGAGCCCGCCCAGTTGGCCGACCAGCTTGGTGTAGGCGTCGAGATAGGCGAGGACGATGACCTGGCCGATCTCGGTATTCTGATAGCCGTGGCCGCCGAGCGCCGCGAAGCCGCCCCACCAGCCGCCGCCGCCACCGGCGCCCCAGCTGATGTCCTTCTTTCGGGCATAGCCTTCGACCACCATTTCCTCGGTGGTGCGGGCGTTGACAACGGAGAGGGTGACGTTGGCCTCGCCCTTCTTGACGTTGATGCCGCCGACGATGCCGCCGACGAACCGGCTGCCGCCGCCGAACAGGCCGCCCAATGCGCCGGCCGCCGCGCCGATCCCACCGCCGCCGCTATTATTGTTGGCGGTGACGATGTTGGGCTCGAGGAAATAGTCGGCCGCCATGACCTGGCCCTTGCCGAGGTTGCTGCCCTTTTGCAGCTCGCCCTGGTCGGCCATCGCCCGCTCCATCGCCCGGCTTTGCATCGAGCGGCCGCGGTTGACGATGGTGAAGCAGCCCGACTGCTGGACGAATACCTTGATGATCGCCTCCGGGCTGCCGAGGTTGAGCTCGCGCCACCACTGGGTCTCGGGCTCGACCACCGCCAGCACGCCCAATGGCCGGGCGCAGCGCGGGATCTGCTGCGTGGCATTGGTCTGCATCTTGCGGGATTCGCTGGCCTTGGTGTTGCTGGTCTGGGCCGCGGCGGGCGACGCGACGGCGACGAGCGCGACGCCCAGCGCGAGCGATGAAATCTGCTTAAACATGATGAAATTGCCTCCACTCTCTTTAGACAGGAGGCAGCGCCCGCGACCCTACCCGCGGACCCAACGCCGAAGCCGGCGAAACTGGAAATGCCCCCTTGCGCCAACTGGGCGCTGACCGCGCCATAGCACCGAGCGATGTTAACTTGAAGCAGCTTTGATGGCCGGGCGGTGACAGTGCAAGCACCACATGCTAGGCGCCGCGCCAACTCCTACAGACATCCTACAGCGCGAAGCAGGCATCTTGACCACCCCCCGCAAAAATATCCGCAATTTCAGTATCATAGCCCATATCGACCATGGCAAGTCGACGCTTGCCGACCGGCTGATCCAGCGCACCGGGGGCCTCAGCGAGCGCGAGATGACGCATGGGCAGATGCTCGACAATATGGAAATCGAGCAGGAGCGCGGGATCACCATCAAGGCGCAGACGGTGCGGCTGAAGTGGCAGGCGGCCGACGGCGAGACCTATGAGCTCAACCTGATGGACACGCCGGGCCATGTCGACTTCGCCTATGAGGTCAGCCGCAGCCTGGCCGCCTGCGAGGGCGCGCTGCTGGTGGTCGACGCGGCCCAGGGGGTCGAGGCACAGACGCTGGCCAATGTCTATCAGTCGATCGAGCATGACCATGAGATCGTGCCGGTGATCAACAAGATCGACCTGCCCGCCGCCGAGCCGGAAAAGGTCCGCGCCGAGATCGAGGACATTATCGGCCTCGACGCCTCGGAGGCGGTGCTGGCGTCGGCCAAGTCGGGCATCGGCATCGACGAGGTGCTGCAGGCGATCGTCGACAAGATCCCGCCGCCCAAGGGGGACGCTTCGGCTCCGCTCAAGGCGATGCTGGTCGATTCATGGTACGACCCCTATCTGGGCGTGGTCGTGCTGGTCCGGGTGATGGACGGGGTCATCCGCAAGGGCCAGCAGATCAAGTTCATGCAGGCCGGCACCACGCATCTGGTCGACCGCGTCGGCTGCATGACCCCCAAGATCGAACAGCTGACCGAGCTCGGCGCCGGCGAGATCGGCTTCATCACCGCCCAGATCAAGGAGATCAGCGAGGCCCGGGTCGGCGACACCATCACCGACGCCAAGCGGCCCGCCGCGGAGGCTTTGCCGGGCTTCAAGGAAGTCCAGCCAGTGGTGTTCTGCGGCCTGTTCCCGACCGACGCGGCCGAGTTCGAGAAGCTCCGCGACAGCCTCTACAAGCTGAGGCTCAACGACGCCTCGTTCAGCTTCGAGATGGAGACCAGCGCGGCGCTGGGCTTCGGCTTCCGCTGCGGCTTCCTCGGCCTGCTCCACCTGGAGATCATCCAGGAGCGGCTGACGCGGGAATATGACCTCGACCTGATCACCACCGCGCCGAGCGTGGTGTACCGGATTCAGCTTTCACGGGCGAAGGGCGATCCCAAACCCGTTCGTGTCGAGCGAAGTCGAGACACCTCCGCGCCAGCGTCCCTCGACACGCTCGGGACGAACGGATTGCCGGCAAACGTTATCGAGCTGCACAACCCGGCCGACATGCCCGACCCCAACCGGATCGAGATGATCGAGGAGCCGTGGATCGAGGCGACCATCTACGTCCCCGACGAATATCTCGGGGCGGTGCTGAAGCTGTGCCAGGACCGTCGCGGCATCCAGAAGAATTTGACCTATGTCGGCCATGGGTCGAGCACCCGGGCGCAGGTGACCTATGAGCTGCCGCTCAACGAGGTGGTGTTCGATTTCTATGACCGGCTGAAGAGCATTTCGAAGGGCTATGCCAGCTTCGACTATCACCAGATCGGGACGCGCGAGGGCGACCTGGTCAAGATGAGCATCCTGGTCAACGAGGAGCCGGTCGACGCCCTGTCGATGATCGTCCACCGCGCCAATGCGGAGACGCGCGGGCGCGGCATGGTCGAGCGGCTGAAGGAGCTGATCCCGAGGCATCTGTTCAAGATTCCCATTCAGGCGGCAATCGGGGGGAAAGTGATCGCGCGCGAAACGATCAGCGCGATGCGCAAGGACGTCACGGCGAAATGCTATGGCGGCGATGCCACTCGAAAGAGGAAGCTTTTAGAAAAACAGAAGAAGGGCAAGGCGAAGATGCGGGAGTATGGCTCGGTCTCAATCCCTCAGGAGGCGTTTATTGCCGCTCTTCGCATGGGGGATGAGAGTTAGCACTTAACGTCATTGCGAGCGTAGCGTGGCAATCCAGAAGGCCGGCTGGATCGCCACGGCGCTTCACGCCTCGCGATGACGAATGAAGCAAGCCTCACATCTGCTGGAGATGCGTCCTGAACCAGTCGGCCATCTCCTCCTCGGAAAGTTCGCCGGCGGCGAGCGCGAGGAACGCCACGACGAGCTCCGCATCGCTGGCTGCAAGCGACCGCCCGTTGAGCGCCAGGAAGGTTTCGCTGACCACCGCCGCCGTGCGCTTGTTGCCGTCGACAAACGGATGGTTGCGGGCGATGCCAAACGCGTAGGCCGCCGCCAGTTCAGCGATGTCTGGATCGCCGTAGGACGCGAGGTTTTGCGGGCGGGCCATGGCGCTTTCGAGCAGGCGCATGTCGCGTACGCCCTCGCCGCCGCCATGCTCGGCGAGCTGTTCGGCATGCGCCGCGACCGCCACGTCGACCTCGACCCAAATCCACCCTCCCGGCACAACTGGTGCGGGCGTTATTTGGCGAGTTCGCGTAGCGCGCGTTTGCGCCGCGCCATGACTTCGCGCGCGGCGGTCATCTGTGCCTGGAAATCCGGCTCCAGCGGCGCAAGCTCGATCCCTCGGGGAGTCTTGCTGACCGACAGGGTCGCGCCGATGGCCGCATCAAGGTGCGCCAGCAATTCCTTCGGCAGCACGACGCCCGCCGAATTGCCGATCTTCGTTATCTTCAGCTGCGTGTTCATACGTGCGTTATAACAGCGGTGCGAGGCGGGCGCAAGGTTCCGGCGATGCCGCAACATCGTTGGAATATCGCCGAACGAGAGTAAGAGCCTGAAGAACCATCGACGGGGAGCTGTTCGACGCATGAGACTGTTCATTCTGCCGATGCTGGCGCTGCTCGGCGCCGCGGCCCCTGCTCCCCCCGGCCCGCCCGAGGCCAAGTGGCAGCGCATCTTCGACGGCCGGACGCTCGCCGGCTGGACGCCCAAGATCACCGGCCGCGCCGTCGGCGAGGACCCGCGCGGCATGTTCACCGTGCATGACGGGGCGATCCGGGTCAGCCACGCCAATTACGACAGATTCGAAGGCGAATTCGGCCATCTGTTCTGGAAGACGCCGCTCAAGGCCTATCGCCTGCGCTTCGAATATCGCCTGTTCGGCGATCCCTTGCCGGGCATCCAGCACTGGCAGGCGAGCAACAGCGGGCTGATGTTCCATTCGCAGGCGCCGGAGACGATGCGCCGCGACCAGGCGTTCCCGGTCAGCCTGGAGATGCAGCTGCTCGGCGTTCCGCGCCAGGAGCGGGAGCCGACCGGCAATATCTGCACGCCCGGCACGACCGTGGTGGTGGGCGGCAAGCGCGATCCGCGCCACTGCATCCTGTCCTCCGCGCCGCTGCGCCCGGTCGGCCGCTGGGAGCGGGCCGAGGTGGAGGTGCTGCCCGGTGGCGAGATCACCCATTTCATCAACGGCAAGGCCGTGCTGCGCTATTCCGCGCCCGAGCTCGATCCGGGGGACCAGGATGCCCAGCCGCTGATCGCGGCGGCGGGGGGCAAGCTGCAGCTAGGCCAGGGCTATATCGCGCTGCAAGGCGAAGGGCATCAGGTCGAGTTTCGGAAGATTGAGGTGATGGTGCTTGAATAAGCCGCCGAGCCTAAGGGAGCGGATCGGCAACGAGCCGGGAGCTTAGGCGCAGAGACGGCGAATTCCGGACGGCGGGTCGCGCAGCGAACCCGACCGACGTCACGAATTTACTTCGTGACGGTTTGAACCGCACTGATCACGACGCTGCTACGGCAGACTTCTCGATAGCTTGTAGCGCCCGCCGGCCTAGCTCGGCCACTTTGGCCGATCCGGCACCTCGTACATGCTCAATTAGCGCCACTGTGCCACGAATGTGTTCTCGCCGGGAAGCGTAGCGTTCGGGCTGGCAAATAGCGCTATGGAACCAGCCTCGCGCTCTATTCAGAAATTCTCGGTCCAAACGAACATCGTTTAAACCAAGCACTAACCCGGTCACTTCCTTTTTATCGTTGGGACCCATAAATCGTGCTTTAGAGCCATTCAAAGTCAGGCCAACCGCGCCAATTTGCGCAGCTACGACATCGACAAGCTTCTCAGATATTCTTTGATTGCCACTGAAGGTCATGTCATCAGCATATCGGGTGTAAGTGAGGCCGGACTCGCTCGCTACCTTCGCCAACTCCTCATCGATTTGAAACATCACTAGGTTCGCTAATGCCGGGCTTGTTGGAGCGCCCTGCGGAAGTGAGCCATTGAGGCTCGTGAGGGATGCGAGGCCTTCTGATACCTTGTCCGAATAGCCGAGCTTCCTGAATTGCGACGTGGCACGTTCAACCCTGATTGACGGGAAGAAATCCTTAACGTCCAGATTTAGGATATTGGATGCCCCAAAATGCTTGTTCGCATTGGTTAGAAAGCTTCGTCCACGGACAAACCCATGTGCATGTTCGGAAATAGGGCAGTTATTGAGGATGGTGTCCAAAATCCACCAGTGAGTGACTTTCAAGAAAGTCCTCGGCGAATGAATTGTTCGAAATTCGCCGTTCCTCTTCTTAAATCTGAACGAACGATAATGCTTAAACGGGCGTTGCAACATGCTCCGAAATAAAAATGGGGATACTTTAAGATAATCCGCAATATCGTAGATTGACATCAAACTTGGAAAGTGCGGTGGCGTGATGCTAGCCGGCAGCGCATGCATGCCGCGATCACGACCTAGCTCGCTCTCAACGAAACTAATAAAAGCCGGATGAACAATTAAGGGATAGGTGCGGAGCGACACGTTATACCAACCGGTATGGTTGCTTGAAGCGCGCGGTCGGGTATCTTCTCGACTGCGGTTGCGCTCGCAGTCGAGAAGATACCCGACCGCGTGCCCCTTTATCCCGAACCTGTGTCACACGGGCCACTGCTACAGTGACCCTTCGCGAGTATCGCTCCGCGCCCTCTGACTAGCACGGCGCGTTTCTTTCAACAAGAACATCCGACGATCATCTACATCGAGCTTAATACCGGCGCTTTCGACAATCTCCTGCCCCTTTGGCCGCAGCATGTACCTTTGCCCAGCGTATAGGCATATAAGGTCGGTCTCCCGGAACTGCTGAAGGCGATGGCCTATGCTTCGCTTAATGCTTTCAGCGTCAGTTTCGTAGGGAAGTATCCGCTGAACACCTTCGATGATATCGCTGACCCTCCCGGGCTGCACTAGCCGAACTGCCATTAGCAGCACCGTCGCAGGCACCGATTTCTTAGCGTCCACTGCGAATTCTCCTCGCTATTATTCGATCTTGAATAACAGATAGGAAGTCGGAAATCGTTTCTGCCGCTATTTCGTGATCTTCATAATCAATCCACTCAATTCTAGCATTAGAATGTCTGGCCATTGGAAAAACGCCGTGGCTGACGTAGCTGAAAACATTCTCGTATAGGGAATTTCCTAGGACGAGAGCCTTCGAGCAAAGGTCTTCTCTCATCGCCCAAGAACCAAGCTCTGCAAACGATCCAGGGCTGTCCGGGATGATTATTATGGCGTCTGCACCATTGACCAACTGCAGTTCAGATAGAGCGATGCTAGCCTGCGAGGGTATGTGTTCCCCAGTGATTTCTTCAACGCCCCTATGCTCTCCGAGGATGAATTTGTGTTCAAGATGCTGGACTATTTCGAGAATCTTTAGTCGCAGTCGAGCTCCTGGTGATGCCCCATCTAGTTCGTCCGGAGACCATTCCAGGCTAACAAAGGGTCCCGCTACGAAGACGCTCATTTCCGCCGACAGGCGCTTGCGAACGACGTCCAACGCCCCCTGCTCGATGGGACGAGTAAACCGTCGTTGTGTTGCTGCCCCCCCGTTCACGCTGTTTGCGTAATTGAGCTAGCGCTACATTTCCAACAGTTTCTTCGAGGATTAGCTGAAGGTCCCAAAAGGAAGCTGTCCGACTACGGTGGCAGGGCACTCACTCCGGCATCGACGTGCATAATCGTGTAAGCTAGCGTCGCTGCAATGGCGAAAGGCATATTCCTCTACCGCGAAGACTCCCGCTACGAGGATAGGCCGTGGGAGGTCTACCAGTTCCCGGAGTCATACTTGTCGCGTGCCATCCAGATCATAGGTGACTGGGTGATCTACATGGAGCCGGTGAAAGCTGGTCGAAAGGGGTATCACGCCGTCGGCAAGGTCGAGCAAATCACCCCAGACCCGCGTAACGCGGGAATGTATTTAGCGGTAATCGATCCAGCGTCTTATTTGGAGTTTGATCGAAACGTGCCATTCCAAGTTGCCGGGAATTACCCGGAGCGGAGTGTGCTGAATGACGCCGGCAAGGTGTCAGGGCGCGCTCAGTCCGCCGTCCGGACGATCCCAGATGCCGATTTCAACAGAATCATCGCTCTAGGTCTGGATGCCGGCGACGAGCTGCTGCCCCGGACCGATGCTGAATCCAGCGGACAAGCCGTTGCTGAACAGCAAGCCCCTTACCAGTTTGAGCAAGACCGAACCCAGATGCTGACGCTGCGCACGGTTCGCGATCGCATCTTCCGAACGGTTGTGCTCAAGGCCTATGACCGCCGCTGCGCTTTCACTGGATTTCAGTTCATCAACGGCGGCGGCCGAGCCGAGGTCGAAGCTGCGCATATCAAATCGGTTAGCGCCAAGGGACCAGATGTTGTCCAAAATGGACTTGCCCTGTCCGGCACAGTGCATTGGATGTTCGACAGAGGCCTGCTGACCGTGTCCGAAGACCGGCGCATTTTGCTGTCTAACCAAATCAATGACGTAGACGGCGTCCGCAAAATTTTACTGCCGGACGGCCATGCGAAATTCCCGGATAGTCCGAAGGATCACCCTGATCCGAAGTTCATGCAATGGCATCGAGATAACTGCTTCAAGGGCGTTGCCCTCAACTGAGGTAAGCCCCGTTGGGGCCCAGGCCTGCCGGTCGCTCAGCTCGGGGCGATAGCTGGATCCCGGATCGGAGTCCGGGATGACGAGTTGGGATGGAAGGCGGGGCTGCTTTGATGCTCGATTGGGTGTAAGCATCTGTGAAATGAGGACTCTTCACTTCCTGGTGGTTGGCGCCGCGCTGGCTGGATTGTTGGCCATCGGCGCGGGCGAGGCGGGGGCGCAGCAGCGCGTGGTACAGAGCGGCGGCCCGATCACGCCGCTCAGCCATGGCGGCCATTTTCGCGGCTCGCAGATCGTGCCGATCAGCAATGGCGGGCATTTTCGCGGCGGGCATTTTCGCCGGGGGCGGCATGGCGGTCACTTCGGGGGCGGTCACTTCGGGGGCGGGAAATTCCATGGCTTTCCCGGCATCTTCGTTGTGGAGCGGCAAGTGCCCGTGATCATCGAGCGGGAGGTGGTGGTGCGGGAGGTGGCACCTGCCCCACCCCCTGCCCCCTCCCCTGAAGGGGAGGGGATGAGGAAGCCCTATGTCGTTGGCAGGAGCTACGCCTCGCTGCCGGGCGGGTGCATGAAGATGATCGAGGGCGGGGCGAGCTATTACTGGTGCAGCGGCGGGGAATGGTACCGGCTGGTCGGCAAGCAGTATCGGGCGGTGGCGCGGCCGTAGCCGCCGAGACCCCTCACCCCGCTCACGCTACGCGTGAGTCGCCCTCTCCCTCCAAAGGAGAGGGGTTAGGCGGCGACCGTCCCCATCTGCGGAGCCCTACCCTCTACCTCAGTCAAAAACTTTCGGATTTCCGAGACCACCTTGCTGAGCGCCGGCCGGTACACCGCGAAGCCCATATGGTGGGTGTCGATCTCGACCGCCTTGTCGACCTCATGGGCCAGGCCGCGGGCGGCGCTGGGGGCGACGATGCCGTCCTTGCGCGACCAGAGGGCGAGGGTCGGGACGGGGGGCTTGCTGCCGAGGCGGGGGAAGGGCGGCTCGTTGACGTCATGGCCGGCGAACCATTCGTAGAATTGGCGGACGTTGGTGTTGGACTTGAGATTGCCGCTGAACGGGCTGCCCAGCGTGACGACCGCGCGGACCTTGTCGGGGATGCGGCAGCCGAGCTCGCGGGCGAACATGCCGCCGAGGCTCCAGCCGACGACCAGCACCTTCCGGCCGTTGCTTAGCGCCTGAATGGCGTCGATTCGCTCGGCCAGCAGCTCCATGGTGTTGGCCTTGGCGCCGCCATTCATGCCCAGCATCCACGGGTAGGAGCGCCAGCCGGCGCGGGCCAGGGCGCGGCGCAGATCCATCGTGGTGCGGTCGGTGGCGAGGAAACCGGGGATGACGAGGACCGGCGGGCCGTCCTCCGGGCCGCGCGGACCGAGCGGGCCGAGGCCGCTGAGCATGCGCGGCAGGTGCCACATCACCTCGCGCACGCGGGCCCAGGCCGGCGGCGCGAAATCGTCCGGCGAGCCGCGGTGAGCGATCGGCGTCAGCGGGGCGCGGTCCCACTTGTTCATGGAGTCAACATGAGGTGGAAACGTTGCCGAAACAAGAACAGGCTAACTTATGTGAAGCAATTTCAGGACGTTGTGGGTTTTGAGTCACTTGCGTCCAACTCGGCGAGGAACTGGCGGATCGCGCGGACCGACTTGCGGGCGGCCTTGAGGCTCACCCCGAACGCCATATGGTGGCAGTCGAGCTCGACCTCCGCGTCGCGCTCATGGTCGAGGCCGCGTGCGGCACGTGGGGCGATCAGGCCGTCGCGGCGCGACCAGATGGCGAGGTGCGGGACCGGCGGCTTGTCGGTGACGCGCGGGATCGGCGGGTCGGTCACCGGGTGGCGGGCGACCAGCTCGTACAGCTTCCACACCGTGTTCTGGCGCGGGTCGCCGGAGAAGGGCGAGCCGAGGGTGACGACCGCCTTGACCTTGTCCGGATGGTGGCGGGCGAACTCGCGGGCGAAGACCCCGCCGAGGCTCCAGCCGACGATCAGTATCGGCCTGCCGTAGCCGAGGGATTCGACCCGCTGGCGGATGCGGTCGAGCGTGTCGTCGCGGGCGCCGAGGTTCCAGCCGAGCTTCCAGCCATGGACCCGGAAGCCGGCGGCGGCGAGCTCCTTCCTGAGGGCGAGCGTAGTCTCGTCGCTGCACAGGAAGCCGGGGATGACCAGCACCGGCTCGCCGTCGGGGTCCCCGCGCGGGCCGCGCTTGGCGAAGTGGCGGATCAGGCGGACCGAGTTCCAGGCGAGTTCCCTGAGGCGCAGGCCGGTCGGCGGCGCGTCGTCGCCTTCCCAGGCCGGCAACGGATCGCGCTTAGAGATATTCGTCTCCGCCCAGCAGGTGGCGGATCGCCTGCGGCAGCATGACCCGGCCGTCGGCGGTCTGGTGGTTCTCGAGCAGCGGCACGAGGATGCGCGGGGAGGCCAGCGCGGTGTTGTTGAGCGTGTGGGCGAAGCGGACCTTGCCGTCGGCATCGCGGTAACGGAGGTTGGCGCGGCGAGCCTGCCAGTCGTGCAGGGTCGAGCAGCTATGGGTCTCGCGATATTTGCCCAGGGACGGCACCCAGCTCTCGATGTCGTTCATGCGATACTTGCCGAGGCCCATGTCGCCGGTCGAGGTCTCGATCACCTGGTAGGGGATTTCGAGTGCCTGGAGGAGCTGCTCGGCGAGGGCGAGCAGTTTCGCATGCCACTCGGCCGACTGCGCCTCGTCGGCTTCGCAGATGACGTAGGATTCGACCTTGACGAACTGGTGGACGCGCAGGAGGCCGCGGACGTCCTTGCCGGCGCTGCCCGCCTCGCGGCGGAAGCAGGGCGAGAAGCCGGCGTAGAGGATGGGAAGCTTGTCGCGCTCGATGAGCTCGCCCGAATGGAGCGAGGTCAGCGCGACCTCGGCGGTGCCGGCGAGATAGACGTCGTCGTTGGGCAGCGCATAGGTCTCCTCGACATGGCCGGGGAACTGGCCCTGGTTGAGGAAGGCCTGCTCGCGGGCGATGGCGGGGACGGTGATCGGGGTGAAGCCGGCCGCGGCGATCTGCTCCAGTGCCCAGCCCATCAACTTGGTCTCGAGCAGGGCGAGGCGGCCCTTGAGGCAGTAGGTGCGGCTGCCGGAGACTGGGGTAATGCGCGAAAGGTCGGCCCAATCGTTGCGCTCGATCAGGGCCACATGGTCCAATGGCTCGAAGGTGAAGGCGGGCGGCGAGCCCTGCTGGCGGACGACGCTGTTGAAGCTCTCGTCGGGGCCGACCGGGGCGCCTTCCCACGGGATGCCGGGGAGCTTGAGCATCATTGCCTTGAGCGCCGCGTCCTTCTCGCCAAGCTCGACATCCAGCTCGCTCGCCTTCGCTCCGGCGGCCTTGGCTTGCGCACCGAGCGCCGCCTTTTCGTCGGGCGATGCGTCCCTGAAGCGGGCGCTGATGGCATTGCGTGTCGCGCGGAGGTTGTCGATCTCGGTCTTGAGGGTGCGCGCCTCGGTCTCCAGGGCGAGCAGCGCATCGAGGTCGACGTCGACGCCCTTGTCGCGGATCGCGCGCTCGACGTCGGCGCGGTTCGACTTGATGAAATCCATGGCAAGCATGGGCGGGGCTGTTGCGCGAAATGGAGGCAGGACGCAACTCATCCGTCACACCAGGACGGGTCCCATCGAAGTATTGCTTCGATGGGTGCCCGATAGCAGGGGTCTCAAGTCAGGAAAGAGATTCCATGTCCGGCATGCGGCACCGTCTAGCAAACGGTGCCGTCCGGACATTTCGCTGGAATGACGGGATAGCGTTGGGCCGCCGCGCCCGCTAACCAGCCAAGCGCCATCAACAGGGGAAATCCATGCCGTCCGGCCTGATCGCATTGCTCGACGACGTCGCGTTGATCGCCAAGCTGGCGTCGGCCAGCGCCGACGACATCGGCGCGGCCACCGCCCGGGCCGGGGTCAAGGCGGCGGGCGTGGTGATCGACGACACGGCGGTGACCCCGCGCTACGTCACCAACCTGTCGCCCGAGCGCGAGCTGCCGATCATCTGGAAGATCGCGAAGGGTTCCTTCCGCAACAAATTGCTGTTCCTGCTGCCCGCCGGCGTAGCCCTGTCCGCCTTCCTGCCATGGCTGATCACCCCGATCCTGATGATCGGCGGCGCCTATCTGGCGTTCGAGGCGACCGAGAAGATCATGGAGAAGATTCTCCACGATCATGAGCATCAGGCCGAGCTGCTCCAGGCGGACACGGCACAGGAGCTGGAGGACCGGCAGGTCGCCGGCGCGATCCGCACCGACCTGATCCTGTCGGCCGAGATCATGGCGATCGCGCTCAACGAGCTGAGCGACCTGCACATCGCCGAGCAGGCCGCGGCGCTGGCCCTGGTCGGAATCGTCATTACCGTCGCGGTTTATGGCGTGGTCGGGCTGATCGTGAAGCTCGACGATATCGGCCTGCATCTGTCGGAGCGGCGCAACCGCGCGTCGCGGAGCTTCGGCCTCGGGCTGGTCCATGTGGTACCCAAGCTGCTCGCGGCCCTGTCGTTCATTGGCACCGCGGCGATGCTGTGGGTCGGTGGCGGGATCCTGCTGCACGGACTGGAAGAGCTGGGCGCGCCCGCCATTCCGCATATGGTCCACGATGCCGCACACGCGGTCGCCGAAGCGGTCGGCGGCGGTGGGCTGGGCGCAACGCTGGAATGGGTCGCCAACGCATTCGGGGCAGCAATTGCCGGCGCGGTCGTCGGCTTGCCGATCGCGCTGATCGTGCGCCGGTTCCATAAGCATCCCGAAGAGCTGATCGTCGACTAGAAGGAACGCGGCCGGTGCATTGGCTCTTGGTTTTCATCGGCGGAGGACTTGGGTCGATCGCCCGCCATGGCATCAACCGGGCCGGGCTGACGTTGCTCGGGCCGGGCTTTCCCTGGTGGACGCTCGGAGTGAACGTGCTCGGAAGCTTCCTGATCGGCCTGCTCGCCGGCCTGTTCGGAGCGATGGGGACCGAGCATAATGCGCGGCTGTTCCTGGTCACCGGCTTCCTCGGCGGCTTCACCACTTTCTCCGCCTTCAGCCTCGACGCGCTGACCCTGTGGGAGCGCGGGGCGTTGCTTCAGGCGGGGCTCTATGTTGCCGGGAGCATCATCTTGTCGCTGATGGCCGCGGCTATCGGCTTGATGCTTTCCCGCTATGCCTGACGGCCTTGTCGGTTGCAGATCGCATACCCATTTCCGTCGACCACGCGACATAAGGAACCGCCCATGGCCGACGCCCCCATCGTTGAGATCCCCACCCTTCCCGCCGACTATGTCGTCCCCAGGCTGTGGACATGGGACCAGCCGAGCGGCGGCCAGTTCGCCAGCATCAACCGGCCGATCGCCGGGCCGACGCACGACAAGCAGCTGCCGGTGGGCGAGCATCCGCTGCAGCTTTATTCGCTCGGGACGCCCAACGGGCAGAAAGTGACGATCATGCTCGAGGAGCTGCTCGCCGCCGGCCACAGGGGCGCCGAATACGACGCCTGGTACATCGACATCGGCGAGGGCGACCAGTTCGGATCGGGCTTCGTCGAGATCAATCCGAATTCGAAGATCCCGGCGCTGCTCGATCGCTCCGATCCCGATAAGCCCCAACGCGTGTTCGAGAGCGGGTCGATCCTGCTCTACCTAGCCGAGAAATATGATGCCTTCCTGCCCAAGGAACCGGCGGCGCGCACCCAAGCGCTCAACTGGCTGTTCTGGCAGATGGGCTCGGGGCCGTTCGTCGGCGGCGGGTTCGGCCATTTCTACGTCTATGCTCCGGTCAGGATCCAATATGCGATCGACCGCTACGCGATGGAGACCAAGCGGCAATATGACGTGCTCGACCGGCATTTCGCCGAGCATCGCTTCGCCGCCGGCGACGACTACAGCATCGCCGACATGGCGATCTGGCCCTGGTATGGGGCGATCGCGCTGGGCCAGGGCTATGCCGGCGCTTCGGAGTTCCTCGCCCTGCGCGATTACAAGAATGTGATGCGCTGGACCGAGGAGGTCGGATCACGGCCGGCGGTGCAGCGCGGCCGCCGCGTCAACCGCAAAGTCGAGAATGATCCGAGCTTCATCCGCGAGCGGCATCGCGCCGCCGATCTGGACTAAGCGGCGGCGACCTCGAGGCCGGCCGAGGCGATTCCTGGGCGCTTGCGCTTTTTTGCCCTGCGGAACCAGAAGGACCAGGTGGCGAGCGCGCCGAGCAGGGTCAGGCCGAGGCCGGACAGGGTCATCATCAGCTGCCAAGCGAGGCCGCCGACCTTGGCGGAGTGAAGCGGGTAAAGCTTCTCGTTGATCGAGGCGGCGCGGCTGCCGGTCGCCGGATCGTCGACCTTGGCCAGCCTGCCCGTCCCATCGAAATAGAGGGTGGTGCGGCCGTTGGGGGTCCATTCGAACGGCTGGCGCATCCGCACCGACCATGGCTGGCCGGGCTTGGCCGGCAGGGTCAGGCGGCGCAGCTCGGCAGCGGGAAAGCGCGCCTTTGCCTGGGCCAGCATGGCGGCCACCGGTGCTGGTTTTTCGATTGGCTCGACCGTGGGGGGCTTGGAGCCTGCGTCGATCTTGCCGAACGGGCTCAGCACCGCCGCGGCGGCGTCCTTGAAGAGCATGCCGGTGCCGGTGACGAAGGAGACGAGCAGCAGCGGCGCGACCAGGATGCCGATGTCGCGGTGATGGCTGACGATGGGGCCGGGCTGCAACCGCTTGGGCCACAGCTGCCATTTGAATGCGCGGCGGCTGCGCCACCAGAGGATGGCGCCGGTGATGGTGAAAATCAGGCCGAACACCCCGGCCCAGCCGGCTGCCAGTTCGCCATTATGGCCGGCGAACAGATGGTGGTGGAGGTCGAAGATCCATAGCTCGGGCCGATCCCATTGGCTCGACCAGGTGGCGACGGTGGTGCCGTCCTGCTTCACGTAGGAGCCAGCGCCGCCCTCCCTGGCAACATGGTGGAGACCGATCTCTTCGCTGGCGAAGGTGATACGGATCGCTCCCGCTGCAGCCTCGCGCTCGGCGATCTGCCCGATGGTTCGGGCTTGCTCGACCACCGGGTCGCCGGCGCCGGGCAGCGAGATCCACTCGCCTTCCCAGACCAGGATGGTGCCGCTGAGACCGAGCACGGCGAGCAGCAGGCCGATGACGCCGCCGGCCCAGCGATGGAGGAAGGAGAGCAGCTTCACGCCTAAAATGCCTTGGTGATGCCGAGGGTGAAGGTCCGCCCCCTCCCCGCGAAGTAAAGATCATTGTCACCGATGACAGCCAGGTCGGCTGGCCGGATTACCGCGCGGGTCGTGTCGCTGTGATAAGTGATGAACTGCTCGTCGAGCAGGTTGTGGACCGCGAGGCTGATGTCCCCGAAGCGGGTCTTGTAGCGGGCATAGGCATCGATCAGCGCATAGCCTTCAAATCGACTTTCCCGTTCGACGGCCTGCTGGACCGGAGTCCCCGGCTCGACCGCGAGCAGGTCGAAGTCGCGCTCCAGGTAAAATTGCGCCTGCACCCGCGCCGAAAAGGGCCCGCTCGAATAGTTGGCGGCGAGGTTCAACCGGTCAGGCGAGATGTTGGCACCGTCGAGGTCCATGTTGACCTTGTCATCGTCGTCGCTGGGCGTCCCGTCGGTGCGGCCCTGGAGATGTGCATAGCCGGCTGACAGGTCGAGGCCGGTGAGGGGCGTGCGCCAGGTGGCATTGAGCTCGAGCCCCTGTATCTCGATCCGCTGCCGCTGCACGTTGTACACATCGTTTTGGAGCACCAGCACGCTGCCGTTCTTGCTGGTTGACCAGAAATAGGCGGCGCTGGCGGTCACTGGGCCGCGCGACCATTCCACGCCGAGCTCGCGGTTGTTGGAGACGACGGGCTCCAGGTCGAGGAAGTCGTCAAGGTCGATGTTCGGCCGGTTGAGGCCGCGCAAGATCCGGCCGACGTCGGCGATAGTGTAGCCCTCGGCGTAGCTGGCGTAGGCGCGGAGGCCCTTGACCGGCTCGACGACCACGCCGCCGATCAGCAGCAGCTTCTTGAATGAGGGCGATCCGCCGGCGACGTCGACCCCGCCAAAGGTGGCATCACCGCAAAGGGTTGTCGGCGGTGTGGTCGGGGTGCAGGCGACGTAGGTTGTCGCGGCCAGCGTGTGGAAGTCGTCGACCTTGAGCTTGTCGTTCTGCCAGCGCAGGCCGCCGGCGAGGCGCAATTTCTCGTCGAGCAGCGCCAGGTTGAGCTGGGCGAAGGGGGCGAGGCTGACATAGGTGCTGGGCGGGACCCAGCTGCGGCCGGTCTGAACCAGGCTTTGCTCGGTGGTATCTTTCAGCGCATCGAAGCCGATTGTGCCGGTCAGGCCGCTAATGATTTCCCGCTCATAGGTCAGCTTGCCGCCGAGCTTCTTCGATTCATTGGCCGACTGGTCGAAAAGCGCGTTGCGCGGCGCGATGGATGGGTCCTGGAAATTGGCGAAGATGCCCCCGCCAAAGACGTCCTCCGACTTGTTATAGAACAGCTGGGCGGTGAGGCTGCCCCCGAACAGATCGTCCTCGGTCAGGGTGAGGGCGAGCGTGTCGACATTGTTCGACGGCGGGTCGCCCGCCTGGTCGCCACGCACGCTGCTGGTCGGAATGCCGGCGGCCCGGTTGCCGGCAACGACGACATAGTCGCCATCGCCCTTCAGCTCGAAATGATTGGCCAGCAGCTCCAGGCGCGTGGTTTCGCCGACCTGCCAGCCGAAGCGGCCGAAAATGGACCAGCTCTTCGAGTCCTGCACCTCGCCCTGGGTGCCGTCGACGCCGATGCGGCTCCCTTCGCCGTCGAGGAACACGCCGCGCTTCTCATAGGCGGCGCCGACGGTGGCGTCGAACGCGCCGCCCTTCCAGCCGATCAGGCCGGCGCTCTTCCAGCCGAGGCCCGAGCCGGAGATTTCATCGTCGAGCGTGACCTGGCCAAGCACCCGCCCGCTGACCCCGTCCGTCCTGGGCGGGCCGACCGTTACCTGGTTGATCACACCGCCGGTGCCGCCGATGCCCTGGAGCGCGTTGGATCCGTAGATCAGCTCGACCCGGTCGACGAAGAAGGGGTCGATGGTGTAGCCGTCGCGCGCGCCGTCGCGGATCGGGGTCGATTGCGGGATGCCGTTGATCGCGAACAGCGGCGAGCGGCCGCGCAGCGTCTCGCCGGCGCCGGACAGCTTCTCGCGGGTCGGCGAGAAGCTGGGGGAAAGGTTCGAGACGGCGTCGACCACCGAACCGGAGATGGCGACCTGCTGGTCGAGCGTTTCCTTGTCGATCACGTCGGCAGTCAGCGGCAGGGCGGTGATCGGCAGCTTGGTGCGGGCGCCGGTGACGATGATCTCGCGGCTGTCGGCCTCGTCCGCGGATTCGGCGGTTCCTGCCTCTCCGGTCTCAACCTCCAAAGCCGTGGAAGCCTGCCCCGCAAGCAGTGGGCTGGGGCTCAGGACAAAAATCGCGGCCGAAGCCGCGTGGAACGCTTGACGCAAGATGACCTCCCTTATTTGCGGCGGCGCTAGCGTTAGTGCGAATGATTATCAATAGCTGCGATGATTGATTGTTTCGATGAGGCGAATGCGGGGCGTTCATGCCCGAGCAATGCTGGCGACCCATGCTCGCCACATTGCATCGCTATGGGGCGCCGCATGAGTAGAGCGTTCATCATCGCCGCCGCCCTGGTTGGCCTAGCCTTCGCCGGCGCCGCCGACGCCCGCAGCCCGATCGAGGGCCGCTGGGCCAAGGGCAAGCTGCAGATCGACATCAAGCCGTGCGGGCAAACATTGTGCGGGACGGTGGTCAAGGCATCCCCCAAGCAGCAGGCCCGGGCCGAGCGCGGCAGCGGCACCGAGCTGATCGGCGCGACGCTGATCAAGGACATCCGCCCGGCCGGGCCACGCAATTACCGCGCCCGAGTGTTCGTCCCCGACCGAAACATGAACGCCACCGGCAAGATCCAGCAGGTTGCGCCCGATCAGTTGAAAGTCTCGGGTTGCGTCCTGGCAATTATCTGCAAGTCCGCCAATTGGAAGCGGGTGGATTAACACTGTTCGTCATTGCGAGCGTAGCGAAGCAATCTACCCGCATGTGTAGATTGCCGCGTCGCCAGCTCCGTGCTCCCCGGTCTGGGGGACAGGGTGCGCGCGGAGCTCTCCTCGCAATGACGGCTAAAACGTAAACCGCCCGATTGCGCCAGCCAGCACCGCCGCCTGCAGTGCCGCCATTTCGTCGGCCCAGTAGCGGTCGGATTTGAGGTGGGGGCTGATGGCGCGGATTTTGGCGTGGAGGGATTGGAGCTTCTCCGACGTTTTCAACGGCGCGCGATAGTCGACGCCCTGGGCGGCGGCGATCAGCTCGACCGCGACGATGCCGGCGGCGTTTTTCGCGATGGTCGCCGCCTTGCGCGCCGAGATGGGGGCCATGGAGACATGGTCCTCCTGTCCGGCCGAAGTCGGGACGCTGTCGACGCTCGACGGGAAGGCGAGGCTGCGGTTCTCGGCGACCAGCGCGGCCTGGGTGACCTGCGGGATCATCAGCCCCGAATTGACCCCGCCCTCGTCGGTCAGGAAGGCTGGCAGACCGCTCATCTTGGGGTCGATCAGCACCGCGGTGCGACGCTCCGACATGGAGCCGACCTCGCACAGCGCCATGGCGATGATGTCGGCGGCGAAGGCGACCGGCTGGGCATGGAAATTGCCGCCGCTGATCGCGCTGTCCTCATCCTCGAACACGATCGGATTGTCGGTCACCGCGCCCGCCTCGATCGCCAGCGTGCGCGCGGCATTGATCAGCAGGTCGAGGCTGGCGCCCATCACCTGCGGCTGACAGCGGAAGCTGTAGGGATCCTGCACCTTGCCGCAGCGGCCGTGACTCACCACGATCTCGCTGCCTTCAAGCAGGCCGCGGATTTCCGCGGCGACGCGGATCTGGCCGGGCTGGCCGCGGACCTCGCTGATGCGCGCGTCGAACGGCTTGCAGCTGCCTTTCAGCGCGTCGACTGATAGCGCTCCGGCGCCGAGCGCCGCGCCGAACACCCGCTCGGCCATGAACAAAGCGTCGAGGGCGATGGCGGTCGAGGCCTGGGTGCCGTTGATCAGCGCCAGCCCCTCCTTGGGGCCGAGTTGGAGCGGCTGCATGCCGAGCTTGTTGAGCGCTTCGCGGGCAGGGAGAACGTCGCAGGCGACATCGATCCGCCCCTCGCCCATCAGCGCGGCGATTAGGTGCGCCAGCGGCGCGAGATCGCCCGAGGCGCCGACGCTGCCCTGCGCCGGGATCAGCGGCATGGCGTCGCGGTCGAGCAGCGCCTGCAGCGCCTCGATGACCAGCGGCCGCACGCCCGAAAAACCGCGGCCGAGGCCGAGCAATTTCAACACGATCATCAGCCGGACGACGTGGCGCGGCAGCGCGTCGCCGAGCCCGCAGCTGTGCGACAGGATCAGGTTGCGCTGCAGCTCGGCCAGACGGTCGGCTGGGATGCGGGTGTTGGCGAGGAGGCCGAAGCCGGTGTTGATGCCATAGACCGTCTCGCCGCCGGCGACGATGCGCTCGACCGAGGCGGCCGAGGCGCGGATGCGGTGGAGGCTGGCGTCGTCGAGGCGTGCCTCAGCACCCTGCCAGAGCTGGCGCAGAGTGGCGAGGTCGATGGCTTCGGGATTCAGCGTCAATGTCATGGCCGCGCGTCTAGGAGATTTGGGGGAAGAGGAACAGCGGGGATCGGGGCTAAGCAAGCGTTGTTGATTGTGGCTCCGTCGTCGTCCACCATCTGACTATGAACGACCATGAACACGGCTTTTTGGCATTCCTTGAGGAGCCGTCCAGGCGACGACTGCAAACGCTGTTGGAGCTAGGCGAAAAGCGCCGACGCGATGTTCAGGAACTGTTGCATCATTCGGTTCGCCTCGATCCACGCTACCGCCAGCATCTCACGGGAAGCGATGCGTTTTCCGGCCCGGTCGAAGCCCTCCTGAAAAAGCGAGGCGCACCTTCCAATTGCTACGTCCTAGCCGCCGATAGCCACTTGGACGGTCGAGAAATGCCACTTCGTGAAGCTCTCGAAGCCATCATTGGTATGGGGAATGGCGCCTTCGTGTCATGTATCCCAGGCCGGCTGGGTTTCTACGAATATGAGGACATGAAGTCTTCTTTTCTGCTCGCCAAGTGAGCTTGTTCCCCGGCGCAGGCCGGGGTCCAGGCCCCGTTCCAATGAAGCGCTGCGCGCTCCTGGGCACCGGCCTTCGCCGGTGAACTACAAGCGTTTGAAGTTCAAAATCGCGTTCGAGAGGAACATGGCGAGGCCGGCGACCAGCGACACCAGGACGCGCGCAACGAGATAATGGAGCGGCGTCAGGGTAGTGAGCGCGTAGAACAGGCCGAGCGTGACGAGCAGGCCGATGACGGCGTTGAGCAGGAACAGGCCATAGCCGGGCACCACGCCGCGCTCCGTCCCGCGGTAGATCCAGGTGCGGCCGAGCACATAGTGCAGCGAGGTGGCGACGAGGAAGGTGGCCGCGGTAGCCAACAAGGGGTCGGCCCCAGCATATTCGACCAGCAGCCACAGCAGCGTCAGGCCGAGCAGGAACATGGCGGTGCTGACCGCGGTGTTGCGGCCGAGCAGAAGCGCGGCGTTGCGCGACCAGAGCCGCCGGCGCCAGCTTTGCGAACGGTTCAGGCAGCAGCCATTACTAACCGGCTGTCGGTTTTCTACCGGCAATCGCTGCAAACCGACCACCGATCGCGGGCCGAAAGGGCGTAACAGCCCTCACTGGCGTCCGCCGCCGCGCGAGGGTAACAATTGGCCATGCCGCCGGAATATGGAGACCTGCTAACCCTGCGGCGCCGGTCGCCGATCCGGGGCTGGTTCCAGCTTGGATGGCGCATTGGCGCGGCGGCCGCGCTGCTGGGAATACTCATCCTGTTCCACTGGCTGGAGCGCGAGGGGCTGAAGGACATGCATGACGGCGAGGTCAGCCTGCTCGACGTCATCTATTTCACCATGATCAGCGCGACGACCACGGGCTACGGCGACATCGTGCCCGTCACCGACCAGACGCGGCTGTTCGACGCCCTGGTCGTCACCCCGATCCGAATCATGTTCCTGCTGGTCTTCATCGGTACCGCCTATTTGTTTGTCGCCAGGCGTACGTGGGAGAATTTCGTCATGAAACGCATCCAGCGCTCACTCCGCGACCATATCGTGGTGGTCGGTTACGGCACCAAGAACAGCCGCGCGGTGCAGGAGCTGATCGACCTGGGCGCCGAGCCGGAAACAATCGTGGTGATCGATCACAATGAGGATCGGCTGCAAGTCGCCAAGGCGGTGGGCTGCACTGTGCTGAAGGCGGACGCCACCCGCGATGCGACGCTGAGGGCTGTGCACGTCAACCGGGCCAAGCTGGTGATCATCTCGGCCGGGCGCGACGATACCTCGATCCTGGTGTGCCTGACGGTGCGGCACCTGGCGCCGCAAGTGCGGATCAGCCTGGCGGTCAACCAGCAGGACAATGAGATACCGGCCAAGCGCGCCGGCGCCGACGTGGTCGTCAACCCGCTCGATTTCGCGGGCCTGCTGCTGGCGACGACCCATGCCGGCCACCATATCGCCGACTATCTGGCCGACCTGGCGACCATGGGCGGCCGGGTGAGGTTGGTCGAGCGGGACGTGCTGCCGGAAGAGATTGGCAAGCCGCTCAAGGATCTAGGCCGGGGACTGGGCCTGAGGATCATCCGCGACGGCACCGCCTATGGTTTCTGGCGGCCGCAGGTGGAGAAGCTGGAGCCGGGCGACATCATCATGGAGATCGTGCCGACGGTGACTTAGACGTTCATCGGCAAGTCCAGCCCCTGCTCGCGCGCGCACTCCACCGCTGGAGGAGGGTGGCGAGGTCGATGGCTTCGGGATTCAGGGTCAATGTCATGGCCGCGCGTCTAGGAAGATTTGCAACGAGCGGGCCAGCCACCGTCGTATCAGACCGTTGCGGCGACCTTGGGTGATACGGGACGCGCCCCGGAGACCCATCCGTGCCAGGCGATCCCCAGGCTGACGATCCCCGTGAGCGTCAGCAGAAACGGCAGGTTTACGTCGGCAACGCGGGCAAAAACCGGTGCCCAAGCGGGTAAGCGGCCCAGCGTTTCGAACAAGACTTCCTGGGCCGCGATGATGCCGGCGGCGAGCAGGAACGGCCGGCCATGCTTGGGCGCGCGGCTGTAAAGATAGAGCGCGATGGCGACGGCCACCCCGTTCCCCACGCCCATGGCGTAGGAGAAGCGATGAGCCGTTTCAGGCGTGCCGGAACGGAAGAAGGGAATGAAGGTGGGGAGCAGCCGGAAGACAATCGGCGCCACCACGAACAGCAGCGTCGCCAGCATGTATCGCGCGTGTAGATGGACCTTGTGGCGATATTTGAGGCCGCCCCAGAACAGCAGCGCAAAGCCGAGGTTGGCCAGCACGTCGAAAAAGCCGAACTGGGCAAGCTCCTTATTGTCGGGGTCGTTGAGGCCGCCTGCGAGAGTTGTAGCTTCGACATGGATGACCCAGATTCCGGCAACCACGAACAAGGGGAATAATAGGAAGAATGCCAGCCCGGTCTGGCGGTGCAGGGCAATCCGGTCGTGGTGGATCGTCCAGCTCTGAACGATGGCGAGGACGGTCCACAAGACGGCACTTGCCGCATGGAAATGCCAAGCCATTTTCCCGGCCGGAAGATTGCCGAGATAGCTCGGCCAAAAAGCGACGAAGGTCAGCGCCAACAGCGCCAGCACATAGAGATAGGCTTTGCGGAAAGGCATGGTCCCCCCTTTCACCCGGGGAAACCCTACCATCAAACGTGGACCGGCCCTAGCGGATCATCGGCAAATCGAGTCCTTGCTCCCTGGCCCAATCGATCGCCTCCTCATACCCCGCATCGGCATGGCGCATGACGCCCGTCGCCGGGTCGTTCCACAAGACGCGCTCCAGCCGCCGCGCGGCATCGTCGGTGCCGTCGGCGACGATCACCATGCCGGCGTGCTGTGAATAGCCCATGCCGACCCCGCCGCCGTGGTGGAGCGAGACCCAGGTGGCGCCGCTGGCGGTGTTGAGCAGGGCGTTGAGCAAGGGCCAGTCGCTGACCGCGTCGCTGCCGTCCCGCATCGCCTCGGTCTCGCGGTTGGGGGAGGCGACGCTGCCGCTGTCGAGATGGTCGCGGCCGATCACTACCGGGGCGCTGAGCTCGCCGTTCCTGACCATCTCGTTGAAGGCGAGGCCGAGGCGGTGGCGCTGGCCGAGGCCGACCCAGCAGATGCGCGCTGGCAGGCCCTGGAAGGCGATCCGCTCGCGCGCCATGTCGAGCCAGCGGTGGAGATGGGGATCGTCGGGGATCAGCTCCTTTACCTTGGCGTCGGTCCTGGCGATGTCCTCCGGGTCGCCCGACAGCGCGGCCCAGCGGAACGGGCCGACCCCGCGGCAGAAGAGCGGGCGGACATAGGCGGGGACGAAGCCGGGGAAGTCGAAGGCGTTGGTGACGCCCTCGTCAAAGGCTTCCTGGCGGATGTTGTTGCCATAGTCGAAAGTGGGGATACCCATTTCCTGGAAGGCGAGCATCGCCTCGACATGGGCGGCCATCGATTTCCGCGCGGCCTCTGCGACCGCGGCGGGATCGCGCTCACGCATTTCCTGCCACTTCGCGACGCTCCAGCCGGCCGGGCAATAGCCGTTGGCCGGGTCGTGGGCCGAGGTCTGGTCCGTGACCGCGTCGGGGCGGATGCCGCGCGCGACCATTTCGGGCAGGATCTCGGCGGCGTTGCCGAGCAGGCCGACCGAGGTGGGTTCGGTGGCGGCGGCGATGATCTCCAGCGCCTCGTCGATGCTGGTCGCGCGGCGGTCGACATAGCGGGTTTCGAGGCGCTTCTCGATGCGGCTGTCCTGTACCT
This sequence comes from Pseudomonadota bacterium, assembly GCA_030773115.1. Classification (GTDB taxonomy): domain Bacteria; phylum Pseudomonadota; class Alphaproteobacteria; order Sphingomonadales; family Sphingomonadaceae; genus Sphingomicrobium. The sequence continues at coordinate 32,527 of JALYNQ010000047.1, forward strand.
CGATGGCGATGCAATGCGCCCCGGCCATCACCGCGGCGAGCGGCTGCGCGCCGCCCATCCCGCCGAGGCCGGCGGTCAATATCCACTTGCCCTTGAGGTCCCCGCCATAATGCTGGCGGCCCATTTCGGCGAAGGTCTCGTAGGTCCCCTGGACGATGCCTTGCGAGCCGATGTAGATCCACGATCCGGCTGTCATCTGGCCGTACATCATCAGGCCCTTGCGATCCAATTCGTTGAACTTGTCCCAGGTCGCCCATTTGGGGACGAGGTTGGAGTTGGCGAGCAGGACGCGCGGGGCGTCCTTGTGGGTGCGGAACACGCCGACCGGCTTGCCCGACTGGATCAGGAGCGTCTGGTCTTCCTCCAACCGCTCCAGCGTCTCGACGATCTTGTCGTAACAGGCCCAGTTGCGAGCGGCGCGGCCGATGCCGCCGTAGACGACCAAGCTCTGCGGGTCCTCGGCGACCTCATCGTCGAGGTTGTTCATCAGCATGCGGACGGCGGCCTCGGTGGTCCAGTGCTTCGCCTTGATCTCGGAGCCCCGCCGCGCGCGAATCCGACTGCCGTTCCTCACCTGATCGTCTCTTGCCATCACCATCTCCAAGGGACCCGCGACTCCGACGAGGCCGGGGCAGGTCAAATGTATAGACAGTTATGGACAATCAAATGATTGATGGCAATCCGGCTTGGACGGAGTCTGGCCTCAAACGGTGAAGCTGTCCTCGAACTCGAAGCGGCTGGCCGAATGGGTCAACTGGGCATAGGAAACGAGCCGGGACCTGGACCAGGTCTGGCGGATGAGGAGCAGGCAGGGCTCGGATTCCTTGATGTCCAGAAGCTCCTGGGCAGCCGCGCTCGGCATCACCGCCCGGACGACATGATCGACCCGTTCCAGCGGCGCCGCCCTCATCAGAAACTCATTGGGCGTGGTCTGCGTAAAATCGGCCTCTCCATATCCCGGCGCGGCGGCGCCGAGCACATAGCGCTCTTCCAGTTGGATCGGGATTCCCGACTCATAATGGACGATGACCGAATGGAAGATCGGCGTGCCGATCTCGACGGACAGGAGCGGCGCACTCCTCCGGTTGGCCTTCTCGGCGACATTCTTGACGACCATCGCCGAATGCTGGTGCCCCCGGGCCCTGATCTCGTCGGCAATGTTGCGGATTTCGATGATGTGGCCCTTGGCGGAAGTATCGGCAACGAAGGAGCCGACGCCCGGCATGCGAACCAGCACGCCGGCATCCTGCAGTTCGCGAAGCGCCCGGTTGGCGGTGGCCCTCGAGACGCCGAACCGCTTGATCATCTCGGCCTCGGATTCGATCCGGTCCCCGGGCCGGAAATTGCCCCGGCTTATGCCCTCCAGCACATATTTCTTGATCGCGGTGTAGCGTGCCTCCGGCAAATGATTACCGTAGCGCTGTTCCCCCCCGGCCATCCCTCATTTCTCTCCGCAATTATGATTTTCTGCCGTTGTAGAACGGCAGGCGGAAAAGGAAAGCGAGACTAGGCTTCCGCCCGGTCGGATCCCGACCGGCGTTGAGGATTTGAGGAAACAGGGGTCAGTGCATCCCCAGCGCTAGGCGCCTCCTTCCGCAGCGCGCGTCTTCCCGCGCCTTGAGAGCCAGAAAATGGCCGTGCCGACGGCGACGATGACCCCGGCAACGACGAGGTTGTCGACAGTCGAATGGCTCATCAGCCAGATCGTCAGCAGGAAGCCGATCGCGGGGATCGCAAGGCCGCCAGGGAGGCTGAACTGGCCCGGCTGCGACGTTATCGTCCGTTCGATGACCGGCAGCGAGGCAATGCACAGCGCATAGGTCACCAGCCGGACGAAGGTGCTGAGCGTGACCAGCCAGACATAATGCTGGCCGATCGCCATCGCGAGGCTGAAGATGCCGCAGAAGATGATCGAATTCACCGGAACCCGGCTCTTCTCGTTCACCTTCCCGAACCAGGCCGGAAGGCTGCCGTCGCGCGACAGGGCGAAGGTCAAGCGCGGTGCGGTAAGCAGCGAGGTCAGGCTCCCGCCGCCGACGGAGAAGATGACCCCAAGCCCGAGCAGAAGAGCGCCCGCGGGTCCCATCAGCCTTCCGGCGATCTCGACCAGCGGCGCATCGCTGCCGCCAAGATCGGAACCCACTGATACGACGATGAGCTGGATGAGCGCATAGAAGAGCGCGATCGCCACCACCGTCCCGACCAGCGCCTTCGGTATGGCTGACCGCGCGTTGCGCGTCTCGCCGGCGCTGATCAGGCTGAACTCGAAGCCGATGAACGCATACATCATGACCAGCATCGACTCTCCGAGCGGCCCCGGCGGAAGAATCTCCGCGCCCGCTACCGAAGCCCATTCGACGGACGGCAGGCCGACCAGCACGAGGAGCGCAAGCGGCGCGAGCTTCAGGATGCTGATGATGTAGATGCCCGCCATGCCGGCGCGCATGCCCGCCGCGTTCAAAGCTGTGGCAAGAGCGATATAGGCGGCGATCGCCGCCACTCTCGGAGCACCTCCGCCAAGCGGGACCCAGAAGGCGGCGGCATAGCTGACGATGAGATTGGCGCTTGCGGCGATGGCCGCCACGCGGCTCACATAGATGAGCAGGCCGGTCTGGAAGCCGACAAAGCGGCCGAAGGCATGGGTCGTATAGACGATAGGGCCGCCGGTGATGTCGAAGAAGCTCGCGGCCCGCGCGAGGCTGAGCGCGACGAACAGGATCAGGATCCCGCACAGCACGAAGATCCAGGGGCTGAAAAAGCCGGCCTGTGCCACCGCCACGGCCGGCAGGGCGAAGATGCCCGAGCCGATCACTCCGTTCATGGCGATGGTGGCGACGCCGATCTTGCCGATCTCGCGCCGCAGGAGGGAGTCGGAGCTGCTCTCCGGCTTCATTGGCCCCTCCCCTCTGCGGGCAGGTCCTTGTAACCGTTCGAGGTCGCGACGAGGATGATCCGGTCTTCGCCCGAGATGGTTCCGTCCTTCATCAGCAGCTCGAGCCCGGTGAGCGTCGCGGCGGACGACAGCTCGGCATAGCAGCCGTGGCGGGCGAGACGGGCCTGGTCGTGTTCGACCGCCCTATCGTCGACGACGACGGCCCCGCCGCCGGTGGCGCTGATCGCTTCCACCGCCTGGTAGGTGACGGTCGAGCCGCCGATCGATACCAGCGCCGTGGTTCCGGGGAAGGAGCCGGTGATCGCCTCTCCGCCGAGCACCCGGCTGATGCGGGGAAAGGGCTCGATGGCGAACAGTCGCGGAAGCGAGCCGATCAGCCCGACGGCCTTCATCTGACTGAACCCCTGGTACAGCCCCCAGATGAGGTCGCCCCGCGACGTCGGGACCAGAATGACATCGTTCTCGCCGGCGCCAATCTCCTCGAACATCTCGAAGGCGATCGTGGCAAGGCCAGCCAGTCCGAACGGATTGCTGCCGACCGGCGGGTTGAGATAGTTGGTCGCCGGGAACCAGCCCTTGCCCGCCCTGTCGGCGACAATGTGCCACCTGTCGAGGCTTTCCGGCGCAAAGGCGAGCTCGGCGCCGGTGACCTCGATCGCCCGCCGGAAGATCGGCGACAGGGCCGGCGTCGTGACAATGCAGCACTCGAGCCCGGCGGCGGCAGCGTACAGCGCCAGCGAGGCTCCGCCATTGCCGCTGGACGCGGCGACGATCTTCTTCGCGCCGGAGTCGAGCGCGCGCGTCATTGTCAGGCAGCTCACCCGGTCCTTGTGCGAACCGCTCGGATTCTGGCCCTCATTCTTGATGAAGACCGACGCGGCCTTAACCTCATCGGCCAGGGACGGAAAGCTGACGCAGGAAGTCCCGCCCTCGCCGAGCGAAACCCAGCTCGTATAGGGCATCCAGGCCGCGTATCGCTCCATCCCGCGTTTGCCGGCGTCGCTCAGCGTTGTCGGCCGTTGCCGATACATTGGCGTGACCGTCGACGGCTCTCCCCGCGCCAGGCAGGCGGGACAGCCCTCGAAATAGTCGCCGACCGGAAGCTCCGCCTGGCATCGGATGCAGGAGAAACCCGAGAGCATCGGATTGAGGGCGTAAGCCCCTCCGCTCCTCTGCGCTGGATGATGGCCATGCATCGGCTCAGGCTCCTCGCATCGAGCGGAGACGGGCGAAGGCCGCCTCGAGGTCGCCGATCAGGTCGCGAACGCTTTCCAGACCGGCATGCACCCGGATCAAAGTCCCCTCTTCGACTTCCGAGCAGCTGCGCACGGGCGGCGGCCAGGCCGGGACCATCAGGCTTTCGAAGCCGCCCCAGCTTGCGCCCATCCGGAACAGCTCGAGCCCGTTGAAGAAGGCCGACATTTCCTCCTCGCTCAGCGGGTCGAGCAGTACCCCGAACAGGCCCGAGGCGCCGTCGAAGTCGCGCTTCCAGATCTCATGTCCGGGATCCGAGGCAAGCGCCGGATAGAGCAGCCTACGGACCTCTGGCTGCCCTTCAAACCAGCTGCAAAGGTCCAGCGCGGCCCGCTGGTGGCGTTCCAGCCGGACGTCGAGCGTCCGGAGGCCGCGATGGACGAGATAGCAGTCGTCCGCGCTCGCCGAATTGCCCCAGCGGGCGGCGGCGTCCTTCAGCCTTTTGTAGACCTCCTCACTGGCCGCGGTCATCGCGCCGAGCATCACGTCGGAATGGCCCGACAGATATTTGGTCGCCGCGGCAATCGAGATGTCGACGCCATGCTCGATCGGGCGGAACAGCATCGGCGTCGCCCAGGTGTTGTCGAGCGCGGTGACGATGCCCCGCTCGCGCGTCACCGCGGTGATCGCCCTGATGTCGGCCATCTCGAACGTCAGCGACCCCGGCGTTTCGAGGAACGCCATCTTCGTGTTGGGCCGGATCAGTTCGGCGATCGCAGCCCCGACGTCGGGCGGGAAATAGGAGACCTCGACGCCAAAGCCGGCGAGGACCTCGTCGCAGAAGCGTCGGGTCGAGCGATAGGCGGTGTCGATCACCAGGAGATGATCGCCGGCCTTCAGGAACGCTCCGAGGCTCAAGGAGATCGCCGCCGTCCCCGACGAGGTGATCACCGTCTGGCAGCCGCCCTCCAGCGAGGCGATCGCGGCGGCAAGCGCGAAATTCGTCTCCGTACCGTAGAGGCCGTAGATGACCCCGTCATAGATCCGGCTGTGGCGCCCGATATAGTCCTCGACCCGTTCGTAGAGGATCGTCGAGGCCCGGTGCGCCGGCGGATTGAGGAGGCCGGCCCTGTCAGCCGAAGGCGAGCTCGAATGGACGAGCCTGGTCGTCCGGGACAGTTCGCCCGGCCGGCCGGCCTCGTCTTTCCGCCCGGCGGTTACGTCATTCATTGAGAGATTGCCTTCTGATAGAGGCTCGACACCGCCGAGTCATTACCTGTTTCTCCAATTGCGGCCTGGGCTATAACGATATGCGATAACCAGGAGGGATCAGGATGAACTTGCGCCAGCTCGAGGCCTTCGCCGCGGTGATGAAGTCGGGATCGATCACCCAGGCGGCCCAGTCGATGCACCTGTCGCAGCCCGCCGTGAGCAAATTGATCGGCGACCTTGAACATGCGCTCGGCTTCGAGCTGTTCATCCGTGCCCGCGGCAGCGCCCTCACCGTCACGCCGGAAGCGGAGTTCTTCTACCATGAGGTCGAACGAAGCTTCATCGGCGTCGATGCGCTGAAGCGCACCGCCAGCGACATCCGCAACAGGAGCACCGGCAACCTCCACATCGTCTCGCTCCCGGCGCTTGCCAACAGCTTCATGCCGCGGGCGATTCGGGCGTTCCGGGACCGCTATCCCGGAGTCACCATCAAGCTCTACACCCACAGCAGCTCGAGCGTCCGCCAGTGGGTCGCCAACCAGCAGTTCGACATCGGCCTTGCCACCAGGGCCCATGAGATTCCGGGCGTTTCGTCGCAGAGTTTCCTCAAGTCGGTCGGCGCCTGCGTGCTTCCACCGGGTCATCGCCTTGCCGGCAAGGCATTCATCGAGCCGGCCGATCTTGCCGGCGAGCCGTTCATCTCGCTGATGGCGGGCGACCCCACCCGGCGGCGGATCGACCGGTTGTTCGAGGACGCCGGGATCGAGCGCGATCTCACCATCGAGACCCAATATGCGATGACCGTCTGCGGCCTCGTCACGCAGGGGCTGGGCTGCTCGATCATCAATCCGGCGACCGCGGTCGATTTCGTCGCCGACCGGCTGGTCATGCGGCCGTTCCGGCCGCGGATCGAGTTTGAATATATGCTTCACACACCCTCGCTCCGTCCGCTCTCGCAAACCGCGCACCGCTTCATCGAAACCATGACCGAAGTCCGCGACGAGATGATCTCGGAAGGCGTCTTCGGCGAACCCTCGTCCAGCCGCTAGAACTTCGCCGTCCCCCTGAGGTACCAGAAGCCCCCGTTGAACCCGATCGGCGAGAAGCGGAGATATTTGAACCCGTTGATGAGCTGGCCCGGCCGCACCTCCTTGTCCGGATAATTGTCGAAGATGTTGCTCCCGCCCACCGCCAGCGTGAACATCTTCGTCAGCCGGTAGGACAGCTCGGCGTCGACCAGCACCTCGGCCCCGCCGGTCTGGTCGTTGGCCTCGTTGGGACCGAAGTCGGTCCATTTGCCATAATAGGTCGCGCTGGTGGTGAGGCTGATGCGGCCGCGTTCATAATTGAAGCCGACGCTGCCCTTCCAGTCGGGAACGAAATCCTCCAGCTCCAGCAGCCGTTCCCTGTCGCCGGTGATGAGCGGCCCGGCCCGGGTCACCTTGGCCTTGGTGTAGTTGACGTTGGAGTTGAGCTCGGCCTTGCCGCCCAGCAGCGGGAAGCCGTAGGTGAGCACCGCGTCGACGCCCTGGGTGCGGCTGTCGAACGCATTGCCGAAGAACTGGATCGTCCTGAAGTCGCCGCCGCCCGGAACGCCGGCGGCAACCAGCTGGTCGCGCTGCGCCTGGGTCAGCGTGAACCCGCCCGAGAGGCCGATACGGTCCTCGATCTTGATGTTGAAATAGTCGAGCGTGAACGTCAGCCGCCGGGCGGGCGTCAGGACGACCCCGGCCGTGATGTTGAACGACTTTTCGGGTTTGAGCGGCTTCGCGCCGAACAGGATCGCAACCGGATTGGTCGGCGAGACGATGCCGGTGATGAACGGCTGTCCAGTAATCGCATCGATGTTGGCGAAGGTCGACGACACATTGGACTGGCCGGGGGTCGGCGCGCGGAATGCCGTGTTGACCGAGCCGCGGATGGCGACGGCGTCCGAAAGCTCGGCACGGCTGTTGACCTTCCAGGTGAAGGCCGAACCGAAATCCGTGAAGTCCTCGTATCGCGCCGCGAGGCCGATCATCAACCATTGGGTGACATCGCCCTCCAGGGCGGCATAGGCGGCCCAGTTGCTGCGCGAGAAAGTGCCCGCCTGCGAGGGGCCCAGGCCGGGAAAGCCGCTCGATCCAGCCGGCAGGCCGATGCGATCGGTTGGATTGGGCGTATCCGGATCGAGGACGGAAGCGAAGGGCCCGACCTGGTAGGAGGCCAGCTCGCCGGGGGTAACCTCCCAGGTCTCGCGGCGCCATTCGAGGCCGCCGGCCAGGTTCATCGGCTCGTGGAGGCCGAGCTCCAGCGGATGGGTGAGGTCGAGGTTGAAGTTCAGTTCGCGCTGCTCGAGCTCGCCGGCCCTGAACTCGGTCGGCGACGCCGGCCCGAGCGAGGGGTTCACCGTGTTGGTGATGCGATAGACGACATTGTTCTGCCCATAGGAGCTGCTGAGGTCGAATTTGAGGTCGCCCATCAGGTCGCCGCGCACGCCGCCGACCAGCGACGCGTCGCGGATGGT
>JALYNQ010000048.1 GCA_030773115.1 Pseudomonadota bacterium
CGGTAGAAGTCGTAGAACTCGCGCTGCACAGGGTCGGTATCCGAGGTCAGCTGGTGCGTCGTGCCACCAGTGTATTCGGTCTTGCCGCCGGTGAACTCGACATAACGCTGGTCGGCCGCCTGCGCGATGATCTGCTTGCGTTGTTCGAGCGTCTGCGAATGCCTGAGCGCGTTCCGGGCGGCAGCGCCCATGTCGTACATGCTGACGGTCGCGATGGCCTTCATGCGCGGGTCGATCTTGGCCGCGCTGACGACGAAGCTGCCGCTGCCGCAGACACCGATCGCGCCGATTCGGTTGCGGTCGATGAACGGCCGGGTACCGAGGAAATCGACCCCGGCGCTAAATGCTTCCGCAAAGGCTTCCGGCGCGACCGCGTTGCGGGGCTGGCCTTCGCTCTCGCCCCAGGAGGGCAGGTCGATCGACATGGCGACAAAGCCGGCTTCGGCCATTTTGGTGGCGTATAGGTTTGCGCTCTGCTCCTTCACCGCTCCCATCGGGTGCCCGACGATGATTGCCGCATACTTGCGACTGCGATCAAGGTTCTTGGGAATGAATAGATTCCCGACGACCTGCGTCTGGTACTGGGTCTTGAAGCTGACCTTCTGCACGGTCAGGCGGTCGCTCACATAGAAATTGCTGGCGCCGTTCGACATGTTCTGGGCGCTTGCCGGCGCGGCGTTGATCAGCGCCATCGCGCCGAGCGACACGGCGCCTGCCAATTGTAGCAGGCTGCGCCGGCTGACCGAGCGATCACGCGCAAATGGCGCGGCTTCAAAATTGCGGTTCATCTCACTTCTCCATTGGATTTTGTTCAGGCGGCCACGGGACACCTCGCCCGAGCCAATCACTCTAAGTCCTGATTGATCTGGGCCATCTGTCTGGCATCCATGCGGCCGCCGTAAATCTCGAGCCGGGCCAGGCCTGCCTCGATCTCGCGAAGATCGGCTGGCGTCAGCTGGACGCGGGGCGCGCCCATGTTCTCGCGCAGGTGATCCATGCTGGTCGTGCCAGGGATCGAAACAATCCACGGCTTCTGCGCCATCAACCATGCCAGCGAAATCTGGGCCGGCGTTGCGCCCTTGCTGGCGCCGAACCTCCTCAGAAACTCAATGATCGGCTGGTTGTTCGTGATGACCATGGGTGAAAAGCGGGGGAACGTCGCGCGCAGGTCGTTCTTCGGGTCCATCGTCGACTGTACATTGACGCTCATTGTCCCCGGCAAGAAACCCTGGCCCAGCGGACCCCACGGAACGAAGCCGATGCCCAGCTCCGCGCAAGTCTGCAGGACGCCGTTGCGCTCGACGCTGCGCTCGATCAGCGAATATTCGCTCTGGATGGCGGCGACCGGTTGGACCGCATGCGCGCGGCGAATGGTTGTTGCGCTGGGTTCCGACAGGCCGAAGTGCAGGACTTTCCCCTCGCGGATCAGCTCCTTGACCGTCCCGGCCACATCTTCGATCGGCACCGTCAGGTCGACCCGGTGCTGGTAATAAAGGTCGATGCGGTCGGTCCGGAGGCGCTTCAGCGATTCCTCGACAACACGGCGAATGCGCTCCGGCCGGCTGTCGAGGCCGTTGGTGCCGTCGATTGCGAAGCCGAACTTCGTCGCGATTTTGACTTGGTCGCGGACGGGGGCCAGTGCTTCTCCGACAAGCTCCTCATTGACGTAGGGGCCATAGACTTCGGCGGTGTCGAAAAAGCGGACGCCCTGCTCATAGGCTTCGCGGATCACGCGGAGGCCCTGGGCGCGGTCTACACCCGGCCCGTATGTGCCGTTGCTCAGACTCATGCAGCCAAAGCCCAGTCCGGATACTTCAAGGCCGCCTAGCTTGCGGGTTTCCATTCTATTTCCTTCTCGAAGGGGTTGGGTGGATTGAGCCGCGGCAGGGCTGGCCCAAGACGCAGCGGCGAGGGGTAGTGCGGCGCCAGCAACGGCGGCACCGGCAGCCATCAGGAACCGGCGCCGATCAGCCTGCCCGGTCTGTCCTTCTGCGATCAGTCGATCGTTGTTGGGTTCAAAGTTCATGTTCGATGCCTTTTCATCGGAAGTGCAATTGGGCCGCGCTGCGATCATGGGCGTCACGGTGCGACAGCTTCGATGGTCACCGGCCCTTCGAGGGAGGCCAGTTGCTCCGCGCCTAATTCGAGCCGCCCGAGCCGGACGAGGCCGGGCGAGTAGCTGCCCTCGCGGTAAAAGATCGCGAGATTGCCCCACGGTGCGTAGAAGGTGATGTCGCCCGCGCCGGGGTCGATGCCGGCCGGCGCGCCGCCGGTGGACAGCTTGCGCGGCAGGTCGGCGATCTTCTCGGTCGACGCATAGTCCTTCAGCGTCAGCCGCAAGGGCAGCATCGCCTCAAATTCTCGCGCCGCGGCGCTATCTTCCAGCCGTGCCGTCAGCATCGTGTCGCCGGCATTGATCCTGATTTGCACCGCCTGCTCCCTCGGGGTTACCGCACGCACGACAGCGGCTGGCGAATTGCCGGCTGGCGCCTCCGCGCCGCACGCGGCCTGGCCGAAGCCAACCCCGCAGAAGATCGCCATTGTGAGCTGCCTGTTTCTCGTTGGCCCATTTGTCATGGGGTCCATTTAAGAGCTGCGCTTTGTTTCGATTAGACGCTAATATGCGCATGAGCTTTTGAGCAGGATTCAATAATGTCGCGTCAACCGATGGACGATTTGATCGCCTTTCTGGCAGTTGCGAGGGAGCGCAGCTTCACCCGGGCGGCGGCGCATCTTGGAGTTTCGCCGTCCGCGCTTAGTCACACGATCCGCAAGCTGGAGGAGCGACTGGGGGTACGCCTCCTCACCCGCACCACCCGCAGCGTTTCGCCGACGGAAGCGGGCGAGCGCCTGCTCCAGACCATCGGACCGCACTTCGACGAGATTAAAGCCGGTCTGGCTGCCTTGTCGGAGCTGCGCGACAAGCCAGCTGGAACAATCCGCATCACCTGCGCGGATCATCCCGCCGAGACAGTCCTTTGGCCGGCGCTGGAAAAGATCCTGCCCGGCTATCCCGACATTCATGTCGAAATCAGCGTCGACGACACGCTTCGGGACATCGTCGAGGAACGGTTTGACGCCGGCGTGCGGCTCGGCGAGCTGGTCGCCCGCGACATGATTGCCGTCCGGATTGGCCCTGACGTGCGCATAATCGTCGTGGGATCACCCGCCTATTTCGAAGCGCACCCCATCCCTTTGACCCCGCACGACCTCGATGCGCATCAATGCATCAATCTGCGCCTTCGAACCCTGGGCGGCGTCTACCCATGGGAATTCGAGAAGGATCGTCGCGAACTGAAGGTGAGGGTTGAAGGGCAGCTCGCGTTCAATGATTCCCGGCTCATGCTCAAAGCCGCGCGTGCGGGCTTCGGTCTCGCTTATGTATTCGAGAACCTGGCCGAGGCCGATATTG
>JALYNQ010000049.1 GCA_030773115.1 Pseudomonadota bacterium
CCTTCATGTAATCGATGGTGCGCTCGAGGCAGTATTGCGCGCCGCCGATCGAGCGGGCGCCGATGTTGAGCCGGCCGCCGTCGAGCCCGGCCATGGCGATCCTAAAGCCCTCGCCCTCGGCGCCGACGCGGTTGGCGACCGGCACCTTGACCTCGTCGAAATTGACCTGCGCGGTCGGCTGCGAATGCCAGCCTAGCTTTTTCTCCTGCCCACCGAAGCTGACGCCGGGCATGTCCTTTTCGATCACCAGCGCGGTGATGCCCTTGGGCCCCTCCTCGCCGGTGCGGACCATGGTCACGTAAATCTCATTCTCGCCGGCGCCGGAGATGAACGCCTTGGAGCCGCTGACGACGTAATGGTCGCCGTCGAGCACTGCCTTGGTCTTGAGCGCCGCCGCGTCGGAGCCCGACGAAGGCTCGGTCAGGCAATAGCTCGCCATTCGCTCCATCGGGATCAGCGAAGGGAGGTATTTCTGCTTGAGCTCGTCCGAGCCGAACCTGTCAATCATCCAGCTCGCCATATTGTGGATCGAGATGAAGGCGCTGGTCGAGGGGCAGCCATAGGCCATCGCCTCCATGATCAGCGCTGCCTCCAAACGCCCGAGGCCGATCCCGCCGCTTTCCTCGCTGACGTAGATCGAGCCGAAGCCCAGCTCAGCCGCCTGGCGGATCGTGTCGCGCGGGAAAATATGCTTCTCGTCCCATTCCGCGGCGAAGGGCGTGATCGCGTCGGCGGTGAATTTCTGCGCCATTTCCTGGATCTGGCGCTGGTCGTCGGTCAGGTCGAACTGATGCATGGGCGGCGCCCTAGCACTGGGTTTCCCGGCTATCCAGTAGGGCTGGCGACCCGGCAGCGGCGATAGGCATAACGCTGCCCGCCGGCGATGCGGATCAGCGTGTTGCTGCTCCCCGTCAGGACCAGCTCTTCCTGTCGCTCCTGGCCGTCATATTCGAACACGCCGGTGAAGCGCTCGGGATAATCGCTGACCACTTCCACCAGCCGTCCCACCGATTCACGCGACATCAGGCTGTCGCCGCCGATGACGAGCCCGCCGCCGATCGTGTCGCCAGGTTGGCAGTCGGCCGGCCGCTGGCCCCAGCGGTCCTGGAAGGCCGCCGGAATGGCGCCTTCGGCGGCCGGCGCGAGCGGGTCGACCGCATTCGCCATCATCGCATTATCGAGTTCGTTGAGCTCCGGCTCCTCTGGCTCGGGCGGAGCGGGCGGCGGCTCGGGATTTTCGCTGAGCTGGATGTCGGGCAGTTCCGGCGCGGATTCCGACGCGCGGATCTTTTCGGGCGTCAGCACATCTTCTTCACTCGGGCCGCCGCAGGCCATGAGGCAGAGGACAAGCAGGGACGCTGCGGCAATGCGCTTCATATTCTACTCCGGACGTGACGGGAGCTGACTAGCTCGCCGCCTCGGCCGGCACCAGCCCTTCGAACTCCAGCACCTGCTGCACCGACGGGCGCTGCTCCATTCGCCGGCGATAGGCCTGGAGCTTCGGCCAGCGTGCCGGATCGAGCTTGGCCGCGCCGAGCCAGCCGAGCATCACGAACAGATAGGCGTCCGGGAGCGTGAATATGTCGCCCAGCAAATATGGCTTCTCGCCGATCCGGCCTTCGACAAAATCGAGCTTGGAAGCGACCAGGTCCCGGGCGAATTGCTTGGTCTCCTCGCCGGTCGGCTTGAAGAAGGGGCCGAAACCCTTGTGCAGCTCGGTGGCGACGAAATTCAGCCATTCGAGCACGCGGTAGCGGCGCAAATCGCCCACCTTCGGAAGGATCTGGCCGCCTTCCTTATCGCCCAGATACTGCAGCACCACCGCATTCTCGGTCAGTATCTCGCCATTATCGAGGCGGAGGGCCGGCACGGCGCCCTTGGGGTTGATCGTCAGATAATCCTCTCCGCGCTCGGTTTGCTTGGTCTTCAAGTCGACGCGAATGGAATCATGGTCGAACCCGGCCTCGTGGAGAATGATGTGCGGCGCCTGGCTGCAGGCTCCCTTGGCATAGTAAAGCACCATCATGGTCGGCTTCCCTCCTCTAGCGGCAGCGGCGGTAGGTGAATGTGCCGGTTTCCTCGGCCCGCTTCAGCGTGTCGCCGGTGCGGGTGAAGGTCATCACTTTCTCCCAATTCTGGCCTTCGCCAGTGAAAGCGAACTGTCCCGAAAAGCTGGTCGCGATTGCCGGCCGTTGCTCCTTGAGCGTGGCCACCGCCTCGTAGAACTTGACGGTCTGGCCGCCGATATCGATCAGGCCCTTGGCATCGCCGCGGGTCGAGGTGCAGTCGCCTGGCACCATCCCCCATCGCCCATGATATTGGGCGGGGATGGTCAGGCCCTGGGCCTGGTCGGGCGGGACCGGATTCGGCGGCACCGGCATATTTGCATTTGCCGCGGCGGTCGCATCATTGCCCTCGTCCGGCGGCAGGGTCTCGATCTCGGCGTTGAGGCTGTTGCTCTCGTCGATCGCGATATTGTCGTCGGGTCCTTGCCGGCAGGCGAACAGCGTCAGCGCCAGCAAGGCAGTCGTGGCGATGTTCCGTTTCATGCCAAACCAACGCCTTAACCAAGATTAGGATGCGGCGATGATCTCCAGCTCGATCAGCCAGTCGGGCTGGAGCGTCTGAACGATGATGGCGGTCGTCGGGATTCGCCGATCGCCCAGGGCCTCGATCCGCGCCTGCGCATTGGCCTCGGCATAGCTGGCTTCGCGCAGGTAACTGGTCAGCCGGACGATATTGTCGACCGTCATGCCGGCGCTGGCGAGGATCGCGCGGAGGTTGCTCCAGACGCATTCGAGTTGCTCTTCAAGCGTCGGCGGTGCGGTGAAGTCGGGCCTGAGACCCATCGTCCCACTGACGAACAGCATTCGCTCCGCGCCGCGCACCTCCATCGCGTGCGCCCAGTCGCCGCCGGTCGAATAGACACCGTCGGCCGGGTTGTGGGGGATCAGCTCCATCGTCACTCCTTCGGCTCGATCAGGTCCCAGCGGTTACCGTAGAGGTCGCGGAACACGACCACCTTCCCATAGGGCTCGTCGCGCGGATCCTCATCGAAGCGGGCGCCGACGACCTCCAGCCGCTCGAACGCGGCTTCAAAATTCTCGACCTCGAGGAAGCAGCCAACCCGACCGCTATGCTGGTTGCCGACCGCGGCAAGCTCCTCCGGCTTCTTCGCTTTGGCCAGCAGCAGGCCGCGTCCAGCCTGATCCTCGATTACCACCCAGCGCTTGCCGTCACCCTGGGCCTCGTCCTTGACCAACCGGAAGCCAAGAGCGCGCGTGTACCAGTCGATCGCCTCGTCATAGTCGCGGACGAGGAGCGAGAAGAGCGACAGCCTCACTTGTGCGCCGCGTAATCGCCGGCGCCCATGAAATGCAGCGAGACATAAGGCTCGTCGCCGACCACCCAGCTGTCATGGCCGGGCGGGATGTAGAAGATATCGCCGGGCCTCATTTCGATCACGTCGCCACTGTCCATCGCGGCCGTCGCGCAGCCCCTGACGACCATGCCGACATGCTCGACATGGCAGCTCGACTGGCCGAGCCCCGCTCCGACGTCGACCGACCATTTCCATCCGGGCTGATACGTAGCTCGACCGATCGTCATCCCGCCGAGCGTGACCGTCTCAAATTTCCCGTTCGGGAACTCGCGGACTTCGTCGGGCTGCTCGAACCGCTTGAGGATGACCTCGGTATCCATGCCTCATCCCATGGTCGGGATATGGAACGCTTCCTTATGGTCGCCAGCTGCCGATCCGTCGGGCCATTTCTGGGTGATCGTCTTGGTCTTGGTCCAGAAGCGCACCCCTTCCATGCCGTGCTGGTTGATGTCGCCGAAGCCTGAGCGCTTCCAGCCGCCGAAGGTGTGGTAGGCGACCGGCACCGGGATCGGGATGTTGATCCCGACCATGCCGACGTTCACGCGGGCCGCGAACTCCCGCGCGGCGTGGCCGTTGCGGGTGAAGATTGCGACGCCGTTACCATAGGGATGCTCGCTCGGCAGGCGGAGCGCCTCCTCGAACGTATCGGCGCGGACCATCTGCAGCACGGGGCCGAAGATTTCCTCCTGATACGAGCGGAAATGCGGCTTCACATGGTCGAACAGGGTCGGGCCGACGAAGAAGCCCTTCTCATGGCCCTGCAGGGTGAAGCCGCGGCCGTCGACCACCAGCTCGGCGCCCTCGTCGACGCACAGCTGGATGTAATTCTCGACGCGCTGCTTGTGCGCCTCGTTGACCACAGGGCCGTAATGCGCCTCGGGATCGGTCGAGATGCCGACCCGCAGCTTGTCGATCGCCGGGACCAGCTTTTCGCGGAGAGCCGCGGCGGTATCGTCGCCGACCGGCACAACGACAGGCAACGCCATGCAGCGCTCGCCAGCCGAGCCGAACGCCGCGCCGGCAAGGTCGTTGACCACCTGGTCCAGGTCGGCGTCAGGCAGGACGATGCCATGGTTCTTCGCGCCGCCGAACGCCTGCACCCGCTTCCCGTTCGCCGTACCGCGCGAGTAGATATATTGGGCAATGTCGGACGAGCCGACAAAGCTGATCGCGCGAATGTCCTCATGGTCGAGGATCGCGTCGACCATTTCCTTGTCGCCATGGGCCACGTTGAGGATGCCGTCGGGCAGGCCTGCTTCCTGCATCAGCTCGGCGAGCCGCACCGGGACCGAGGGATCGCGTTCCGACGGTTTCAGCACGAAGGCGTTGCCGGCGGCGATGGCGGGGCCGAACATCCACATCGGGATCATCGCCGGGAAGTTGAACGGAGTGATGCCGGCGCCGATGCCAAGCGGCAGGCGCATCGAATAGACGTCGATGCCGGGGCCTGCGCCGATCGTATACTCGCCCTTCAGCGCGTGCGGGATGCCGCAGCAGAATTCGATCACCTCGAGGCCACGCTGGATATCACCCTTGGCGTCGGCGATGACCTTGCCATGCTCGCTGGCCAGCAGCTCGGCCAGTTCATCCATATGGGCTTCGACCAGCTCCTTGAACTTGAACATGATGCGGGCGCGGCGCTGAGGGTTGGTCATCGCCCAGGCGGGTTGGGCGGCGCGGGCCGCATCGACCGCCTTCTGGAGAGTCTCCGCGGTGCCGAGGTTGACGCGCGCCTGGACCTCACCCTGCGACGGGTTCCACACGTCGCCATGGCGCGTGCCGTCGGCGACGCGGCTGCCGTTGATGAAATGCTCGATGCTACGCATGGGGACTCAGCCTCTGCCTGATTGGAAGTTTGGCCGCTCCCTAATCCCGTGATCGGATGAAAACCAGCATCTCGTCATTGCGAGCGGAGCGAAGCAATCCAGTCGGCGCTAAGATGGATTGCCGCGTCGCCTTCGGCTCCTCGCAATGACGTCCGTCATTCCGCTACATAGCGCCAGGGCTCGTTCGGCCCGTCCCGCCGCCAGACGGTAAAGAAGGGGAAGCCGGCTCCGCCCTTGGGGTCGTTCGGCTTGATCGTGCCGATGCTGACGCCGAGGTCGCCGCTCGAGGCAACATAGCTGCGCTCGGTGTACCAATGGATCGTCGCCGGCTCGCCTTCCCTGAAGCCGGCGGTGACCGCGTCGAGGCCAATGGCAAAGCTCGCGCCGCCGTACATGTTCATGGCGTCCTTGCGGCCATATTCGCGGAAGGCGGTCTTCAGGCCGACCTTCTGCGCACGATCGGAGAAGCTCTTCTCGGCGGCTGCGACGCTCAGGTGGAGGATTTTCATGGCCTCCGGAACGCTGACCGGCTCGGCGGAAAAGGGCGGCAGCGAAGGCGGGATCATCGCCTTCGACACTTCGCCGGCCTCGCGCACCTGCTGGCGATAGGCGACGGCGCGCCAGCCGTCCGGCCGCTTGACCCAATAAGCGAGATATTTGCGCTCGCGCCGCGCCGGATCGCCGCCGGTCAGGCTGAAGTAGCCATAGGTGAAGCCCTGGGTCCCGTCGGCCGAAATGCCGCCGCGGACGGGCGTCCAGCTGACCTTGCCTTCCTTGTACGACGGGTTTTCGCGAAACAGCGCCAGCACCGCCTCGCGGCCGACGGCGTGCCCCTTGGGCGAAGGCATCACCACTTCGGTGTCGAACATGGGTGCGACGCCCGCGACGGGGTCCGCGCTCTTTTCCGCCCGGGCGGAAAATGCGCGGTCGGCGGCGAGCAGCTCCTCGACGACGGCCTTGGGGTCGGCGGGCTTGGCGGCGGCCGGTGAAGCGATCAGGATCAGCGCGAGCAACAGCGAACGAAACATGCCCGGCTCCTCCCGCAGCCACCGTCAATCCGCCAGCCATCATCTACCAAAGATCGGCGGGCGTCGACCGACGCTTGCCAAGCTTTGCGAAACGGGTTCAACCATGCGGCCATGAAGAAACTGATCGTTGCGTCCGCTTCCCTTCTTTCCACCGGAGCGATTGCCGTGCCGCCCTTGCCAGGGCCGGAGGCGAAAGTCGCCGAGATCGCACGCAAAGTTGACTCCGCGCGGATGAAGGCGACGGTGGAAAAGCTGGTCAGCTTCGGTACCCGCCATACCCTGTCGTCGCAGACCGATCCCAAGCGCGGGATCGGGGCGGCAGTGCGTTGGGCCGAGGCGGAGATGAAAAAGCTGGGGCTTCAGACGCTGCAGACCTGCGATACCGTCACCGGCCGGCGCATCCCGACCCCGACCAAGGTGTGCAACGCTGTCGCCATCCAGCGCGGGACCGAGCGGCCCAATGACGTGGTGATCATCACCGGCCATATCGACAGCCGCGTGACCGACCCGATGAACGCCACCGCCGATGCGCCCGGCGCCAACGACGACGGTTCCGGCACCGCGGCGGTGCTCGAAGCGGCGCGGGTGCTGTCGAAGCACAAGTTCGCCGGCACCATCGTCTATGCCGCGTTGTCCGGCGAGGAGCAGGGCCTCCACGGCGGCAAGATCATGGCCGATTACGCCAAAGCGCAGGGTTGGAACGTCATCGCCAATTTGAACAACGACATCATCGGCAACAGCTGCGGCTCCGACGGCGTGTGCAACGACAAACAGGTGCGGGTCTTCTCGGAAGGGCCGCGCTGGCAGGGGCACGAGGAGCTTGCCGCGCAAATCCGCAGCCTCGGCGGCGAGAATGACGCGCCGTCGCGCAACCTGTCGCGCTTCCTCGACTGGCTGGCCGAGCGGCTTGGCAACGACATCGAGAATCTCGACGTCATGCAGATCTGGCGCAACGACCGCTTCGGCCGCGGCGGCGACCACACCGAGTTCCTCAACGCCGGCTATCCGGCGGTGCGCCTGTCGGTCGCGGTCGAGAATTACAACCACCAGCACCAGGATTTGCGGGTCGAGAAGGGCGTCGAATTTGGCGACACCATCGACAAGATGGACTTCAACTATCTGCGCAAGGTGACCAAGCTCAACGTCGCCGCGCTAGCCTGGCTGGCCAGCGCCCCGCCGCCGCCTGACGACCCGAACGTCGAGGGCGCAGTGCAGACCTACACGGGCGTTGCCTGGCGTCGGGGCCGCTCGCCTGGAGCAAGCTGGAATGTGCGTTGGCGTCGTACCGATGCCAACCAGTGGCAGGAAAGTCGGCCCGCCGTTTCGCCGGTGTGTCAGGAAGGCGGCCCTCCGGAACTGATCAGATGTGAAATCCCGTTGCCCGGAATCCGCGTCGACGATTGGGTGTTCGGTGTTTCCTCGGTGAGCAAGGACGGCTTCGAAAGCCCGGTCGCCTCGGCCGTCCCCGGCGGCGCGTTCAAGCCCTGGGTGAAACCGGCGGAAGCCAAATAGAACCCTCCCCCTTGATGGGGGAGGGCAGGGTGGGGGTGACGTCAATGAAGAGCGTTGCATTGGCGGAGGAGTCACCCCACCCCAACCCCTCCCCATCGAGGGGAGGGGCTAGACAGGGCGAAGCTGCTTGAAACACCATCCGCCCATTGGCGCAGTCAAACGGGCCCGCCGCCTGCGCAATGACATGACGGATGCCGAGCGGGCAATGTGGCGCATCCTTCGACAGGGCTTTCCCGATTACCATTTCCGGCGCCAAGTCCCGATCCGTCAGTTCATAGCCGATTTCTGCTGTCACAAGGCCAAGCTAATCATCGAGGTCGATGGAAGTCAGCACGCAACCGAGGTCGATGCTCCTCGTTCCGCAATTCTGAAAGAGGAAGGCTATCGGGTGATCCGGTTCTGGAACAATGAAGTGCTTGGCAACCCGGACGGTGTCTGGACGGCGATCGATGGCGCGTTGCGCGACGGTCACCCCACCCCAACCCCTCCCCATCAAGGGGAGGGGCTTTAGATGCCCCGCAAACCCTCTCCCGGCCTGCCCACCCGCCAGCAAATCCTCGACTTCATCGAGCAATCCGGCCAGCCGGCGGGGAAGCGGGAGATTGCGCGCGCCTTTGGGCTGTCCAGCCATGACAAGATCATGCTCAAGGCCCTGCTCAAGGACATGGCCGACGAGGGGCTGATCGACAGCTCGCCTGGCCGCGCTTTCCACAAGGCGGGCGGGGTGTCCAAGGTGACGGTGCTCCGCGTAGTCTCGGTCGACGACGGCCAGGTCTGGGCCCAGCCGGAAAGCTGGCACGCCGACACGCCGCCGCCCAGGCTGCGGGTTATCGAGCGCGGGCGGCGGTCGGCGCTGGCGCTCAACGACCGAATCCTCGCCCGTACCGAAGAAGCGGGGAAGGGCCATGTCGCCCATGTGATGAAGAAGCTGCAGCGCTCGGCCGAGCTGGTGCTGGGCGTGGTCAAGCAGGAGGGCGACCGCTTCTATCTGACCCCGGTCGACAAGAAGGAGCGGCGCGAGCTTCCCATTTCCGAATTGAAGGACGCGCAGGAGGGCGATTTGGTGCTGGCCGAACCGTCCGGCCGTCCGCCGCGGGTCACCGCCCGGGTCGATGCCATCCTCGGCGACCCCTTTGCCCCGCGCAGCTTCAGCCTGATCGCCATCCACAAATATGGCCTGCGCGACGAGTTCCGGCCCGAGGCAATCGTCGAGGCAAAGACAGTCGCGAAGCAAAAGCTCGGCGACGACCGGGAAGACCTCACGCACCTGCCAATCGTCGCGATCGACCCGGAGGACGCGCGCGATCATGACGACGCCATCTGGGCGCAACCCCGCGATGACGGTGACGGCTGGGACGCGATCGTCGCCATTGCCGACGTCAGCTATTACGTCCGCCCCGGCAGCGAGCTCGACCGCGAAGCGCGGGCCCGTGGCAACAGCGTCTATTTCCCGGATCGCGTGGTGCCGATGCTGCCGCACGAATTGTCGTCGGACATCTGCTCGCTGAAGCAGGGCGAGACCCGCGCCGCGCTGGCATGCCACCTACATGTCGGCAAGGACGGAGCGCTGAAAAGCTGGCGATTCTCACGCGCCAAGATTTGCGTTGCCGCAAACATTGCATATGAGAATGCACAGGCGGCGATGGATGCGGTTGGCGAAAATCATATGGTGCTCGCATCGTCACCTTGCTCGATGCCCGAGCTGGAAGGCCCGGTTCCCGCCGAACTGGTCGACAAGGCGCTGAAGCCGCTCTGGGACTGCTGGCGAGCCTTGCTAGCCGCCCGCAACAAGCGCGAGCCGCTCGAGCTCGACCTGCCCGAACGGCGGGTGATGCTCGACGAGAAAGGCCGCATTCTGTCGGTCGCTCCGCGCGAGCGGCTCGATGCGCACCGGCTGGTCGAGGACTATATGATCGCCGCGAATGTCGCCGCGGCCAAGGCGCTGGAAAAGAAGAAGGCGCCGGTGATGTATCGAGTCCATGAGGCGCCGGGCCGGGAGAAGCTCGTCGCGCTGAAGGACTATCTCGCCACCTTCGACCTCGAATTCGCGCTCGGCCAGACCATCCGCCCGGCCGTCTTCAACCGCGTCATCGAGCGCATTGGCCCCGACCATGACGCGCGGCCCGAGATCATGGAGCAGCTCCTTCGCACCCAGATGCAGGCGCGCTACGCACCCGACCCGCTCGGCCATTTCGGCCTCGCTCTGCCGAGCTACGCCCATTTCACCTCGCCGATCCGCCGATACGCCGACCTGCTGGTCCACCGGGCGCTGGTCAGTTCGTTCCGGCTGGGCGAGGGCGGGCTTCCCCCGGCCGAGGCCGGGCAATTCACCGAGATTGGCGAGCATATCTCGATGCTCGAACGCCGCGCGATGGAAGCGGAGCGCGAGACGATCGACCGCTATGTCGCCGCCTTCCTCGCCGACAAGGTCGGGCAGATCCTGCGCTGCCGCATCACCGGCGTCCAGCCGTTCGGATTCTTCGCTACAGTCGAGGACCTCGGCGGCGACGGGCTCGTCCCCGCGGCGATCCTCGGCAACGAATATTTTCGATACGACGAAGCGGCGCGAGCGCTGGTTGGTGAGGACAGCGGCGAAACCTACCGTGTCGGCCAGCATCTCGAGCTGAAGTTGGCCGAGGCCAATCCAGCTTCAGGCGCGCTCCGTTTCGAGCTGCCCGAGGGCAAGTTCGCGGGCAAGCCGCGCGTCACCGAGCGGCGCGACCGCGTCCGCACGGGCAAGCGCGGCCGGCCCGCCAATATTCGCCACCGGGGACGTCGCCGCTAATCCTTGCCGAGGCGGTGGTCCGGGCTAAAAGGTCGGGCGATGGAGGGGGCAGCTCGTCAGCATATCGGATGGATCGCGGCGGCGCTGGCGCTTGCGCTGGTCATGCGCATCTGGGCGTTATGGCTCGCCGGCGACGTCCCCCATTATGGCGACCCGCAGAACTATATTCGGCTGGCGACCGCGCTGGGCAGCGGGCAGGGCCTGGTCACGCCCAATCCTACCGGAGGGTTTGGCGCGGCCGCGCTCTACCCGCCGGGCATGCCCCTGTTGCTGGCGGCGGTAGGGCTGGTGCTTCCGTTGAATGCAATCACCCTGACCCTGCTCAATACACTGATCGATCTCGCGGCGGCACTGCTGCTGGCACGCGTCGCGACCTTGTTGGGCAGGCGTGACCTCGGCATCCCAGTGGCGCTCGCCTATCTGTTGTGGCCATCGATCGCGTTCATGGCGCCGCTCGCCTATAAGGAAGGCCTGGTGATCGCGCTGATGCTGGCGATGCTGGTCGCACTGCTCGAGCAGGCGCGGCGACCGGGTTTCCGCTGGGCGCTGGCGAGCGGCGTGGCGGCCGGAATGCTGGTCCTGACGCAGCCGGGCCTTGCGCCGCTTCCGGCGCTGATCTTCGTGGCTCTGTTCAAGCGGTTCGATAATTGGTCGCGCTGGCTGGCCGTCTCGGCCTGTGCCGCCGGCGCGGCGCTGGCGGTCATGCTGCCCTGGTGGGCGCGTAACGCCATACTGTTCGGCGAGTTTATCCCGCTGACGACCAGCAGCGGTCTGGCCCTGTGGGTCGGGGCGCAGCCGGACGGCGGAATGGTGTGGAAAATGCCGCCGCCGGAGTGGGGCCTGGCGGGCGAGCTCGGCTCGTCAAGGCTGGCGGCGGCCGAGGCGTGGCGGATCATCGCCGACGACCCGCTCGGCTATGTGACGCGCTGCCTGGCCAAGTTTCCCAAAAGCTTTTTCACCACCAATTGGGCGATCGACCAACTGGTGCTGGCGCCCGATGCACCCTGGCCGGAGGGCGCTAAGTCCCGGCTGGCCAGGGCAGGGCCGACCTTGATCGAGCTTGGAGCCGCGCTGCTCGCTTTGCTCGGGCTGTACCGCTTCCCCCGCTCGACCGCGGCGTTGCTGCTGTGGGCATGCCTGGCTCAGTCCTTGATGTTCGGGATCTGGTTCGAATTCAGCGAACGCCATCGGCTGTTCATGGTCCCGTTCATACTGCTCCTCGCTGCGATCGCCATCACCCGAGCCCATCGGCGCCACGCAACCAATGGCCGCCATGCGCTTTGACCCACCAGCGGAGGGAAGGAACCATGGCCAACTACAGGATCGCGATCGTCGTCGGCAGCCTGAGGAAGGACAGCATCAACCGCAAGATCGCGCGATCGATGTGTGCCATCCGCGGTGACAATCTGGAATGCTCGATGGTCGAGATTGGCGACCTGCCACTCTACAACCAGGACTATGATTTGCAGCGCCAGCAACCGGAGCCATATGTCCGCTTTCGCGAGCAGATCGCGGCCGCCGACGGCATCCTGTTCTGCACGCCCGAATATAACCGGGGCGTGCCGGGCGTCCTCAAGAATGCGATCGACGTCGGCTCGCGGCCCTATGGGCGCAGCGTGTGGGACCAGAAGCCGGCCGCGATCATCAGCGCATCGCCCGGTTCGATCGGCGGGTTCGGCGCCAACCACCAGCTGCGCCAGGCCTGCGTCTTCCTCAACATGCCGGTGATGCAGCAGCCCGAGGCCTATCTTGGCCATGTGTCGGACGACAGCTTCGATGCCGACGGCTGCCTCACGGAAGGGCCGCTCAAGGACATCGTCACCAAGCTGGCGCATGCCTTCCACGACTGGGTCGAGATGATCCTTCGTGCGCGGGAGCTGCTTGAGCATGACACTGCGCGCAGGGAACGGGCGGCAAAGAGAATGCAACCGGCCTGACGTTCGTCGAACTGTATTAATCGACCAAGGCACCTGGTGCGTCTGCCAATCGGCAGGGGGCGGATGGCCGCGGTGTCGCCGGTACCGTAGGTTGATCATGGGATGTCACAGGGGAGACAAACCATGCGTACCAAGCTCATTTCCGCCATTTGCGCTGCAGCCGTAGCCATCGCACCGGCCTCGCTGTCGGCTCAGGCGCCGCAATCCGGCACCGGCGCCAAGGAAAAGCAGGCGAAACCGACGAAGATCTGCCGCGATCTGGAAACGACCGGGACGCGGTTCCGGGAGCGTGTCTGCTTGACCAAGGAAGAATGGAAGCTGGTCGACCAGCAACGATAGCTTCAAAGCGGACCCTGCCTCGGGCTCTAGTCTCCGGACTAGAGCTTCGGCAAGGTCACTCCGCGCTGGCCCATATATTTGCCGGCGCGGTCGGCGTAGCTCGTCTCGCAGCGCTCGTTGCCTTTGAGGAACAGGAACTGGCAGGCGCCCTCGTTGGCGTAGATCTTGGCGGGCAGGGGCGTGGTGTTGGAAAACTCCAGCGTCACATGCCCCTCCCAGCCGGGCTCGAGCGGGGTCACGTTGACGATGATACCGCAGCGGGCATAGGTCGACTTTCCGAGGCAGATCACCAGCACGTCCTCGGGCACGCGGAAATATTCGACCGTCCGAGCCAGCGCGAAACTATTGGGCGGGATGATGCACACGTCCACCTGCCGGTCGACGAAGCTGTTGGCGGCGAAGTCCTTGGGGTCGACGGTTGCGCTGTCTACGTTGGTGAAGATCTTGAACTCGTCAGCGACGCGGGCGTCATAGCCGTAGGACGACAGGCCGTAGCTGATGCAGCCCTCGCGCCGCTGCGCCTCGACGAACGGCTCGATCATGCCGTGGGAAAGGGCCTGGTGGCGAATCCAGCGGTCCGATTGGATGGTCATGGCGAATGGCTAGCGGCGGCGTCCGACACCATCAATTGCACCGCGATTTTTTCTGTGGACGGGGGCCATGCCCAACTTTGGCGGAAACCGCTGAAGTGGCCTAGCCAACTGCTCACAGATTATCCACAGTCGTGCTACATTTGTTCCCCATATCCTCCGCACCCTGGATAGCCTTAAGGCGAGCGCATGGCCGAAGTTGTTCGAATCGCTGGCGGGGCAGAGCCTCCCGCAGCCCCCTCGCTCCCCCAGAATATCGAGGCGGAGGCGGCGCTGCTCGGCGCGCTGATGATCGACAACCGGCTGGTCGAGGACATCCAGCTGCGCTTGAAGCCGCATCATTTCTTCGAGCCGCTGCACGGGCGGATCTACGAAGCGATCCTCCGGATGACCGACAAGAATATGGTTGCGAATCCGGTCACGCTGAAGCCGATGTTCGACGGCGACGAGGCGATGAAGGAGGTGGGGGGTCCTGCCTATCTCGCTCAGCTGACCGGTTCCGGCGCCGCGGTCATCGGCGCGCGCGACTTTGCCGCGCAAATCTATGACCTGGCCCTCTTGAGGGCTCTCGTGGGTGTCGGGCGCGATATGGTGGAGGGCGCGCTCGACACCTCTGAGGAGGTTGCGCCGCTAAGCCAAATCGAACGGGCCGAGAGCGAGCTTTACCGGGTCGCCGAAGAAGGCGGCAATGAGGGCAAGGTCAAGAGCTTCGGCGAGGCCACGCGGCTGGCGCTCGAGCAGGCCGAGCGCGCGCTCAACAGCGGCGGCCATTTGTCGGGCGTCACCACCGGCCTGGAAGGAATCAACGCCAAGATCGGCGGGCTCCACAAGAGCGATTTGACGATCCTCGCCGGACGTCCGGGCATGGGCAAAACCGCGCTGGCGACCAACATCGCCTTCGCCGCGGCGCAGCGCTTCACTCGCGACAAGGAGGACGGCATCGATCCGGCCAAGAGCGCCGGGGCGGCGGTCGCCTTCTTCAGCCTGGAAATGTCGGCCGACCAGCTGGCGACGCGTATCCTCGCCGAGCAATCGGGGATCAGCTCCGAGAATTTGCGCATGGGCAAGATCAGCCAGCAGGAATTTCGCCAGCTGGCCCGCGCCGCCGGCGAGCTGCAGAGCCTGCCGCTCTACATCGACGACACGCCGGGCCTGACAATCGCCGCGCTTCGTGCACGTGCGCGCCGCCTCAAGCGGCAAAAGGGCATCGGCATGGTGATCGTGGATTATCTCCAGC
>JALYNQ010000050.1 GCA_030773115.1 Pseudomonadota bacterium
ACGCGCGCGTCATAGCCGTAGCTGGACAGGCCGTAGCTGATGCACCCCTCGCGCCGCTGCGCCTCGACAAACGGCTCGATCATGCCGTTGGTGAGGGCCTGCTCGCGAATCCAGCGGTCCGATTGAATGGTCATGAAGTGTGGCTAGCGAGGCACTATCGCGTCATCAATTCCTCGATGATCTTTTTCTGTGGACGAGGCCGGATCGCAATAACTGGGAGTCCTGCCGAACGGACCCGCGTTTCGGCTCACATCTTATCCACAGTCGTGCTACTTATGTTCTCGTATCACTGTCAGCCGGATTGCGCATAGACCGACCCATGGCCGAAGTAGTTCGAATCGACGGCGGGACCGAACCTCCCGCAACCCCCTCGCTCCCCCAGAATATCGAGGCGGAAGCGGCGTTGCTGGGCGCCCTGATGATCGACAACCGGCTGGTCGAAGACGTCCAGCTGCGTTTGAAGCCGCACCATTTCTTCGAGCCGCTGCACGGCAGGATCTACGAGGCCATCCTGAGGATGACCGACAAGAATATGGTCGCCAACCCGGTTACGCTGAAGCCGATGTTTGACGGCGACGAGGCGATGAAGGAGGTCGGCGGGCCGGCCTATCTCGCCCAGCTGACCGGTTCGGGCGCCGCGGTGATCGGCGCGCGCGACTTCGCCGCGCAAATTTATGACCTTGCCCTGCTGAGGGCTCTCGTTGGTGTCGGGCGCGATATGGTGGAGGGCGCGCTCGACACCTCCGAGGAAGTGGCGCCGCTGGCCCAGATCGAACGGGCGGAAAGCGAGCTCTATCGGGTCGCCGAGGAAGGCGGCACCGCCAATTCGGTCAAGAGCTTCGGCGAGGCTACCAAGCTCGCGCTCGAACAGGCCGAAAAGGCGCTCAATTCAGGCGGGCATTTATCGGGCATCACCACCGGGCTGGATGGCGTGAACACCAAGGTCGGTGGCATGCACAAGAGCGACCTGGTGATCCTCGCCGGCCGTCCGGGCATGGGCAAGACCTCGCTCGCCACCAACATCGCGTTCAGCGCTGCCCAGCGCTTCATTCGCGACCAGGAGGACGGCATCGCGCCCGAGAAAAGCGCCGGGGCGCCAGTCGCATTCTTCAGCCTCGAAATGTCGGCCGACCAGCTGGCGACCCGTATCCTCGCCGAGCAGTCGGGGATCAGCAGCGAGAACCTCCGCATGGGCAAGATCAGCCAGCAGGAATTCCGCTCGCTTGCCCGGGCGGCGGGGGAGCTGTCGACGCTGCCGCTCTACATCGATGACACGCCCGGCCTTACCATTGCCGCGCTTCGCGCCCGTGCCCGTCGCCTAAAGCGACAGAAGGGGATCGGCATGGTGGTGGTCGACTATCTCCAGCTGCTCCAGGGCAGCAGCAAGTCGAGCAACGACAACCGGGTCAATGAGATTTCGGAGATCAGCCGCGGGCTCAAGTCGCTCGCCAAGGAGCTCGACCTGCCGGTGCTGGCCCTGTCGCAGCTGAGCCGCGCGGTCGAGCAGCGCGAGGACAAGAAGCCGCAGCTGTCGGACCTGCGCGAATCGGGCTCGATCGAGCAAGACGCCGACATGGTGTGGTTCGTGTTCCGTCCCGACTATTATGTCGCTGCCAAGCAGCCCGCCGACGACCACCCGGACTTCGCCGCCTGGCAAGAGGAGATGCAGCGGGTCTATGGCACCGCCGAGCTGATCGTCGCCAAGCAGCGCCACGGCGCAACCGGGAAGGTGCGGCTGCGGTTCGATGCGAAGATCACCAAGTTCAGCGATGCCGGCGACAGCGACTATCTGCCAGAGATGCGGGGATAACCACGCGCAGCCCATGCGGGGCATGGGCGAGCATGGTTATGCGAATGCAAGCACACCTGCGCTTGCCGAGCCGGCGATCACGGCAAGCACGTTAAGCTTCGACTTCCACAGATGAAGCAGCCCGAGGGAAGCGGCGAATATCGCCGCCGCCAGCAGTAGCGAGGGTGCAGACTGGGCCACGTTCCAGCCCAGCTGCAGCGCAGTTACGGCGATCAGCCCGACCACGCCCGCCGCCACGCCTTCGAGCAACCGGTGCAGCCGCTCATCCTCAATCACCCGCTCTAGCCGGTCATAGAAGATCAACGCGAAGCTGAAGGCCGGAAGGAAGATCCCAGCCGTTATTGCCAGCGCGCCGCCAAGCCCGCCCGCCAGATAACCCACGAAGGTCGCGAAGATGATAAGTGGGGCGGGGATGATACCGCCCAACGCCAGGCTGTCGAGGAATTGCCCCTCGCTGACCCAGCCGCGCCCGACCGCGTCATGCCTGACGAACGGGATGGCGGTGTAGGCCCCGCCAAAGGTGAGCAGGCCCGCCTTGAGGCCAGAGACGAATAGCGCCGCTGCACCAACGGACCCGGCCGCCGCCAATGCTCCGGCGGCGGGAGGGTGAGCGAGCAATGCGGGCGCGGACGTGGTCCAGGCGGCCAGACCTGCGCCGAGCATGAGAATGAAGGCGGCCGGCGCCAAACGACCTCCGGCTGCGGCCGCGTAAACCAGCCCCGCGGTAGGCAGGATGATCCAAAAACTAACCCCCAACCAGGTGGCGACGGCACTCGTTACGCCGATCCCCCACAGCCATTTGTCGACCAGCACATGCTCGCCGATACGATGAACCGCGCGCACGATCAGCGCGATGACCCCGATCTGGACGCCAAGAAAGATCGCAGCGATCAGGGGCTGCTGAAGGTTGAGGCGCTGGTAGATCCATGCCAGCGCCAGGATCAGGATGAAGCCCGGCAGCATGAAGCCAATGCCGGCCAGGATTCCGCCCAACCGGCCTCGTTTCATCATGCCGAGATGAACGCAAAGCTCATGCGCCTCGGGACCCGGCAGCACCTGGTAGACCGCCAGCAGCCGGTTGAATCGCTCCGGCGTGAGCCACTTCTCTTCCTCGACCAGCTCGCGCTTGATCATCGCGATCTGCGCCACCGGTCCGCCCCAGGCCAGCAGGCCGAAGCGCAGGAAGCGCGCGAAGATTGCCGCCAGGGTCGGCCGAGACTCCCGCATTATGCGTTTTCTAGCTGTCGGGCTTGCTTGGGCTTGTGCGACACCCAGTCGTGGGTCTCATCGACTGCGTCTCGGCACCAGCGATAAAAGGCATCGTAAAGCAGCATCCCGGCCTCGAGCTGTTCAAGGTCTTCGGAATACATGCGGGACAGCCCGAGTGAGGCGGCGAGCAATCCCGATGCCTGCGGCGCGATCTCGGGACTCGCCGTGTCGGCTCCTCGGACGATCAGGGCCAGACGGTCGAGCGCACCAATCGAGCTGAGCCCGAATTCCTCGATCATCGTGTCGAAGCTGCACTTGTCGCCGCGGTGGCTCCAGAACACGCCGTCGACGTCGAACGGCGTCGCGCCAAACTTCTCTGCGACACCGGCGACCTCGGAGGGCGCGACATACAGGAACATCGCGTCAGGATCGACGAACCGCCGGATCAGCCACGGGCAGGCGATGCGGTCGACCTTGGGCCGAGAACGAGTGACCCAGACGGTGCGGCCCGCGGCATCGCGCGTCGGCAGCTTGCCGGCGTCGATGGCCGGCAGGCCGGCAGCGCGCCAGGAAGCGAAACCGCCCTCGAGGACTTCGGCGTCGATCCCTTCGGCGCGGAGGATAGCGGCCACTCCGGCGCTGCGCTCCTTGCCATGAAAGCAGCTGGCGACCACCTTCCTGCCGGCGAAGCTGCCGGCCCAGTCGTGGACCTCTTCCGCACGGCGAAGCGAGGATGCCGGGAGCAGCTGCTCAGCCTCGGGCCGAACGTCGACGATTGCCGGGCAGTTGGGCGTGCCGACGAGGCGAAAGAGCTTTTCGGGGCTGATGCTATTGGTTGCAGACATGATGCGTCCCTTTCGATGCTAGGACGCGATACTTCAGCATGTCGCCTCATGGGGCGATCGCATGCCCCATGGCCATATTAAAAGCGGGAGGCCGCGGCGAGTCAAGCGGCCGGACTATTCCATCGGCGCTATGGCATCGCGCAGGCCTTCGCCGATAACCGCACGGGTTGCTTCAGATTCAACACTTGTAACCGGATACGCGCAATAGTCGGCGGCATAGAAGGCGCTCGGCCGGTGGTTTCCTGAAAATCCCACCCCACCGAACGGCGCATTGGACGGAGCGCCGTTGGTCGGCTTGTTCCAGTTGATGACGCCGGCGCGGACATTGGCCCAGAACCGGTCGTAGAGAGCCGGATCCTTGGTCAGCACGCTCGCCGCCAGGCCGAAGCGGGTGTTGTTGGCCTCATCGATCGCGGCATCGAAATCTTTGACACGGATCAGCTGCAGGACTGGTCCGAACAACTCCTCGTCGAGTCGGTCCTTGGCATCGGTCATGTCGATCAGCGCGGGTGTAAGATATGACCGTTCCTCGTGGGGCTTCTCGAGCCGGCGGATCGGCTTGCCGCCTTTCATCATCAGCCCCATGAAACGGTCCTGGAGGATGTCCGCGGTGATGAGGTCGATCACCGGCCCCATGAAGGGCTGCGGGTCGGCCATCGGATGGTCGACGACGATTCGGTCGATCAGCTTGCAGATCTCCTCGACCAGTTCCTCATGCTTGCCATCCTCGACGATCAGCCGCCGCGCCGCCGTGCAGCGCTGGCCGGCGGATAGGAAAGCGGACTGAACGACAATGGTCGCGGCGGCCGGCAAGTCGGGGGCGTCCCACACCACGATCGGATTGTTGCCGCCAAGTTCCAGCGCCAGGATCTTGTTGGGAGTTTCCGCGAACTGGCGGTGCAGTGCCATCCCAGCGCCAACCGATCCGGTGAAAAGCAGGCCATCAATTCCAGCCTGAGCGGCGAGAGCCTTGCCCTCGGCTGGTCCGCCGACGAGTAGCCGCAACACGCCGTCCGGCACACCCGCCTCATGGAAGCATTGGACTAAATAGGCGCCCGTCGCCGGCGTCTTTTCCGACGGCTTGAACACCACCGCATTGCCGGCGATCAGCGCCGGGACGATGTGGCCGTTGGGCAGGTGAGCCGGGAAATTATAGGGGCCCAACACCGCCAGGACACCATGCGGCTTGTGGCGCACGGCGACCTTGTTGCCCATCGCCGCTTCCAGCCGGTTGGTCGGCGTGCGTTCCGAGTAGGCATTGATCGAAATATCGACCTTGGCGATGACCGAGGCGATCTCCGTTTTTGCCTCCCAAAAGGGCTTGCCGGTCTCGCGCGCAATCAGCTCGGCGAATTCTTCCTCGCGGGCGCGGACGACATTGGCGAAGCGGCGAAGCGTCTCCATCCGGTAAGTGACCGAATGAGCAGCCCATTCGGGCCATGCCGAGCGCGCGGCGGCGACTTCGGCCGCGGCATCTCCGACCGGGCCGGACCAGATTTCCGCGCCGGTCGCCGGCTCGGTGGAAACGAGGATTTCGCCGCTCATTCAATCTCCCGCACGCCCAGTGGCGCTAACCATGCGGGGGTTGGCCGGTCAACCCGGTGTGTCCGACGTCATGGCGTCGCCTAGCCGCCGGATTGCCTCGATTTTGGACTCGAATGGCGCCCAATCGTCATGATCCGTGATCGCCGACCAGATCGCCTCGACCTCGTCGATCAGCATCGAGCATGGAGCGGGGTCCGACCAGTAGGGATGGGACAGGGTTCGCTGCCGCCCGTCCAGCAAGGTTCGCAACTCGTCGAGCTCGGTGGCGCGATAGTCCGCATCCGCGGGAATGCGTCCGCCTCTCCAGTCGAAGAAGAAACGGTCGATGCCGACGATCCGTGACCTGAGCCCGGTGATCATTGCCGAAACGAGAGGCCGGTCAGTGGCTTGGTCCCGCTTTTCGACACCCAGCCGCGCGATCATCCGGTCCTGCAGCGCCGCCTGAAAGCGATCCGGCCAGCCGGCGAGCAAATCGGACAGCGCCGGCACTTCCCCGATCATCGCCAGGCAGCCGGCCAGCTGGGCGACGTCCCAGTGGATCGCCTCCGGCTGGCGGGCGAAGCCATAAAGGCCGATCTCGTCGAAGTAAGCGGCCACGAACTCCTCGTCCCATTCGGGCGCGAACCGCCACGGGCCATAGTCGAAGCTCTCGCCGGTGATGTTGATATTGTCGCTGTTGAGCACGCCATGGACGAAGCCCGCGGCGATGTAGCTGGCGGCAAGCGTTGCGGTGGCCGAGCAGACGCGGTCGAGCAGCCGGGCAGCGTTTTCCGCGTCGTCGCCCAATGGCTCGTCGAGCAGGTGCGTCAGGCAGTAGCGCGCCAGCTTCGCAATGCCTTCGACATCGTCGAAGAAGGCGAAGCGCTGGAAATTGCCGATGCGGATATGGCCGTGGCTGAGCCGCGTCAGCACCGAGGAGCGGGTCGGCGACGGCTCGTCGCCGCGCCACAGCTCCTCGCCGGTCTCGAACAGGGTGAAGCTTTTCGACGTGTTGACGCCCAGCGCCTCGAGCATCTCGGTCGCCAGCACTTCGCGCACCCCGCCCTTGAGCGTCAGTCGCCCGTCGCCGCGCCGGCTGTAGGGGGTCTGACCGCTGCCCTTGGTGCCGAGGTCGAGCAGGCGGCCGTCATTCCCTCGCATCTGCGCGAACAGGAAGCCGCGGCCGTCGCCGATTTCGGGGTTGTACACGCGGAACTGATGGCCGTGGTAGCGCAGCGCCAGCGGCTGCGGGAGGTTGCCGGGCAGCGGCTCGAACCGGCAGAAATGCCGGGTCCAATCACCTTCATCCAGGCCGCCCAGGCCGACCCGCTCCGCCCAGCGGCGATTAAGGAAGCGCGCCGTGCACTGGGGGAAATCGGCCGGCCGAACCGGATCGTAGAAGCTGTCGCCCAGCTCCAGGATCGGAACCTTCTCCGGAACGGCT
Source organism: Pseudomonadota bacterium (assembly GCA_030773115.1). Taxonomy (GTDB): domain Bacteria; phylum Pseudomonadota; class Alphaproteobacteria; order Sphingomonadales; family Sphingomonadaceae; genus Sphingomicrobium. Next base: position 6,833 of record JALYNQ010000050.1, read on the forward strand.
TGCGGGCTGGCCATCCGCCCGCGATAGGTGGACTCCTCATCCGGGGGAAGTGATGCCGAATTGGACCGACCGTTTCTGGCACAGTGCCGAGGGCCTTCGCCTCCATTACCGCGACTATGAAGGACCGCGCGACAAGCCGCCGATCCTGTGCATTCCCGGGCTGACCCGCAATGCCCGCGACTTCGAGCCGGTGGCCGAGCGCTATGCCGGCGATTGGCGGGTGATTGCAATCGAGCTCCGCGGGCGGGGCATGAGCGACCATGATCCCGATCCAAGCCGCTACAGGCCGCAATATTATGTGGCCGACATACTGAAGCTGCTTGACCAGTTGGGGATCGCCGACGCGGTCTTCCTGGGCACTTCGCTGGGCGCCATCTGCACCATGCTGCTCGCCTCGACCGACGGCGACCGCATTGCCGGGGCGATGCTCAACGACATCGGGCCAGAGATCGACCAGGCAGGACTCGACCGGATCGGCGGCTATGTCGGCCGGGAGATCGCGTTCGGCAGCTGGGAAGAGGCGGTTACAGTGCTGACCGAGCGCAACCGCGACATGTTCCCCAAATGGGGTCCGGGCGAATGGGAACGCTTTACGCATCGTATCATGCATGAGGCGCCCGACGGGATCCGCTTCGAATATGATATGCGGATCGCCGACAATTACCGCGCCGCCACTGAAGGGCCGCAGGGGGCCAACTGGCACCTGTACGAATGTCTCGCCGGACGGCCGGTCCTGATCCTGCGCGGCGAACGGTCGGACCTGCTGTCGGCCGAAGTTGCCGACCGGATGGTGGAGAGGCTGAAGGGCGATGCCGAGCTGGTCGTCGTTCCGGACGTCGGTCATACGCCCAATTTGGAGGAGCCGGAGGCGCAGGCAGCGATCGACCGGCTGCTCGGGCGGGTGATGGAGCGTCAGGACTAGGCGGTAATTCGCTTAAGCTTGTCGAGCGCGACCTGGTCGCCTTCCTCCGGAGACAAGGTGGCGACGAACTGGCCGTTCCTGTCCAGCAGGATCACTGAGGCGGTATGGTCGACGCTGTAACCGCCACCGGGCTGCTCGACCTTGCGTGAATAGACGCCGAATTGCTTCTTGATCTGCTCGATCTGCGCCGGTGAGCCGGTCAGGCCGACCACCGGCGTATCGTAGAGCGTCAGATAGTTTCCGAGCTCGGCTGGCGTGTCCCGCTCGGGATCGACGGTGACGAATACGATCGCCAGCGCATCGTCGCCCTGACCAAGCTGGCGGCGGAGCTTGGCCAGCCGGGCCAGCGTCGTCGGACAGACGTCGGGGCAATGGGTGAAGCCGAAGAAGATCGCCGCCGGCCTGCCGTTCAGCCTGGAGCTCGGGAAGGGCCGCCCGTCTGTGCCGGTGAGGGTGAACGGCCCGCCCACCGTGCCGAGCGGGCTGGAAGCGGCCTGCTGCTGCTCCGACTGGCGCCAGATCAGCATCACCATGCCCAGCGCGACGGCCCCCACGACCAGCCAGAGAATGAGGCGCACGCGCGACAGACTCACGGTTGTTCGGCCTTGGTGACGTCGACCGTGACCTTGCGGTCGCCGCTTTTGCGAAACTTCAGGACCAGTTCGAAGCTGTCGCCGGTGCGCAGCGGCGCTCGAAGGCCCTCGAGCATGATATGGGTGCCTCCCGGGACCATCTCGATCCGCTGGCCCGCGGGAATATTGATTTCCCCGGCCATGCGCATGGTGGCTACGCCATCGACCAGCTCGCTCTGATGAACCATCGCCAGCGCCGCATGATCGGTGAATGCGCCGGTCAGCCGATCGTCCGTTTCACCCTTGTTGTTGATCGCAACATAGACAGCGCCTGGAGCATCGCCGCGGGTTGGGCGCGCCCAGGCGTTGCCAAGCTGAATATTGGGATCGCCTGACTGGCCGCAGGCGGCAAGAATGAAGGTGAGTGTCAAAAGGAGCGCGCGCTTCATGGTTGCCGAGTTAAGAGGTGCTGGCGGCGGGCGCAATCCGTCGCGCTATCCTTGTCCGGCGTTGCCGCTATAGAGACGCCCGGTTTGGCAATCATGCAGCACCAGGGCCTTCAGCAGATCTTCGAGGAGAATCGGGAGCAATTGCTTCGCTATCTCCGCGCCCATGGCGCCGGGGACGCGGTCGAGGATTTGCTGCAGGAGCTGTGGCTGAAAATCGCGGTGGCGGTCTCCGGGCCTGTCGCCAACCCACGTAACTATCTGTTCCGCGCCGCGACCAATTTGATGATCGACCGTCGCCGTTCCGAGGCCCAGGCTCAGCGGCGCGAAATCGAATGGTCCGGATTGACTGACCGGCTGCCGAGCTCTGCCGCGAATGATCCGGACCCGGATCGGGGTCTCGATGGGCGCCGCAAGTTGGCGCTGGTCGAGGCGGAGCTGGCGAAGCTCCCTGCCCGCGCCCTCTCCATCTTTCGCCAGCACCGCATTGAAGGTCACACCCAGCGGGAAATCGCCGCCGCCATGGGCCTCAGCGCCAGCACGATCGAGAGCGACCTCCGAATGGTCTATCGCTTGCTCGACGAGCTTAGGGAGAAGCTCGATGAGGAATAGCCGGTTCGACTCCGTCTTTGGGGGCATGAGGTGGCGATGACTCCAAACCCCGACCGGCGCGACGCGGCACTGGACTGGCTCGTCCGGACCAATGACCCGGAGTTCGAACGCTGGGACGAATTCACGGCCTGGCTCGACGAGAGCCCTGCCAACGCCGATGCCTACCACGCGGTGGCCCAGAGTGAAGCCGACTTTCTGCCAGTCGTAGAGGCCATTCCGGCCGCGGAACCCCGGCGCAGTGCGGGGCGTCGCGGCCTCGCGCTGGCCGCCGGTGTAGCGGCCTTCGCCGCGGTGGGCACGGCAATCGTCGCACCGCGCTTGATGCCGGTTGATTATTCGACCGGTCCGGGCCAGGTCCGCGTCGTTTCGCTCGGCGGCCGGGACCAATTGGTCATGAACGGCGACACTAGGCTTCAGCTTGCTGGCTGGGATCGCCGCACCGTCCGCCTTGAAAAAGGCCAGCTGCTGCTCCGGCTTCATAATGCCGACGGCGACAAGATCGAAGTTGTTAGCGGCGATCTGGAACTGGTCGACGTCGGCACCGTATTCGAAGTATCGCGCGACGGGCGCAAGACGCGTGTCCTGGTCAGCGAAGGAGCGGTTGTCGCCGACCCGGATGGCGCAAGGCTCAAGCTGGCGGCCGGCCAGCGACTCGATACCGAAGATGGCGCCTCCGTCCTCCAGGCCGTGCCGGCGGATATTTCCTCGGTCGGATCGTTCGAGCGCGGCCAGCTCAACTATCTCGATGAGCCGCTCGACCAGGTTGTCGCCGACCTCCGCCGGTCGACGGGCATCGACTTTTCGGCGAGTGCCGCTATCGGCACCCGCCGCTTCACTGGCACCTTGTCGGTTGCCGAAGTCAAACGTGATCCCCGCTCGCTGGAACCCTTGCTGGGCGTATCCATCGAGCGGTCAGGTCGGGGCTGGAGATTGGGAGGAAAGGTCTAGCGATTAGGACGCTCTATGCTGACGCGGTGCTTGCCGCGCTCCTCAACCTCGCCGCTCCAGGCCATGCCGCCTCCAGACCGATCGACGTCCCTGCCGGGACGGTCGGACAGGCGGCGTTCGCCATCGGCAGGCAGGCGGGAATCAGCATCGCCGTCCCCGATCGCAGCCTGCTCAGCCGTCGCGCACCCGAGATCCGTGGCAAGATGGATGCCGGCGACGCCCTGGCCCGCCTGGCCAAGGGCAGCGGTCTTCGGGTGACTAAGGTGGGCGTCAACAGCTATGTGCTGATCGCTGCTGCTGCTCCTAAGGATCCGCCAAGGCTGAAACCGGCCGCGATGCGAGCCAAACCTGCTGCGCCGGCCTCGTCCGAACCCCAGCCGGAACCGCAGGACATTGTCGTCACCGCGAGCAAACGCGACACGCTGTCACAGCGTTTCCCAGGCCAATGGTCGCGGATCGATGGGGAGGAATTTGCGCCGCTCGGCGTTTCCGGAACCGAGGCGATCGAGTCTCGTTCGGTCGGCTTTTCCTCGACCCATCTCGGCGCCGGCCGCAACAAACTGTTCATCCGCGGAATCGCCGATTCCAGTTTCAGCGGGCCGACCCAGTCGCCGGTCGGCCAATATTTTGGCGACATGCGCACCGGCTACAGCGGGCCCGACCCCGACCTGAAGCTGGTCGACATGCAGTCGGTCGAAATCCTCGAGGGTCCGCAGGGCACGCTGTACGGCTCCGGCGCGCTCGGCGGCATCGTCCTGCTGAAGCCCAACATGCCCGACCTGGGCGAGTTCGCCGGCACGGCGGCGATCGGTGGGTCCGTCACTTGGCACGGCGACCTCGGCTATGACGCTTCAGCGGTGGTCAACGCGCCGTTCGGCGACAGGGTCGCCTTGCGCGGCGTCGGCTACCATGCCCGCGAGGGCGGCTACGTCGACAATGTCGCCACCGGCGAGAAGGATATCAATGACATCGACGTGACCGGCGGCCGGGCTACGCTAACCGCCGAGCTGGCGCCCGGCTGGTCGGTCGACCTGGCCGGCGTCGCGCAGCGGATCGAGGGCGACGACAGCCAATATGCCGATGACGAAGCGTCCGGCCTGACCCGCGACAGCCTAGTCGACCAGCCCTTCTCGTCCGATTTCACGCTGGCAAGCCTGGTTTTCCGCAAGGACGGCGGGGCTATCCGCTTCCGCTCTACCACCGGCGCAAGCTGGCAGGATGTCGACGAGAATTTCGATGCGTCCACCGCCGACCAGATTCGCCAGCTCGGCCAACACAGCAAGGCGCGGGCGCTCAGCAACGAAACGCGCGTCTGGCGGCCGATGGCGAATGGTTACAGCTGGCTGGTCGGCGTCAGCTCGATCGTCCATCGCTATGAAGTGAGGCGCGATCTCACCCTCCAGCTAACCTCGGGCAATCTCGGTTCGCCGAATGCGGCAGTGCCTCGGCGAACGACCGGCGCGCCATCCCCTCGACCGCTTGGGGCGGACGTGACAGTCGATCTGGCCGGCGTTGAAAATAGGGTCAGGGAAACGACGGTTTACGGTGAAGTCGGCGCAGAATTGACGCCGATGATCGAGGCAAGCATCGGTGGCCGCTACACCATTTCAAAGCTGTCGGGGAAGGGTGAGCATCTAACGCCGCTCGCCTGGGCCAAGCTTGATGAGGAGGACTCGACACGGACCGAACGGCGCTTCCTGCCTTCCGCCGCTCTGCTGGCCCGGCCGATCGATGGCCTGACCCTCTATGCCCGTTACCAGCAGGGCTTTCGCCCCGGCGGCCTGTCGATCGCGGCCGACACGGTCCGGCTTTACCGCAACGACCGGTTAGGTACGGCCGAGCTCGGCTTCCGCTATGGCCAGTCCGGGCGCGACCGGTTCGATCTGCAGGGTAGCGCGACAAGGAGCGTGTGGAAGGACATTCAGGCCGACTTCCTCGATCCGTCCGGGCTGCCGATCACCGACAATATCGGCGACGGGCGCGTCTGGACTGTCACCGTCAATAGCGGCGTGCGCCTGATGCCGGATATTCGGTTGGAGGCTGGCCTGGCCTGGAACGACGGCAAGATCACCAAGCCGACCGATGTCTTCCGCGCCCTGATCGTCGGAGGCGATGACGGCTCGATGGAGATCCCCAACATTGCCCGGGTGGTGGCCCGCGGCGCGCTCGAATGGCACCGCGATTTGGGCGGCGACTGGACGCTCGAGACCAATGCCTATGCCCGTTATGTCGGCCGTTCCCGGCTGGGGGTCGGCCAGCATCTCGGCGAGGAGCAGGGTCAATATCTGGATTCCGGCCTGATCCTGCGGGCCTCCGACAAGCGCCGGACGGTTTCGCTCACCGTGACCAACCTGACCGACCAGGTCGGCAACCGCTTCGCCTTCGGCGCTCCCATCGCCACGGGGGCAGACCAGCTGACTCCGCTTCGTCCCCGAACCATTCGCCTCGGCTTCGAGCAAGCCTTCTAAATTTTTTCCAAGGCAAGCCGGACGCGTCTCCGTCTGACCCACTGAAAGCCCATCGGCCGCCCGGCGGATGCGCACTTCTGTTGGATAATGGGGACCTTATGCGTCAATTCTTGCTTGCCTCGACCTGCCTCGTGGCCATGGCCGCTCCGGCCGCCGCGGAAACGACCATTTCGACCACGGTCACCGGGCCGGTCCGCACCTCGACGGTCAAGGCGGGCGGTCTTCCAGACGACATTTTGATCAACGCGACGGGCGTGGTGAACGGCAATGCCGGCGGCGGCATGATCATCGACAGTAACCACAAGCTCAACAACCAGGGCACGATCCAGATCGGCAACGTCAACAACGTTGCCGGCGTCGACGTTGTGGCGGGCGTGACCAGCGGCATCACCTTGAGCGGCAAGATCATCGTCGACGAGTCCTTCACGCCGACCGACGCCGATAATGACGGCGACCTCGACGGCCCCTTCGTCACTGGAAGCAACCGTTTCGGCATCCGCGCCAATGGTGCAATGACCGGCGACATCCTCGTCACCAGCACGGGCACGATCACCGTCGAAGGAAACAACAGCGCCGGCATTCATCTCGGCGGCCCGCTGACTGGCAATTTCCGGCATGATGGCAACACTGGCGTGCTAGGCAACAATTCGGTCGGAGTCAGGCTGTCGGACGTCACCGGCAACACACGGCTGGCCGGCACCATCACTGCCCGCGGCCAAGGGTCCATCGGCGTGCAGTCGACCGGCAACATCGGCGGAGCTATGGTCCTGCAGGGGACGATCTCCGCAACCGGCTATCGGTTCACCACCCCTCCCGCCGATCCGAGCAAGCTCGATGCCGACGATCTGCTCCAGGGCGGACCTGCGGTGTCGATCGAAGGCAATGTCGCCAAGGGCGTCATCCTCGCGGTCCCGCCCAAGGACAACAGCACGACCGATAATGACGAGGACGATGACGGCATCGAGGATGCCAAGGAAGGCTCGGCCGCCATCGCTTCCTACGGTTCGGCGGCCGCGCTGCGCATCGGCTCGGCCGGGGCCATCAGCATCGGCGCCACCGAGGGAACCGGTACCAACTTCGGACTGATCGTCGACGGCGGCATCCTTGGCAGCGGCCTCTACACCGGGGTCTACGGCAACGCGCTGCAAATCGGCGGGCTCGGCGGGACAGTGTCGATCGCCAACGGTATCGGCGTGACCGGAACGATCGAGGCCAAGTCGTTGGATCGCGCCGCCACCGCGGTCCGGCTCGGTGCCGGCGCAACTACTCCGGAGCTTCGCAACGCCGGCAAGATCCTGGCGGGCAGCGGCAACCATGCCCTGGCCAGCGCAACCGCCGTCAGCGTCGAGGTGGGCGCGAACTTGCCGATCCTGCGCAACAGCGGTGAGATCAAGGCGAGCGCCGGAACCGATGGGACCGCGACCGCCATCATCGACAGGTCGAGCACGCTCGGCCTGATCGAGAACAGCGGCGCCATCACCGCGGCTGGCGCGGCGGCGACTTCGACCCGCAATGTCGCCATCGACCTTAGCGCCAATGCCACCGGCGCGACGATCAAGCAGACCGCCGTCGCTGCCACCTTCACGGCGCCGTCGATCACAGGCGACATCAAGTTCGGCACCGGGAGCGACACGCTCGACGTCGCCGACGGCAAGCTCGCCGGGAACGTAAGCTTCGGCAGCGGTGCCAACCAGTTTCTGCTGTCGGGTGACGCGGTCGCCAATGGCAAGCTGAGCTTTGGCGCCGGAACGGACTCGATCAGCACGAGCGGCACGTCGGTGTTCAGTGGCTCGGTCGATTTCGGCGGAGGGGCGGACACGCTGACCATTGGCGGAACCTCGTCCTTCACCGGCCAGCTGACCAATGCAACTGGCCTCGCCGTCTCGGTCAACAAGGGCACCTTCGGCGTGGTCAAGGCGGCCAATATAGCTTCGCTGAACGTCACCGACGGCGGCACGCTGGCGGTGACCTTGAGCAATTCAGCCAGCGAATCCAGCCAGCTCAATGTCAGTGGCGCCGCCAGTTTCGCAGCCGGCTCCAAGCTGCAGCTGAATGTGGCCAACGTTGCCGAGGCCGAGGGCCACTTCGTGGTGATCAACGCCGGGACGCTGACGGGGGGCAGCAACCTCACGACGTCTTCCGACCTGCTGCCCTTTCTCTACAAGGGCACATTGTCGGTGACCGGCAACCAGGTCGCGGTCGACATCAGCCGCAAGAATGCGACGGAACTTGGCCTCAACCGATCCGAGGGCGCGGCCTATAATGCCATCTATGAAGCGCTGACGACCGACGACGACATCGGCGACAGCTTCCTCGCCATCCGCAGCCAGGAGGAGTTCGTCGGCCAGCTCCAGCAGATGCTGCCGGAGCATGCCGGCGGCACCTTCGAGGCGGTGACGATGGGCGACCGTGCCATCGCCCGCATGCTCAGTGACCCCAAGACGCCCTACAAGGATGAGGGGGGCACCAGTTACTGGTTCGGCCAGGTCGCCTGGGGCTCGTCGAAGAGCATCGGTGACACGGCCGGCTATGAAATTGGCGGCTGGGGAGCGACCGGCGGCGCCGAATTCTCGACCAAGCTCGGCAAGTTCGGCGGCACGCTCAGTTATCTGTGGGGCAAGGACGACGACAAGGCGACCGACAATACGGTCAACGCCAATCAATATTCGGTCGCGGCTCATTGGCGGCTGCAGAGCGGCGGCCTCCAGGTCGGCGCGCGGAGCGGCTATTCCTTCATCAGCTTCAAGGGCAAGCGGTTCTTCCGCGCCGGCGAGGGCGATGAGGCCATCGAACGGACCATCAAGGGCGACTGGAACGGCTCGCTCTTCTCGGCCACCGCCTTCGGCAGCTACGAGCTGTGGGCCGGCTCCTTCTTCATCCGTCCGTCGGCCGGCGTCGAATATTACCGGCTGAGCGAGGATGGTTATGACGAAAAGGGCGGCGGCAGCGCGCTCGACCTCGATGTCGACAAGCGCAAGAGCGACGAGCTCGCCGTCAACGGACTGATGATCGCCGGCTTCGAATGGGGCGCCTACCGCCCTGACGAAGGCTATTTCCGGTTCGAGCTGGAAGGCGGCCGCCGCCAGATCGTCAGCGGCTCGCTCGGCAAGACCAGCGCCCGCTTCGAGGACGGCGACACTTTCACCCTCACCCCCGAGGACCGCGAAAGCGGCTGGGTCGGCCGGATCCGCGGCATCGGCGGCAATTCGACCTTCCGCATTGCTGGCGAAGTCGGCGCCGAAGAACGCGAGCACAAAGTCGGACTTACTGCTCGGGCGAGCCTTGTCCTAGGCCTGTAACTGCCCGAGTGCCGCCGCCCCGCTTTGACACCCCCAATATCCCGGGCGGGGCGGCGGCTTCCTACAATATTCCGAAACTGGCGTGATGAAGCGCCGATCATAACTGGACTAAAAAGGGCGTCATTTCCGTCCCTTAGCAGGGCGAGGATCCCTAAGCACTTGCAGAACCTGGGCAAATTCAACTAGTTGGGCCTCCAAATGAGAGCCGGCTCTGCGGAGTCGGACAGCTGGGGACTTGTCCGGACTCAATGCAACTTTTTACGCCACCCAGTGATCCCGTAGCGGCCGCGCTTCGGGCCTGCCGCCGCCATTTTATTGCGGTCGCGACGTTCAGCGCATTGCTGAATCTGCTGTTCCTGGTTCCGATGCTGTACATGCTGCAGGTCTATGACCGCGTCATTCCCACGCGCGGCAACGTCACCCTGTTGTTCCTCACGCTGGTGCTGCTGTTCGGGCTGGCGACGCTTGCGCTGCTGGATTTCGTCCGTTCGCGATTGCTGGTTCGCGCGTCGATCCGGCTGGACCGTCAGCTGGCAGGAGTTCTTCTCGACACGTCGCTGGCCCGTCGCGACCGAACGTTCGATGCGGTCGCTCGCCAGTCCATGCGCGAGTTCGACACGCTCCGCCAGGCACTGACCGGCCCGGCGATCATCGCGCTCTGCGATGCTCCCTGGTCCCCGATCTATATTTTGGTGTGCTTCCTGATCCATCCGCTGATCGGCCTGCTGGTCCTTGCCGGCGCCGTATTGCTGGCGATCGTTGCATTCCGGAACCATGGCGCGACCAGCGAGCCCCTGCAAAGCGCCAGCGAGGCCGCGGCCCGCGCCTATGCTAGCCAGGAACAAGTCCTGGCCGGCGCGGAAAATGTGCGCGCGTTGGGCATGCGTCGGGCAATGGTGCGGCGCCACCTCGCCGAGCGCCAGTCGATGATGGCGCTGCAGAGCAATGCGAGCTTTGCCGGCGGCCGCTACGTAACGATCAGCAAGTTCCTGAGGCTCATGCTTCAGTCGACCGCCCTCGGCCTCGGTGCATGGCTGGCAATCGGCAACAGCATCTCCGCCGGCGCGGTGTTCGCGGCATCATTTTTGGCGGGACGCGCGCTCCAGCCTATCGAGCAGCTTCTGGCGACCTGGCGGTCTGTCGCCCAGGCCAAGAGCGCGTACCAGAAGCTGAATGATCTCCTCGCCAGCCGGGAGGTCGACACGGCAGTGACGCAGCTTCCGCCGCCCGAGGGGCGGCTTGACGTAGAGCAACTGGCGGTTGCCAATGCCGCTGGCGACGGAGCCATTCTCGCCAACATCAGCTTCAGCCTCTTGCCTGGAGAGGTGGTCGCAGTGGTTGGCCCGAGCGGGGCCGGTAAGTCCACGTTACTCAGGATGCTGGCTGGCGCGGGACGTCCGGACCGAGGCACTATCCGGGTCGACCGCGCCAACATGCTGGACTGGGATCCCGAACGCCTTGCCCCCTACATCGGCTTCCTGCCGCAGGACGTTTCGCTGTTCGCCGGTACGGTCAAGGAGAATATCGCGCGGTTCGAGGATACAGTGGGTGCCGAAAGCGGAGATGTCGACGCCAAGGCGGTTGCGGCAGCGAAGGCCTGCTTCGCTCATGAGCTGATCCTGCAGCTGCCCAACGGCTATGATTCCATGCTCGGCTGGGGCGGAAGGGGGCTTTCGGCCGGGCAGGCGCAACGGGTGGGCCTGGCCCGGGCGCTTTACGGCGATCCACCGATCATCCTGCTCGACGAACCCAATGCCCATCTCGACGCCGCCGGAGAAGGCCAGCTGGTCGAGACCTTGCTGGCGCTGAAAGCCCGTAAGGCGGCGGTATTGATCGTCGCCCACCGAATGGGAGTGCTGGCCGCTGTCGACAAGATATTGGTGCTTCGTGACGGACGGATCGAAGCGTTCGGCGCGCGCGATGAAATCCTCGCCCGGTTAAGCGGTCCGGCTAAGCCGATCGAAGGCCCGCCGCCGCCAGTCAAGAGGAGTGCTGCGTCATGAGCGGCTATCTTGGCGGACATACCGATCCGCTTCTGATCGAGGGCGCAACGAGCCCGGCGCCCGACATCGATGATTCACGCGGCGACATCCGCTTTGGAATCATTGTCGCCAGCCTGTTCTTCGTACTGTTCCTTGGCTGGGCGGCCTTCGCCCCGTTGGATGCGGCCGCTTACGCTTCCGGCCAGTTGGTCGTCTCCGGCCAGCGCCAATCGGTCCAGCATCGCGATGGCGGCGTGGTCTCGGCGATTCATGTTGCCGAGGGGCGGCAGGTCAAGAAGGGCGATCTTCTGATCGAATTGGCCGGGGCCGAAGTTCGCGCCCAGGAGCGTGCCCTCGCCGCCCAGATGATCAATTTCCAGGCCCAGCGAGCGCGGCTCGAAGCCGAGCTGGCTGGTGCCGCGACGATCACATGGCCGGCCGAATTCAGCACTGGCGATGAATCCCGCCGCGCCGAGATTGCTGAGGCGATCCGCGTCCAGTCCAACGAGTTCCGGGCCCGCCGCTCGTCGCTGTCGGCGCAGTCCCATGTGCTGGGCCAGCAGACGGCCCAAGCCAATGAGAGCGCGACGGGCTATCGCTCCAAGATGGTGTCCTCGGCGGAGCAGGAGCGTTTGATCCAGGCAGAAATAGACGCGCTGCGGCCCGTTGCCGAAAAAGGGTTCGTGTCAAAGTCCAGGATGCGGGCCCTGGAGCGTGCCAAGGCTGAACTGCAGGGTCAGCGGGGTCAATATCAGGCCAATGTTGCGGAAGCCCGGGCTTCGGCAAGCGGTGGTCGCCTGCGGCAAATCGAAGCGGAAAAAGGTTATCGCGAGCGTGCCTCGGCCGAGCTTCGCGAAGTTGAATTCGCGCTCGGCGAGCTGCTGCCCAAATATCGGGCGGCGCGCGATCAGCTGGAGCGCTTGCGGATTCGGGCGCCTGCTTCGGGCACAGTCATCGGACTTTCCATCTTTACGGTCGGCGGCGTCATCCAGCCTGGCCAGACATTGATGGACATCGTGCCGGCCAAGGCGGACCTGGTGGTCGAAGCGAAAGTGGCGATCGATGACGCTGACGACCTGAACGTCGGCCAGCAGGCCCAGGTCAAGTTTCTCGGCCTGCACGAGCGCAACATGCCGATCATCATGGGCCGCGTGACCCGCCTGTCCGCGGATAGCCTGGTCGACGAAAAGAGCGGAGAGGCCTTTTACACCGCCGAAGTGCGGGTTCCCGGCGACCAGATGGAGACGGTCAAGCGAATGCGCGGAAGGAACTTTGAGTTCAGGGCAGGGGCACCGGTCGCCGTGCTCGTGCCGTTGAAGAAGAGGACCGCCCTGCAATATGCGCTCGAGCCGCTGGCTGACACCATGTGGACGGCGTTTCGCGAACATTGAGTTGGAGCAGCCGGGACTTCAGTTCCAGCTACCAGCCGCCGCCAAGGGCAAGGAACAGCGACACGAGATTGTCGGACAGCTGTGCCTCGGACTGGGCCAGTGCGGCGTCCATATCGGCCAGCGAGCGCTCCGCGTCGAGCACGATCTGGAAGCTGTCGCGCCCAGCCCCATAACGCAGGCGGGCGATGCGTGCTGCCTCCGCGGCCTGCGCCCGACCCCGACGGAGCGCCTCCCGCCGATCGAGCTCGCGCGCGTAGCGGGTGAGCGCGCTTTCCGTCTCTTCAAGCGCCCGCAGCCAGGTGCCTTCGAACCTGGCGAGCGACCCTTCGGCGTTGGCTTCGGCCTGTATCACCCTGGCGCGGCCAACGGCCAGGTTGGTGAAGGACCAGCTGATCAGCGGGCCGATGCTGAAGCGGAAGGAATCGCTTGAGCCGAGACCGCCAAGCGACGTCGCCGAGCTTCCGGCCGATCCGCCGAGCGTGATGGTCGGATAAAGGCTGGCCACGGCGACGCCGACGCGCGCCGTCGCGGCGGCGAGCTCTCGCTCGGCCTGGCGGACGTCGGGGCGACGGCTCAGCAGGCTCGCACCGTCGCCGACGGGAATCGGCCGGGCAACCGCGGGTGAGGTCTCGCAGGCGGCAACCTCGCGCGGGAATTCCGCCGGCGGGCGGCCAGTCAGGACCGACAGGCGGAACAATGCCGTCTGCCGTTGTGCTTCCAGCGTCGGCACGGTCGCGCGCACCTGCTCCAGCAGCGCGCCGGCCTGGCCGGTCTCGAGAGCGGTTGCGCGGCCGCCTTCAAGCAGGCGCCTGGTCAGGTCGAATGTCTGTTCCTGAATGGCCAGCGTGTCGCGGGCGACGGCGAGCTGACGGCCGGCGCTGCAGGCGTCGGCATAGGCTCGCGCTGTCTCGGCAGCGACCGTAATGCGGCTCAGGTCGAAGGCGGCCTGGGCGGCTCCGGCGTCGGCGCGAGCCGCCTGGATCGCGCGGCGGATTCGGCCGAACAGGTCGACCTGATAGCTGGCGTCGATTCCGGCGTCGTAGGTCCAGCCTTCGCCGCCTGCTCCCTCAAAGCCGAGCTGGTCGCCCGATTGCCGGCTGTAGGTCGCGCTGGCCGAGGCCTCGGCGGTCGGGAACAGTCCCGATCGAGTCTCGCGCAGGACGGCGCGCGCACGGCGCAGATTGGCAGCCGCGACCCGCAAATCGGTGTTGGCCGCGAGCGCCTGCTCAATCAGCCGATCAAGCACGGGGTCGGCGAACAGGCTCCACCAGCGCCCGGGCGGTTGCTCGCCGGTGAAGGCGGGCGAGCGGCCGCTGAGGAAGGGGTCCTGGGCCGGCGCCTGGGGCAGGGGCGAGCGATAGTCGGGCCCGACCATGCAGGCGGCAAGCGCCAAGGTCGCGGCAGCGGCGAGCAGTCGTCTCATTCCGCGGGCTCCGGATGGCCGTGGGCGTGAAGCGTACTGTGCTGCATCGCCTTCGGCATGAACCGGTCGAGCCCGCGGCAGACGACATAGAATACCGGCGTGAAAATAAGTCCGAACAGGGTCACGCCGACCATCCCGAACGCGACGGCTGTGCCCATCGCCTGCCGCATCTCCGCGCCAGGGCCGACGGCGACGGCCAATGGGATGACCCCGAAGATGAAGGCGAAGCTGGTCATCAGGATCGGCCGGAGACGCGATTGGGCGGCATGGACTGCGGCGTCGAAGCGGTTCATGCCCAGATCGTCTTCCGCCTGACGGGCGAATTCGACGATCAGAATCGCGTTCTTGGCGGCCAGCGCGATCAGCACGATCAGGCCCACCTGGGTCAGGATATTATTGTCCATCCCGCGCAGGTTGATGCCGGTCATCGCCGCGAGCACGCACATCGGTACGATCAGGATCACGGCGAGCGGCAGGGTCAACGATTCATATTGCGCCGCGAGCACCATGAAGACGCACAGCACCGCGACCGCGAACACCAGCGGAGCAGTGTTCCCGGCCGCTTTTTGCTGGAAGGCAAGGCCGGTCCATTCGAAACTGAAGCCGGGTGGCAGATTCTTGGCTGCCAGCTCCTCCATCGTGCGCAGCGAATCTCCGGATGCGACGCCGGGCGGCGTCTGGCCCTGCAGCTCGGCGGCTGGGTAATTATTGTACCGCGTGACCTGAACCGGCCCGCTGCCGTAGCGGAAGGTCGCGACCGCCGAGATCGGGACCATTTCGCCCGTCGACGAGCGGACCTGCAGGCGGCCGACGTCGGCGAGATCGTCGCGTGCCGCGGCTTCCGCCTGCGCGGTGACCCGGAAGGTTCGCCCGAGCAGGTTGAAGTCGTTGACGTAGGTAGAGCCAAGGTAAGTGCCCAGCGCCGCGTAGACCTGGCTCGGCTCGACCCCGACCAGTTGAGCTCGATCGCGGTCGACCTCCGCTTCGATGCGTGGCGAACCGGTGTTGAATAACGAAAATACCTGGGCGACGTTCGGGCTCTGCTGCGCCCCGCCCATCATCGCGAAGGTCGCGCCCTGAAGCACTTGATAGCCCGCGTTGCCGCGATCCTGAATCATCATCGCAAAGCCGCTGCCGTTGCCAAGGCCTGGCACAGGCGGCGGCGACAGGAAAAAGACCTGCGCACCGGCTTCGGCACCGGCCACCGCGCCGGTAATCGCGCCGGCCAGCTCGGCCGCGGATTCGCCGGTGCCGCGGCGATCCTCATGCTCGGCAAGCCGCAGGAACATAATGCCGCTGTTCGAGGCCGGGCTGAAGGTCGCGCCGTCGAGGCCGGCGAACGCCGCCGTCTCGATGATCTTGGGATTTTGCGAGACAGTATTCCGGATACGCTCGACCGCCGCCTCGGTCCGCTCGAGCGAAGCGCCGGGAGGAAGCTGGATGACGCCGATCAGGAAGCCCTGGTCCTGGTCCGGAATGAATCCGGTCGGCGTGGCGTTCAGCCGCCAGACGGTCAGCCCTAGCAGGGCGCCATAGATGACCAACATCATGGTTGAGCGATGAACCAGCGTGGCGGTGAGCGCCCCGTAGCGCTCGGACAGCCAGTCGAACCCCTGGTTGAATCGTCCGCCGGCTACACGCAGCGGCCGCATCCACCGCGAGCCCTCATGCTTATGCTCGTCGCCGGTCCGATGCGGCTTCAGCAGCAGGGCGGCGAGCGCCGGGGACAGGGTCAGCGAAATCAGCGTGGAAATGGCCGCCGAGGCCGCGATGGTGACGGCGAACTGGCGGTAGAAGATGCCGGGGATGCCGGAAATCAGCGCCGCCGGCACGAACACCGCGACCAGCACCAGGCCGATCGCGATCAGCGCGCCCGAAATCTCCTGCATCGTCTTGTGCGCGGCTTCGCGGGGAGAGAGGCCTGCCCTGATATGCTTCTCGACCGCCTCGACGACCACGATCGCATCGTCGACGACGATGCCTACGGCCAGCACCAGCGCGAACAGCGATAGCGAGTTGATGGAGAAACCGAGCGCGAGCTGCACGACGAAGGTGCCGATCAGCGATACCGGGATGGCAATGATCGGAATGATCGCTGCGCGCCAGGTCTGCAGGAAAATAACGATCACCAGGACGACGAGGACAATTGCCTCAAGCAGGGTGCGCTGCACCTCATTGACCGAATCCTGGACATATTCGGTCGGGTTGTAGGGGATCGAATATTCCATTCCCGGCGGGAAATCCCGCGAGGCATCTTCCAGGTCGGCGAGGACGCCGTCGGCCGTGTCGAGCGCATTGGAGCCGGGCAGCTGCTGGATGGCGATGAACACGGCGGGCCGCGTATTGGACGTGCCGCGGATGCTGTAATCCTGGCTGCCGATCTCGACCCTGGCGACGTCCCTCAGCCGAGTGATCGCACCCGTCGCCTGGTCGGTCTTGAGCACGACGTCGCCAAACTGGTTGGGATCGGTCAAACGCCCCTGGACCTGGACCGGCAATTCGAACGCCGGAGCGCCCGTCCGAAACGGCGCCTGGCCGACGGAGCCGCCGGCGACCTGGACGTTTTGACCGCGGAGCGCGGTGACGATCTCGTCGGAAGTCAGATTGCGCGCGGCGGCGGCGTCCGGATCGATCCACACGCGCATCGAATAATTGCCGGCCCCGAATACCTGCACGGCCCCGACTCCCGGGATGCGCAGGAGGCGGTCGCGGACGGTCGAATTGGCGTAGTTGCCGACATAATCGATGTCGATCGCCGGATCGGTCGTGGTCATTGCTGCGACCATCAGGAAGTCCGTTGCCTGCTTGGTCACGGTGACGCCGATCTGCCGCACCTGGTCGGGCAGGCGTGGCTCGGCGATGGCGACCCGGTTCTGGACCAGCACCTGCGCCGTGTCGATGTCGGTGCCCGGCTGGAAGGTGACGGTGATCGTCGTCAGGCCCTGGCTCGAGTTCGAGCGCATGTAGAGCATGCCTTCGGTGCCGTTGATCTCCTGTTCGATCGGGGCGGCAATGGTTTCGGCCATGGTCTCCGCCGACGCGCCGGGGAAGGCGGCTACGACCGCCACGGACGGTGGCGCAATCTCCGGATATTGGGAGAGCGGCAGGACCGGATAGGCGAAGACGCCGAGCAGGGTGATAAATAGCGCGATCACCGAGGCGAAGATCGGCCGGTCGATGAAAAAGCTCGAGAAATTCATCTTCATGCTTGGTCGGCGCCCCTCAGCCGGAGACCGGCGTGGCCGCCGAGGCGGGCGCAGGCTGCGGCGGTTGCGCGTCCGGTTCCGACGTGGTCGGTGGCGTGATTCGACCCTTGCGCGGCTTCACCTTCTGCCCCGGCATGGCCCGTTGGATGCCGTCAATGACCACATTGTCCTGCGGGGAAAGGCCGCCGCGGATCACGCGCAAACTGCCGGTGAGGGGGCCCAGCTGGACGGGACGCATGGACACGGTTCCGCCCCGGTCCACAACATAGACTACTCGTCGCGCTGCATCCGTCACGATCGCTGTATCGGGCACCAGCATCGCCTGGTAAGGCGACGTTGCGGCCAGACGTAGCCGACCCATCATGCCAGGCTTGAGCAGTCCGTCGGGGTTCGGCACGACGGCCCGCGCATGGATCGTCCCCGAGCCGGCGTTCAAGCTGTTGTCGAGGAAATCGAGCCGTCCGGCGTGCACATATTGCGCCTCGTCCTGCAGACGGATGCGAACCGGCGCGCCGAGGCGGACGCCACCATTTTGACGCTGATAGCGAAGCAGCAACGCCTCGGAGCCATCGAAACCGAAATAAACGGGATTGGTCGAAACGATCGTCGTCAGCACAGTTTGATCGGCCGTGACCGCGTTGCCGCGAGAGACGCGACGCTCGGAAACCTGGCCGGAAATGGGTGCAACTACATTGGTGAAGCCGACGTCAAGCTGGCGCGCCCTAACCGTCGCCTGGGCGGCCGCAACATCGGCCTGCGCCGAACGCAGTGCAGCCAGGCGTTGTTCGACTTCTTCGACGCTCGCCGCCTTTTGAGCGGCCAACGTGCGCGACCGCGCCAGCTCGGTCCGGGCATTGACAAGCTGCGCCTCGGCTCGGGCGAGCTGTGCCCGCGCCTGGTCCAGAAGCGCGCGAGCCGGACGCGCGTCAATGGTGAACAGCGACTGCCCCTGGCGGACATATTGACCGTCGCGGAAGTGAACCCCGACGAGATAGCCGGAGACGCGCGGCTTCACCTCGACATCTTCAATCGCCTCGAACCTGCCGACATAATCATCCCAGTCGAGGATTTCCTGGACAAGCGGAGTCGCGACGATGACTTCCGGCGCCGGAGGCGCCGCCTGCGATTCTGAACCGCCCGAGCAAGCCGACAGCGCCATAGAGAGCGCAACAGTCCCAGCGAGTATGTCTCTGCGTTTCATGCATTTTCCGAAGTAGCGAGCGGGACCGCCCATGACGAAACGCTTAGCTGCTGCCCGGAAACGGCCCCGCCGGATCAGTTTCCACAAGAAACTATGGCCGGTAGCGGGAGCTTTGCAACCGGTTACGTGCAACCTCGATCATAGAAAATCGGCAAGGGGGCATCAGTGGATGTCCGAGCCGGTTGCACAGATGGCAAGGAGGGAAACCAATTTTGATGGGCGGATGACTTTTGCTAGCGTCCGGCAATGCGTCCGCTCGCCGCGATTCTATTGTTGTTGGTCGGTTCTGCCGCGTCAGCAGGACAAAGCCGGGACGCCATCCTGATTTTCTCGCACACGACGGGCTACCGCCATGATTCCATCCCGGCAGGAATTGGCGCTCTGACGGAAATCGCCCGCTGCCGCGGACTTGCCGCGGTAGCCAGCGAGGACCCGTCGGTTTTCTCGGCGAATAGCCTCAGGCGGTTCCGCGCAATCGTGCTCCTCAGCACCACGACTGACCCGAACGATCCTAATTCCGAATGGTTCGTCGGCGACCGTCGCACCGCCCTACAGCAGTTCGTCGCGCGCGGCGGCGGGGTCCTCGCCATCCATGCCGCTGCCGACTCCCACTATAATTGGCCCTGGTATGGCAAGCTGATCGGGGGCCGCTTTGCCCGCCATCCGCCCGGAACACCCAGAGGCAAACTATCGATTGTCGATCGATCGCATCCGGCGAGCGGCGGCCTGCCGCCGGCGGTCGATCGCGTTGATGAATGGTATTATTTCGACGATGTTGACCCGACATCAACTCTGCTCGCCACATTGGAGCCTGGGTCGATCGGCGAAAGGGACATCAACCCCAATCCGGTCGCCTGGACGCGAGAGGTCGATGGCGGTCGGGTCTTCTATACCGCGATGGGTCACACCAAGGAAAGCTATTCCGAGCCCTTCATTCGCCGGCATCTGGCAAACGGAATGGATTGGGTCGTGGCACAAAATGGCGCGCGGTCACCCAATGGATCCGAATGTCGCTGACTTCGTCGAGAAGCCAGAAATGATCACCACTTGAATTCAGGTCCTTCGCGTCGAGAGCCAATTCGGAATGCATTGGCAACGATGCCGAGCGGGGCCGTATCCACATCGCTCTGCCGTTCCCGGATCATCGTCGCGAACCGCGCATATAGCCGTGGATATTCATTGTCGGGTCCTTCGGCGACCGACCCGTTAATATCGATTATTCTTCCCCCCTCGTGCAGGGCTAGCCGGCCGCTGTCGGTTTCGACGATGATGTCCCATTGCTGCGGGCCTTCGTGAAGGAAGTCGAACTCGGTGGCGATCGCAGCGGCGCCGCTGCGCATCCTCAGGTTGGCGGCGATTGGTGAATCGCGGCCCGCTGGAATGGTCAGTTCGGCCGATTCAACGACGATTGGTTCCGGCAGGATCGCGGTGGCGATCGACAGGGCGTTGATGCCCGGATCGAACACGCCGAAACCTCCTGCCGCCAGAATCCAGTCCTGGCCCGGGTGCCAGCGCCGGATATCTTCACGCCATGCGATGTTGACCGATTTGATTCGGCAATTTTCCAGCCAGTCGCGCGCTGCCGTGACTCCGGCCGCCTCGCGTGAATGCCAAGTGGTATATAGTATCGCTCCGGCTGCGGCGGCGCGCGCCTCGAGCTCGCCAATCTCGGCGAGAGTTGCCGCCGGCGGCTTTTCCAGCATGACATCCAGGCCCGCGTCGATCGCTGCGCCCGCAATCGCGCCACGGCCCGGCGGCGGCGTGGCGATCGAGACCGCGTCGAGGTCGTGGCTCGCGGCCAGCATCTCTTCGATGCTTGCATAACCGGGAATGTCCTGCACGTGGCCTAACGGGTCCGCGGTCGCCACCAGCTCGAAGTGCGGGTTCGCCACGATCGCCGGCAAATGCTGGTCGCGGGCGATCTTGCCAACTCCGACCAGGCCGAGCCGGACAGGGGATTCATTTGTCATACTTATTGCTTCCTAACCTCCGGGACGGTCGCTATCAACCATCGCCAGCTTGGATTGGGAGACGAATCGAATGACGGCCGAGAAGGGCCGCGCCGGCGGCAAGCTGCGCTCGCGGGCGTGGTTCGACAATCCCGACAACCCCGACATGACCGCCCTCTATATCGAGCGTTACCTCAATTATGGATTGAGCCTCGAGGAGCTTCAGTCGGACCGGCCGATCATCGGCATCGCCCAGACCGGTAGCGACCTTGCGCCTTGCAATCGTCATCACCTGGTCCTCGCCGATCGTGTCAAGGAGGGTATCCGCGACGCGGGCGGGATTCCGCTCGAATTCCCGACTCACCCGATCCAGGAAACCGGTAAGCGTCCGACCGCCGGCCTCGATCGCAATCTCGCCTATCTCAGCCTGGTCGAGGTGCTCCACGGCTATCCGCTCGACGGCGTGGTTCTCACCATTGGTTGCGACAAGACCACGCCGGCCTGCCTGATGGCGGCGGCGACCGTCAACATTCCCGCGATCGCTTTGTCGGTTGGGCCGATGCTGAATGGCCATTTCCGGGGAGAGCGGACCGGATCGGGCACGATCGTCTGGAAGGCGCGCGAGATGCTCGCGGCGGGCGAGATCGACTACAAAGGTTTCATCGAGCTGGTCGCCTCGTCGGCGCCCTCGACCGGCTATTGCAACACCATGGGCACGGCGACGACGATGAACTCGCTGACCGAGGCGCTCGGCATGTCTCTACCCGGATCGGCGGCTATTCCGGCGCCCTACCGAGATCGCCAACAATGCGCCTGGGAGACGGGCCGGCAGATCGTTGAGATGGTGGCGGCGAACCGGCGACCCTCGGACATCCTGACACGCCCGGCCTTCCTCAACGCGATCCGGGTCAACTCGGCGATCGGCGGCTCGACCAATGCTCCCATCCATCTGAATGCTATCGCCCGCCATGCAGGAGTGGAGCTCAGCCTCGGTGACTGGGAGCGCCACGGGGCGGACATTCAATTGATCGTCAATCTTCAGCCCGCCGGAGAATATCTAGGCGAGGATTTCTACCGCGCCGGCGGCGTGCCGGCGGTCATGGGCCAATTGCTCGACGCCGGGCTGCTCGATGGCGATGCGCTGACCGTCAACGGGGCCACCGTTGCCGACAATGTCGCGGGCCAGGCCACGCAGGACCCCAATGTCATCCGGCCGCTTGACGAACCGCTGCTCAACCATGCCGGCCTGACCGTCCTGAGCGGCAATCTATTCGATTCGGCGGTGATGAAGCTGAGCGTCGTGTCCGACGAGTTTCGCGCGACCTATCTCAGCAATCCCGACGATCCCGACGCCTTCGAGGCAACCGCGATCATCTTCGATGGTCCGGAGGATTATCATGCCCGGATCGACGATCCCGCCCTGGGCGTCGACGAGCACTGCATATTGGTCATCCGCGGCACCGGGCCGGTCGGCTATCCGGGCGGTGCGGAGGTGGTCAACATGCGACCGCCTGCCGCGCTGATCCGGGCCGGGATCCACGCTCTTCCCTGTCTCGGCGACGGTCGTCAGTCGGGGACCAGCGGCAGCCCATCCATCCTCAACGCCTCGCCCGAAGCAGCGGTCGGCGGAGCTCTCGCTCTGCTGCGCACCGGCGACAGGATCAGAGTCGACCTTAGGACGCGGCGGGTCGACGCGCTGGTCGACCAGGACGAGCTTGCACGTCGTCGTGCCGAGAGCGCCGTCACCGCCGTTCCGCCCTCGCAGACTCCCTGGCAGGAGATCCATCGCGACATCGTCGGCCAATTTGACGGCGGGGCGGTGATCGAATCCGCGGTCAAATATCAGCGGATCGCCGAGCAGGGCCTGCCCCGGGACAGTCACTGAATATGGTTCGGATCGTCGAGGGCAGCGGCCACTCGCAGCTGGGCGAAGGCCCGCTATGGTCCGAGCGCGACGATGCCGTTTACTGGGTGGACATCATTGGTCGGAAGCTGCTCCGATACTCGCTCGCGCAGGGCTCGGTTTGCCACTGGGACATGCCGGAACCGATCGGCTGGGTGATCGAGCGACGATCGAAGCCAGGCTTCATCGCCGGCTTCGCGTCCGGTTTTGCCGAGCTCGCACTCGATCCGCTGACCATTCGCCCGATCGGCGATCCAGAACCTAATCTGCCCGGCAATCGGATGAACGACGCGAAGGCCGATCCGAACGGTCGTATCTGGGGCGGGACCATGGCCGCCAATTGCACGGACGTCAGCGGCAGCCTCTATCGGCTCGACCCCGACTTCAGCTGGGCCCGGGTCGAGGGCCCCTATGGCATCGCCAATGGCCCGGCGATTAGCCCCGACGGCCGCACCCTCTACCATACCGATACGGCGCTCAGCCAGATCTACCGCTTCGAGCTGCGCGACGATGGCACGCTCGGACCGCGCCAAGTCCATATCCGCTTCGAGCGGGAGTGGGGCACGCCCGACGGCATGACGCTCGATGTGGATGGCGGCCTGTGGGTCGCGCACTGGGGTGGTTCACGGGTCAGTCGCTTCACGCCAGAGGGCAAGCTGGAGCGGTCGATTGAACTACCCGCATCGCAAATCACCAGCTGCACTTTCGCAGGCGAAAATCTCGACCGGATGTTCGTGACGTCGGCTGCCGATGGCGTGGATGAACCCGAAGCCGGGAAACTGTTCGAGGTCGACCCGGGTTGCCGAGGCTTGCCGACCCTAATGTTCGGCGGCTGAAGTACCGGCTTCGTCGATCAAGCCGAGTACCTCACCAACGATGGCGGCCATGGCTTTTCGCGCTGCATCCGGGTCGCGCCGTTCGATCGCCTCAGCAACCGCGGCGTGATCTGCAACGCTGGCCGAATGTCCCTTGATCCGGTTGGTGAAGCTGATCGAAGTCTTCAGCGCTGCCGCAACCAGCGTACGAAACTGCGCGTAGAAGGGATTTTTGGTCGCCTGAAGAATAGCGACGTGAAAGGAGATGTCGGCCTGCAGAACATCGTCTGGATCGGTCGCGGCCGCCTCCATGCGGCGTAGCCCCTCGTAGATCGGACGCAGGTCGTCGGGCTGGTGGCGGCGGGCGGCAAGCGCCGCGGCCTCGGGCTCGATCGCCATGCGCAGCTCGTTGAAATGCCGCAGCAGTTCGATCGAGAATTTCCGTTCCAATGTCCAGCGTAGCACGTCGGGATCGAGCAAATTCCAGCTGCTGGGCGGCTCAACCACCGTTCCGTGTCTAGGCCGGGCGCTTACCAGGCCCTTGGCGGTCAGCATCTTGACCGCCTCCCGCGTGACCGAGCGGCTGACCCCCAGAGTCTTCGCGATTTCCGCTTCGGTCGGAAAGGAGCGCGAGTCGTAACGACCGATGACAATGGCCAGGCCAAGCGCTTCGAGAGTGGAGCGGGTAAGGTTCCTTGCCGCCCCCACAGATGTATCGTTCCTGCTGGACACCGGGCATTTGTAGTATAAATCTTTTCCCCACGTCACGCGGAAAAACCGCGGCTCGGGGAGGATATGGATGAGCCTGTCGACCATCGATCTCATCGTCGTCATCGTCTACGCCATCGGTATATTCGCGCTGGCCCAGTTTGTGTCGCGGGAACGCGCCGGCCACATCAAGGACAGCTCCGACTATTTCCTGGCGTCGAAGAACCTGCCGTGGTGGGCGATCGGTGCCTCCCTGATCGCGGCCAATATTTCAGCCGAGCAGATCGTCGGAATGTCCGGTTCGGGATATGCGATCGGCCTCGCCATCGCGTCCTACGAGTGGATGGCGGCGGCGACGCTGCTGATCGTCGGCAAGTGGTTTCTGCCGATCTTCCTCGCCAACAAAATTTACACGATGCCGCAGTTCCTCGAGCAGCGGTTCGGACCGACCATCCGCACCGTGATGGCGGTGTTCTGGCTGGTCCTCTACATCTTCGTGAACCTGACTTCGATCATTTGGCTCGGCTCGATTGCAGTCACGCAGGTGGCCGGCATCAATCAGGATGTAGCGCTGGTCGGGCTCGGCACGTTTGCGCTGCTCTATCAGCTTCGCGGGGGCCTCAAGGCGGTGGCGCTGACCGACATCGTCCAGGTCACGCTGCTGGTGATGGGCGGACTCGTCATTTCCTATCTGACGCTGAGCCGGATCGGCGGCGACGCGGGTGTCATTGGTGGCTTCGTCGAGCTACAGCGCCAATTGCCAGGCCACTTCGACATGATCCTGTCGCCCGACAACCCCTATTATAAGGACTTGCCGGGCCTAGCCGTGCTGATCGGCGGCATGTGGATCGCGAACCTCAGCTACTGGGGGTTCAACCAATATATCATCCAGCGCGCACTCGCGGCGAAGAGCCTCGACGAAGCACAGAAGGGTGTTATTTTCGCCGGCTTCCTCAAGCTGCTGATGCCGGTCATCATTGTGCTCCCGGGCATTGCCGCGGTTGTCCTGGCGCCCGGGCTCGACAAGCCCGACCAGGCCTATCCGACGATGATGGCGCTACTGCCGACGGGCCTGCTCGGCCTCGTTTTCGCGGCACTGATCGCGGCGATCATCGCTTCGACCGCATCCAAGATCAATTCGATCGCGACCATCTTCACGCTTGATATCTATGCCAAGTTCAAGGGGGTCCAGACCCGCGCCGAGGATGCCACCGGAACGATCGAGCATGAGAAGCATCTGGTGCTGATCGGCCGGATCGCGGCAGCGGTGTCGATCGTCATCGCCATGGCCACAGCCCGACCGCTGCTCGGCAGCCTCGACCAGGCTTTTCAATATATACAGGAATTCTCCGGCTTCGTGACCCCGGGCATCACGGTGATCTTCCTGCTCGGCCTGTTCTGGCCGAAGGCAACCGAGGCGGGTGCGCTGGTCGGCGCAATTGCATCGGTCGTGATTAGCTTCATCTTCTGGTTCCCCGCCGACTGGGGTGGCTCGGCAGCGCTCAATGCGGTGCCATTTATCAACCGCATGTCGATCGTGTTCTTTATCTCGCTCGGATTGGCGGTCCTCGTTTCGCTCGCCAGGCCCGCGCCGGCCACGCGTAATCTGATCACGATGGAGGGCGTGTCGTTCCGCACCTCGGCCGGCTTCAATGTCTCGGCGCTGATTATCATCCTGATCCTCGTTGCGCTTTACGCGAACTGGTGGTGACCGGACCGTTCATCGCGGTCGACTGGGGCACCTCACGCAGGCGCCTGTTCCTGGTCGACGACGGTATGGCGGTCGCGAGCGAGAGCGATGACCGTGGCGCGTCGACTCTGTCGCGCGATGATTACCAGCAAGATGTTGCCGCTATTCGCGCCCGACACGGCGATCTGCCGATGCTGCTCGCCGGAATGGTCGGCGCCGATATCGGCTGGCGCAAGGTGCCCTATGTCGAGGCGCCGGCCTCGCTGGCCCATTTGGTCCGGTCGCTCGTGTGGATCGACGATCGCACCTCGATCGTACCCGGCATCGCGACTGCCGACGATGTCATGCGCGGCGAGGAAGTGCAGCTGCTCGGTGCGGCGGCGGCGGGATTGGTGCCGGCCGATGCCCTGCTCTGCCAGCCCGGCACCCACTGCAAGTGGGCTACGCTCAGCCAGGGCGCGATTACCGGCTTCACCACGGCCATGACCGGTGAATTGTTCGCATTGCTATCCAGTAAGGGCCTGCTCGCTAGGCAGCTGGCGGGCGAGGTGATGGTCGGCGCTGCATTCCTCGAAGGCGTCGCCGAAGGTGCGCGGCGGGATCTGCTCGCCAGCCTCTTCTCGGTCCGCTCGCGGGGTCTGCTCGGTTTGCTCGATGACGGTGATGCGGCCTCATTTACCAGCGGAATCCTGATCGGTGCCGACGTCACCGCGCGAGTTGACAGGGCTGCAACGGTGCATGTCGTAGCCGACGCCAAGCTCGGCCAGCTCTATTCGGCGGCCATTGAGGCGCTGGGCGGGACGGCGCATCTGGTCGATAGCGAAGCGGCGTTCGTCGCCGGCGCTTCGAAAATATGGGATATGGCGGAATGACTTACCGAACCGATTTTGACGCGGCTTTCGAACGTTGCCCGTTGATCGCGATCCTGCGCGGCGTCCGGCCGGATGAGGTCGAGGCGATCGGCGAAGCTCTGGTGGAAGCTGGCTTCGCGATCATCGAAGTGCCGCTCAACTCCCCCGAGCCGCTCGAAAGCATCCGTAGGCTCGCGGAGCGTTTCGCCGGCCGGGCCGTGATTGGGGCGGGAACGGTGCTGAAAACCGGCGAGGTTGCGGCTGTCGCTGGGGCCGGAGGAACGTTGATTATTTCACCCAATGCCGACGTGCGGGTCGTTGCGGCGACGGTAGAGCAGGGGCTTGTTTCGCTGCCCGGCATCTTCACTCCAACGGAGGCGATCGCTGCGCTCGATGCGGGAGCGGCGGCGCTCAAGCTGTTTCCCGCCGAGGCTGCGGGCCCGCCGGTGCTCAAGGCGATGCTGGCCATCTTGCCGCCTGGCACTCGCTTGCTACCGGTCGGGGGCGTTATTCCAAGCGCGCTTGGACCATGGCTGGCGAAGGGAGCGGCCGGGTTCGGGCTGGGATCGGCGCTCTTTACCCCCGGCATGAGCCCATCGGACGTTTCCGTCCGGGCGCGCGACTTCATCACCGCCTGGGAAGCCGCCTGCGAGCAATAGACCCACCATCTCGGCTTGCAGAATGGTAGCGCTATCATCTAGAGTGCGGGTGGGAGAGGAGTAAGGGATGACTTTACGAGGGCGGGTCGTCGCGTCGCTGCTGTGCGCGTCACTTTGTGCGAACTTTGTCGCGGCGCAGGTTCCGCAAGTGCGTGTCAAATGGCCGGAGGTTCAAAGTCGCGTGCCGCGCGACGCCGCGGTCGAGGCCCGCGTCGAGCGAATCCTGTCGCGGATGAGCCTGGAGGAGAAGGTCGGCCAGATCATCCAGGCCGACATTTCCGCGATCACGCCCGAAGAGTTGAAAAGGTACAAGCTTGGGTCGGTGCTCGCCGGCGGCAACAGCTCCCCCGGAGGCAATGAGAAGGCGCCGGCGGCCGAATGGCTGAAGCTGATGGACGCGATGTGGGAAGCGTCGATGACTGCCGATTGGGCGGGCGAGAAAATCCCGATGATCTTCGGGATCGATTCGGTCCACGGAAACGGCAATGTGGTCGGCGCCACCGTCTTCCCCCACAACATCGGCCTGGGCGCAATGCGCAATCCGGAGCTGGTTCGGAAGGTCGGCGAGGTCACCGCGCGCGAGATGGTGGTGACCGGCTTCGACTGGGACTTCTCGCCGACCGTGGCGGTGCCGCGCGACGACCGCTGGGGCCGCACGTACGAAGGCTGGTCCGAGGATCCGTCCGTCCCGCGGCAATATGCGCCGGCGATGGTCGAAGGACTCCAGGGCAAAGCGGGCACGAAGGAGTTCATGGGTCCCGGCCGGGTCATCGCCACGGCCAAGCATTTCGTCGGCGACGGCGGCACTTCAGAGGGCCGCGACCAGGGCGACAATCCCTCGACCGACAAGCAGATCCGCGACATCCACGGCGCCGGCTATCCGCCCGCGATCGAGGCCGGCGTCCAGGCGGTGATGGCATCGTACAACAGCGTCCGCGGCACCAAGATGCACGGCAACCGGCCGCTGCTGACCGACGCGCTCAAGGGCGACATGAATTTCGACGGGCTGGTGGTCGGCGACTGGAATGGGCATGGCCAGGTCCCCGGATGCAGCAACACCAGCTGCGCGGCGTCGGTCAACGCCGGGCTCGACATGTTCATGGCGCCCGATAGCTGGAAGGGGCTGTACGACAGCACCTTGGCCCAGGCGCGATCGGGCGAGATTCCGAAGGCGCGGCTCGACGATGCCGTCCGCCGGGTGCTGCGGGTTAAGGTCCGCTATGGCCTGTTCGAGAAACCCAAGCCTTCGGCCCGGCCCCTGGCTGGGCAATTCGAGATGCTCGGCTCAGCAGAGCATCGCGCGGTGGCTCGGCAGGCGGTGCGCGAGTCGCTGGTGCTCTTGAAGAACAAGGGCAATTTGTTGCCGCTGTCGCCGAAGCTGAATGTGCTGGTCGCGGGTGACGGCGCCGATAATATCCCCAAGCAGTCGGGCGGCTGGACGATCAGTTGGCAGGGGACCGACATCACCAACCAGGATTTCCCGCAAGGCCAGTCGATTTATGCCGGCATTCGTGAAGCGGTCGGCGCCGGCGGCGGCCGCGCGACCCTGAGCGCTGACGGCGCCATCACGGCCAAGCCCGACGTCGCCATCGTCGTGTTTGGCGAGAGCCCCTATGCCGAGATGGTCGGCGACCGGCCGACCGTCGAATATAGCCCGAGCGACAAGAAGGACCTCGAGCTTCTGAAGAAGCTGAAGGCGGCGGGCATACCGACCGTCGCGGTACTCCTCTCTGGCCGGCCGCTGTGGGTCAATCCGGAGATCAACGCCTCCGACGCCTTCGTCGCCGCTTTCCTGCCGGGCAGCGAGGGCGGGGGCGTGGCCGACGTGCTATTCAAGGACCCCGCCGGCAAGGTCCGCCACGACTTCAAGGGCAAGCTCAGCTACAGCTGGCCTAAGCGCGCCGACCAGACGCCGCTCAACGTCGGCGATGCCAGTTACGATCCGCTGTTCGCCTTTGGCTACGGGCTGAAATATGGCCAGCCCGGCGACCTGCCGACGCTGTCCGAGGATCGCCCCCCGCCATCCGCGACCGGCGCCGACGGCGTCTATTTCGCGCGTGGCGCGACCCCACCGGGTTGGCGCCTCGCGCCAAGCGGCGGGGCGAGCGTCCGGGCGATCGACCGGCGCGGCCAGGAGGATACGCGGCTGGTGACCTTCACCGGATCCGGCCCGCAGGTCTTCACGCTGACGGCGACCCAACCGCTCGATATCTCGCGTGAGACGAACGCCCAGCTCAGTCTGGTCTTCGACGTCCGGGTCGACGCCGCACCGACGGCGCCGGTGACGGTCGCGATCGATGGCAAGGCGGTTCCGATCACCGGCGCGCTGCGCAAGACGGGTGAGTGGCAGTCGCTGGCGATCCCGCTCGGGTGCTTCAAGACCGCCGGAGCGGACATGAGCAAGGTCTCCACGCCCTTCACGCTGGCGACGGCGGGCAAGCTGTCCATCGCCATTTCCGACATCCGTCTCGCCAGCGTGACGGTCCCGCAGGACCGTTGCAGCCTGTGATGCGCTGGCTGCTCGCAAGCGCCTCGCTGGTCGCAACCGCGGCAGCGGCTGCGCCGACGATCGACCCGATGTTCGGCGACAATGCGGTGATCCAACGCGACCGCCCGATCCAGGTGCGTGGCACCGCCGATCCAGGCGAGCGGCTGACCGTGAGCCTTGCCAGCCAGAGCCGCGCGGTGCGGGCCGACAAGCGGGGAGGCTGGATCGCCGAATTGCCGTCGCTGGCGGCAGGCGGACCGCATCGTCTCGAAGTGCGGGGCGCCGGCAATTCGGTCGCGGCCGCCAATGGGCTGATGATCGGCGATGTCTGGCTTTGCTCGGGCCAGTCGAACATGGAGTGGCCGCTCAAGCAGGCCCTCAACGGCGAAGGTGAAGTTGCCGGCGCCAATGACCCTCAACTGCGCCTGCTGAAGGTACCCAAGCGCCGCGAGGCTGCGCCGGCCGCTTCGCTCGCGGCCGACGTGCGCTGGCAACCGACGACTGCTCAATCGGCCGCCGGCTTCTCCGCCGCCTGCTATTTCATGGCGCGGCGGCTGCGCGAATCCCATGGTGTCGCCATCGGCGCTATCGATTCGACCTGGGGTGGGACGGCGATCCACAGCTGGATGGACGATGCCGGGGTTCGCGCCACCGGCGGCGCGGTCGACGTGGACCTGCTGCGCGAATATCGCCGCGATCCGAAGGGTACCGTCGCCAAGTTCGGCGACCGCTGGAGCAGCTGGTGGCGCGAGCACAGCGGCGATGGGGCCGGTCAGGAGCCGTGGCGCGCAAGCAACCGGCTGAGCTGGACCGCGATGCCGAAAATCGCCCTGTGGGAGACATGGGGCGTGCCGGCGCTGGCCGATTTCAATGGCGCGATGTGGGCCCGCGTGCGCTTCACCCTTACGCCCGAGCAGGCGGCCCAGGCGGCGACCCTCAGCCTCGGCCCGGTCGACGATTTCGACCGCAGCTATGTCAACGGCGAGGCGGTCGGCCAGACCTTCATGTACGACCGTCCGCGCAACTATGCGGTTCGGGCTGGCCTGCTCAAGGCGGGCGAGAACGAGGTCCTGCTTTACATCCTCGACACGGGTGGAGGCGGAGGCATGTGGGGTTCGCCCGATGCGCTCAACCTCACGCTTGCCGACGGATCGGTTCGGCCGCTGGGCGAGGGCTGGCAATATTCGATGATCCGCGCGGACATCGGCACCCCGCCGCTTCCCCCCTGGGACGAAGGCGGCGGCGCCACCGTACTCTACAACGGCATGATTGCCCCGCTGGGACCGATCGCCCTTAAGGGCGTTGCCTGGTATCAGGGCGAGGCCGATGTCGGGAAGCACAATTATGAAGATCGCCTCGCGGCCTGGATGAAGGGCTGGCGGGCGCAATTCGGCGATCCCCAGCTGCCCTTCCTGATCGTTGGCCTGGCTGGCTTCGGCCAGCCGGCGACCGCGCCGGCGGACAGCAATTGGGCAGCGCTAATCGACGACCAGCGGAAGGCGACTGACGCGGACAAACATGCCGCGCTGGTTCCCGCGATCGATATCGGTGAGCGCAGCGACATCCATCCGCCCAACAAGCAGGAGGTCGGTCGGCGCCTGGCGCTCGCGGCCGAGATGATCGCCTACGGCAACGAAAAGAGCGCGCTTGCACCCAAGGTGCTCGGCGCGTCGCGCAGCGGAAAAGACATCGTCGTCCGATTCAACCAGCCGGTGGAGAGCCGTGGCGGCATGCCTGTCGGGGTCGAATTGTGCGGCAACGACCAGGCAAGCTGCCGCTATGCGGCGGCGCATGCTGAAGGCTCAACGGTCGTGATTTCCGGTGACGGTCGGCCGGTAACGCGCGTGCGCTATGGCTGGTCGGACTATCCGATCGTCAACGTCTACGGACCGGAAATGCTGCCTGTGCCGCCGTTCGAGCTGCCGATCAAATAGAAGGGGCCGCCCTCGCGGGCGGCCCCCATTCTTGTAGCCGGTAGATTCGGGACCGCTAGTGCCCCGACATCTGCTCGAGTTCCACGCCCCGGGTTTCATGCACCAGCTTCTGCACCAGGAAGAAGCTGATCACTGCCGATACCGCATAGAAGCTATAGCTCAGCGTCAGCCCGAGATTCACGGCCATCCACGGGAAACTGAACGAGATCAGGAAGTTCGAAAACCACTGCGCGAACCCGGCGACGGCGAGTGCCGACCCGCGGATCTGGTTGGGGAACATCTCGCCCAGCATGACCCACATCACCGGGCCCCAGCTGAAATTGAAGAAAATGACATAGAGGTTGGCAGCGACCACGGCGATGATGCCGAGATCGCGTGACAGGACCAGATTGCCTTCGGCATCGAGCGAGCCTTGGCTGAACGCGTAGACCATGACGAACAGGGTCACCGCCATGCCGGCCGACCCGATCAACAACAGCGGCTTGCGGCCCACCTTGTCGATGACGGCGATGGTCAGGAAGCAGGCGGCGATCGATACCGCGCCTGACACGATGTTGATCAGCAGCGACTGGTCTTCGGTGAAGCCCGCCAGCTGCCACAGCGTTGCGCCATAATAGAAGATGACGTTGATGCCGACGAGCTGCTGGAACACGGCGAGCATGATGCCGGCCCAGACCACCTTGCGGATGCCGCCGCCGGGTGCCCGGATGTCGCTCAGGCGCGGCCGATGATCCTCGCTGAACGTTGCGCGAATTTCGGCCAATTTGGCTCCGGCGACGCCGCTGCCGAACAAGCTGGTCAACACCCCAGTAGCCTGCTCGTCGCGCCCCTTCGAAACGAGGTAGCGCGGGCTTTCCGGAATGAAGAACAGGGCGACAAGAAAGATGGCCGCTGGCAGCGCCTGCATCAGATACATCCAGCGCCACGCCTCGATACCCAGCCAATATTCGGCGGTCGACTGGCCCGCCTCGCGCGCTAGGAACCAGTTGACCACGAAGGCGGCGGTGAGGCCGGTGATGATCATGATCTGCTGGACGGTGGTCAGCCGGCCGCGGATGCCCGCCGGTGCGACTTCCGAGATATAGGCCGGTGACAGGACGCTCGCCGCGCCGACCGCCATGCCGCCGGCGATTCGGGCGATGACGAAGATGATCTGAGATTCGGCGAAGCCCTGGATCAGCGCTCCGACCAGGAACAGCAGCGCCGCCAGCATCATCGTGTTCCGGCGGCCCATCAGGTCGGCCAGTCGACCGGCGAAGAAGGCGCCGATGAAGCATCCGATCAGCAGCGACCCGACGGTAAAGCCGAGCCCGGCGTCGCCGAGGTTGAACGCGGTCCTGAGGCCCTCTTGGGTCCCGTTCACCGCGCCGCTGTCGTAGCCGAACAGAAAGCCGCCGATCGTCGCCACCGCGACAATGGCGCCGATGTATCCCATATTTGCCCGCGCCGGGCTTGCCTCCGTCATATTCCTCTCCCGTGGCTTCGTCTTATCGTTGATGTTAGCGGTAACTCGTAGTTGCGTCTCTGTCGATTGCCGTGCCGGGGCGACGCCTGGTGACCCGGTTGCCTTAACTTTTGATCGGCGTCTTGGATGGCGCCTCGCCCTGGGGCCTGGACGAGTCGCGGATAATGAGCTGGTGTTGAAGCACCCGCTCTGCCGCTCCCTCGCGACCGTTGCGAAGATCGGACATTAGCAATTCGATGGCTGCCTCGGCCATCTCCGCGATCGGCTGACGGATGGTGGTCAGTTCCGGCCAGACGGTCGTTGCCGGTGCCGTGTCATCGAAGCCGACGACGCTGATGTCACCCGGAACGTCAAGATTGGCCCTGTGGGCGACATTGACGGTGGCGGCAGCCATATCGTCGTTGCTGGCGAAGATCGCGGTTGGACGCGGGTTGCGGGCAAGCAGGCGCTCGGCCGCGACCAGGCCCGATCGATAGGTGAAATAACCCTGCTCGACCGGCGCGTCGGCCGCGGCCAGGCCAGCATCCGCAATGGCCGCAGCAAATCCACGGTATCGCTCGGCGCTCGCGGTCATGCTTGGATGGCCGCGAATGAAGCCAATGCGCCTGTGACCGAGCTTGAGCAGGTGGGTGGTAATCTCCCTCGCTGCGGCAAAATCGTCAATGCGGACGTTGAGCAATTCTTCTTTCGGCAGCCCCATCGCAACAGTGACCATCGGCATGCCCGCAGCGGCGATTTCCGCGTGCACGGCCATCGATTCCGACAACGGTGGCGGCAGGATGATCCCGTCCAGTCCGGACTGAAGGAACGCTCGCGTGGTCTCGGCCTGTTCGCTGGCGGCCTCCGATTCGCATGGTTCCAGGACGAGATGAGCGCCGGTCCTGCGCGCGCCTTCGAGCGCTCCGACCAGGAACTGGCTCAAATAGGCAGCGCTGGGGTTGGCGTAGAGCAGACCGATGTGGATTGCCTCCCCGGCGGCCAGCGTGCGCGCGGCGGCGTTGGGCGAATAGTTTAGCTCGTCGATAGCCTTGAGGACGGCGGCGCGCGTGGTTTCGCGAACATTGCTTTTGGCATTGATGACCCGTGAAACGGTCATCGCCGAGACGCCGGCCACGCGCGCGACGTCCTCGATCGTCGCGCTCCCCCTGCTTCGCCTGCTGGCCTTCGCCATGCCATGCCCTCCCGATATCAGTTGCTATTCGAGCCGGTGCAGCAATGCAATTGATCCACTTCGCCGATTGTCCGCTCGACTTCTGCGAGCGTCGATGTTAGCGCTATCGTCAGGAGAGGGATTTTCAAGAGTCCCGCAAAAAATAAGAGGGATTGGCTCGCTTGTTCCTGGGCATCGATATCGGCACGTCGGCGGTCAAGGCCGTGATCATGGGCGAGGATGGGGGCATCGTCGAGGCATCGGCGCCGCTAACCGTCCAGCGTCCGGAGCCGCTGTGTTCGGAACAGGACCCGGACGCGTGGTGGTCGGCCGCGAACAAGGCCGTGCTCGCCCTTCCAACCGAGACCCGTAAGAAGGTGCACGCGATCGGGCTCGCCGGGCAGATGCATGGGGCAACCCTGCTCGATGCCTCGGATCGGCCGCTGCGGCCGGCGATCCTGTGGAACGATGGCCGTTCGGAGGCGGAATGCACAGAGCTCGAAGCCGCCGAGCCCCGGTCCCGGGAAATTACTGCCAACATGGCGTTTGCCGGCTTTACCGCTCCCAAGCTGCTGTGGGTTGCGAAGCATGAGCCTGAGGTCTTCGCGAAAATCGCCAGCGTACTCCTGCCCAAGGACTATGTCCGACTGCAGATGACGGGCGACAAAGCCACCGACGTGTCCGACGCGAGCGGAACATTGTGGCTCGATGTCGCCAAGCGCCGCTGGTCGTCCGAAATGCTCGCCGCGACCGGATTGGACGAAGGCCACATGCCGCGCCTGTATGAAGGCGTCGAAGTAACCGGCGTGCTGCGCGCCGACGTCGCCCGAAGCTGGGGCATGGACCAGGTCCCGGTGGCAGCCGGCGGGGGCGACAATGCCGCTGCGGCAGTCGGCGCCGGCGTGATCGCCAATGGCGACGCCTTCATCTCGCTTGGCACGTCCGGCGTATCATTCGTCGCGACCGATAGCCTGCGCTCTGACGCCGATCGCGGTTTGCATGCCTTCTGCCATTCGATTCCCGGCCGTTGGCACCAGATGGCGGTGATGCTGAGCGCCGCGGCGTCGCTCGACTGGGCGGCCAACCTGTTGTGCATGGACGTGGTCGAATTGTGTGAAAGCGCGCGCATGGCGGATGCCCGTGCGACGCCGATCTTCCTCCCCTATCTGTCGGGCGAGCGGACTCCACATGCGGACCCGCATGCCAAGGGCGTCTTCTTCGGCATGACCGCCGATACCGGGCCGGAAGAACTTGCCCGTTCGGTGCTCGATGGGGTGGCGATGGGGCTGCGCGACGGGTTCGACGTGATTCGGGCCTCCGGCTCTTCCGTTGAATCGTTTACGGTCGTCGGCGGCGGATCGCGATCGCCCTATTGGGGACGCCTCATCGCTGCTGCGCTGGACCGTCCATTAGTCTATCGCGAGGCGGGCGCCGTCGGGCCAGCACTTGGCGCAGCGCGGCTGGCCCAGGTCGCGATCGGCGCCGGCACGCTGCAGGGCAGTTGCGCACCGCCTCCGGCAATCGACACTGTCGAGCCGGAGCGCGACCTCACGGCCTATTACGCCGAGCTGCAGCCGCGCTTCCGAGCCCTCTATACTGCCCTCCAACGCAACTTTCGAGACTGAGCCATGCTAACCACGACCAGTGCCAAGAACCGCATTTTCTCCGAAATCGAGCCGATCCGTTACGAAGGCCCGGACAGCGACAATATGCTCGCCTTCCGCCATTATGACGCGGAGCGCGAGGTGCTCGGCCGCAAGATGAAGGACCATCTGCGGCTCGCCGTCTGCTACTGGCACAGCTTCGCCTG
Organism: Pseudomonadota bacterium; assembly: GCA_030773115.1. GTDB lineage: Bacteria > Pseudomonadota > Alphaproteobacteria > Sphingomonadales > Sphingomonadaceae > Sphingomicrobium. The sequence continues at coordinate 42,725 of JALYNQ010000050.1, forward strand.
GCCGGGGCACGACATCTTCGGGGCGGGCACGTTCCAGCGGCCGTGGAATCCGGGCCAGCCGTGCACCCAGGAGCTGGCCGAGCTCAAGCTCGACAATGCGTTCGACTTCCTAGAGCGGCTCGGGGTTCCCTTCTTCTGCTTCCACGACGTCGACGCCATGGCGGTCGCGGACACCCCGGCGGAGCACAAGCGCAACCTCGCCGCCATCGCCGAGAAGATGAAGCGTAAGATGGAGGATACCGGCGTCAAGCTGCTGTGGGGCACCGCCAACCTCTTCAGCCACCCGCGCTACGCTGCGGGCGCCGCCACGAGCCCGGACCCCGAAATCTACGCCTGGGGCGCTTTCCAGGTGCGCGAGATGCTCGAGACGACGCACTGGCTGGGCGGCTCAAACTACGTGCTTTGGGGCGGCCGCGAGGGCTATGACACGATCCTCAACACCAGCCTTCGCCA
>JALYNQ010000051.1 GCA_030773115.1 Pseudomonadota bacterium
GAAGCACGCCGAAGGCGTCGGCGGTCAGCATGACAACGTTGCGCGGCACCGGCCCCATATTTTCTTCGGACGAATTTGGGATGAAATCGATCGGATAGGCGCCGCGGCTGTTCTCGGCGAGGCTCGCGTCATCGAGATCGAGCTCGCGCGTTACCGGGTCCATCACGACATTTTCGAGCACCGTTCCGAAGCGCTTGGTCGTGGCGAAGATTTCCGGCTCGGCCTCGGCCGACAGGCGGATCATCTTGGCGTAACAGCCGCCCTCGAAATTGAACACGGCGGTATCCGACCAGCCATGTTCGTCGTCGCCGATCAGTGTCCGGTTGGGATCGGCCGACAGGGTTGTCTTGCCGGTGCCGCTGAGGCCGAAGAAGATCGCCGTGTCGCCGTCCCGCCCGATATTGGCCGAGCAGTGCATCGGCATGATCCCCTGCGGCGGGAGGAGGAAATTGAGCAAGCCGAACACCGACTTCTTCATCTCCCCGGCGTAGGCGGTGCCGCCGATCAGGATCAGCTTCTTCTCCAAGTTGACGGCGATCACCGTCTCGCTGCGGCAACCGTGACGCTCCGGATCGGCGCGGAAGCTCGGCAGGTCGATGATCGTATAATCGGGCACGAAGCCGGCCAGCTCCTCCGCCTCCGGCCGGACCAGCATGGTGCGGATAAAGTGGTTGTGCCACGCCAGCTCGTTGATCACCCGGACCTTGACGCGATGCTCGGGCTGCGAGCCGCCGTAGAGGTCGGCGACGAACAGGTCGTCCTTCCCTTTCAGCGCGTCGAGAAAGTCCGCATAGAGCCGGTCGAACGCGTCGGGTCCCATCGGTCGGTTGGTCTTGCCCCACCACACCGTGTCCCGGGTGGTGGCGTTGCGGACGATGAACCGGTCCTGGGCGGAACGGCCGGTATGCTTACCAGTCTTGACCACCAGCGGACCGTCCTTGGCGAGCAACCCTTCGCGGCGCGATACCGCCTGCTCGACGAGCTGGGCGGCGGTCAAGTTCCAGTGGATGCCTGCCCCGGTTTCGATTCCCTGGGCTTCCAGCCGGTGCGCGGGGATGCGCTCGCTCACGTCTATCCTCTCCCTGAAAAATTAAGGGCGACACCCACTACAGGTGCCGCCGCATACGTATGCGGGGGGCCTATACATAGCACAGGGGGTCGGGTCAAAGCGACTGGTCCGGGCCTTGTTTCACTGGGGCGCGCTGGCTATCCCCCCGCAATGAGCCATGTAATCGCGCTCGTCGATGACGACCGCAATATCCTGACCTCGGTGTCGATCGCGCTCCAGGCCGAGGGCTTCCTGACCCGCGTCTACACCGATGGCCAGGCCGCGCTGAAGGCCTTTGCCGACAATCCGCCGGACCTGGGCGTGTTCGACATCAAGATGCCGCAGATGGACGGGATGGAGCTGCTCCGCCGGGTGCGCGAGATGGGCGGCGCGATTGGCTCCATACCGGTGATTTTCCTGACGTCGAAGGACGACGAGCTGGACGAGGCGCTAGGCCTCGCCATGGGCGCCGACGATTATATTTCCAAACCCTTCTCGCAGCGGCTGCTGATCGCCCGGATCCGCGCCTTGTTGAGGCGGCAGGACCTTGCTCGTGGTACCGGCTCGACGGCCCCCGAGGCGGGCGAGGAGGAATTGCCGCTGATCGAGCGCGGCAGGCTGGTCATGGACCCGGCCCGGCACAAGGTGCTGTGGGACGGCAAGGACGTGACGCTGACCGTCACCGAGTTCCTGATCCTCGAAGCGCTTGCTCAGCGTCCGGGCGTCGTCAAATCCCGCAACCAATTGCTCGACATCGCGTATCAGGACGACGTTTACGTCGATGACCGCACGATCGACAGTCATATCAAGCGTATTCGCCGCAAGTTCCGCGGCGTCGACCCTCAGTTCGATGCGATCGAGACCCTTTATGGCGTCGGTTATAAATTTGGAGAAGAATGACGACGCCGACCTCGTCCTGACCTGGTCGGGACGATGGACCTTGGCGCACCGTATTCTTGCGGTGAACGTGCTGACGCTGGTCCTTGTGCTGCTCGCCATCCTGTACCTCGACAGCTATCGCAACCGGCTGGAAAAGGAGCGGATTCACAAGGTCGAAGCCGAGGCGTCGATGGCGGCAATCGCCCTGCGGTCGGTGGCGCCGAACGGGCGCGAGCCGATGCTCGCAAACTTCGGCCGTCAGAACGGGACCCGCATCCGGGTCTATGACGCCAGCGGCAAGCTTGAGCTCGACAGCTGGCGGCTGACCGGCCCGACCTATCGATTGCGCGACCCGACGACGCAGAGGTGGACCAAGGATGTCGCGCGGGCGCTTGATCGGGGGTTTAATACGCTGGTCGGCGAAGAGAGCGACGAGGATTTCATTGAACCACCTGCGGACCGGGCCGGTGCGTGGAGCGAGGTTATGGCCTCCCGCCGGTCGGGCAAGACCGAGTCCGCAATCCGCCAGGCCCCCGAACTCACGCCGGTTTTCTCGGCGGCGGCACCGGTCGCTGGCGGGTCGACATTGCTGGTCACCGACAATGATCGTGACTTCACTAGACGGGTCCGCAAGCAGCGCGGTTCGCTGCTGATCGCGCTGGGTGTTGTCACCATCCTTTCCGTGCTGCTGTCCCTGTTCCTGGCGCGGACCATCGTCCGTCCCCTGCGGCGGATCGCGCTCGCCGCGCATCGGGTCCGCCTCGGCCGGTCGCGCGAGGTCAAGGTCCCGCGACTGCCTTCGCGGACCGACGAAATAGGCCTGCTTGCCCGCTCGATCAGCGATATGAGCCAGTCGCTCCGCCAGCGGATCGACAATATCGAGGCGTTCGCAGCGGACGTCACGCACGAACTCAAGAACCCGCTGGCATCGCTGCGCTCGGCGATTGACGGGCTGGAGCGGATCGAAGAGCCGAAGCTGCGCAAGCAGCTGATTGACGTCATTCGCCAGGATGTCGTCCGCCTCGACCGGCTGGTCAGCGACGTCGGCGAAGCGGCCCGGACCGACGCCGAGCTCGCCAGGGCGCGGTTCGAGCCGGTCGATCTGGGCGCCCTGATCGGGAATCTCGTGACGTCGTGGGAATCCCGGCGCGAGACCGGCAACGTCCGCATCGCCTTCGCCCGACCGCGCCGAGCCAGCGCCATCGTCATGGGCGAACCCGGCCGCCTGGCCCGGGCGATCGACAATATCGTCGACAACGCCATCAGCTTTTCGCCGCCCGGAGGCCTGGTCGAAATCGCTGCCACCCATGTCGACGATGAAATCCGTATCCGTATCGAGGATGAAGGTCCCGGCGTCCCCGAAGAGCTGCGTGAGGCGATTTTTAACCGCTTCCATTCAGTAAGACCCAATGCCGAAAGCTTCGGCCGGCATTCAGGACTGGGCCTGGCGATCGCGCGCGCAATTGTCGAAGGCCATGACGGAGTGATTGACGTGACCGATCGCGACGACGCGCCCTCCGGCGCCCGATTCACCATTACTTTGAAGGCAGCAGACCGGGCATGAGCCTGTCGCGCCTGAGCTCCGAAAATCTGCACGCGTCCTGCGTGGCGATCGATGGCCGCGCAGTGCTGATCGGGGGCCCGTCGGGTTCGGGCAAGTCGGACCTTGCTCTGCGCCTGCTGGACCGCGGCTTCACGCTGGTCAGCGACGATCGGACGATCGTTCGCAGGGATGGCGCGCGGCTGATTGCCTCCGCTCCGGAAACGATCAAAGGGAAGCTGGAAATTCGGGGGGTCGGAATCGTCGACATGGCGACCGTGTCGGAAGTGCCCGTGGCATTGGTCGTCGAGCTGACCAGCGATATCCAACGCCTGCCGGACGACAGCCGGGAGCGGCTGATCCTCGGAATCGGGGTTCCGCTGATCAGCGTCGATGCCATGACCGCCTCGGCGCCGTCCAAGGTATCCGTTGCGCTTGACCGCTTCGGTCTCAAATCCTGACGGTGGCTAGTCGCGCCAAACCCCGGCTGCTGCTCGTCACCGGCATGTCCGGCGCCGGCAAATCGACAGTGCTCGACGCGTTGGAGGACATGGGCTGGGACTGCGTCGATAACCTACCTACTGCCTTGCTGATGGACTTCGTGCACGGCGAACGCGACGCTCGCCAGCAGATGCCGATCGCCGTGGGCATGGATGTTCGCAGCCGCGGCTTCGAGCCGAGCGCGCTGCCCGATCTGCTCCGCTCGATCGAGGGCGTCACCCCTGAAATACTCTATCTCGACTGCGCCGGGTCCGAACTGATCCGCCGCTATGACGAGACTCGGCGGCGCCACCCGCTGGCGCCCGACCGGCCGGCAGAAGACGGAATCGCCAAGGAGCGGGCGGCGACCGCGCCGCTGCGCCAGCTCGCCGACACGGTGATCGATACTACCGACCTGACTCCGGCCGAGCTGCGCGACGAGTTGCGGCGGCGCTACGGCGGCGACGTCGACCAGCCGGTCATCACCATCGTATCGTTCGGCTTTGCCCGCGGCATCTCGCGCACCGCCGACCTGGTGTTCGACATGCGTTTTGCCGACAATCCTTATTGGATTGATCAGCTGCGCCCGCTGACCGGCGAGGAGCCGGCAGTCCAGGATTATTGCGCAAAGGACATCGCCTGGACGCCTGCGCTGGATCAGATCGAAGCTCTGTTAATCGCTCTCATTCCCCGCTATTGGGCCGCCGGCAAAAGCTATCTGACGGTGGCTTTCGGCTGTACGGGTGGGCGCCACCGATCGGTGGCAGCGGCAGTCGAAATGGCGAAGCGGTTGCGCGGCGCGGGATTTTCCCCGATTGTCCGCCACCGTGACCTCGCGACGCCGTCGAGCGATACGATTGAGGGAACTCCCGCGGAAGCCAGGGGCGCGGGCCAGTGAATATGCGGGTGAGTGAATGATCGGATTAGTGCTGGTGACCCACGGCCGACTCGCGGCCGAGTTCATCACCGCCATGGAGCATGTCGTCGGCCCCCAGCAGGCGGTCGAGGGCATTTGCATCGACGCCGAAGACGACATGGAAATGCGACGCACCGAAATCGCCGACGCGATCCAGCGCTGCGACCAGGGCAACGGAGTCATCATCTTGACCGACCTGTTCGGCGGGACTCCGTCCAATCTGGCGATCAGCCTGATGAAGAGCGAGAATGTCGAGGTCATCGCCGGCGTGAACCTGCCGATGCTGATCCGCCTCGAGGGTGCGCGCAAGGCCATGACCGTCCGGGCCGCGGTCGCCGCGGCACGTGAGGCCGGCCGCAAATATATTTCGGTCGCCTCCGAGATCCTCGGCGAGGCCGCTGCTTGAACGCGATTAGCCGGACGCTCGAGATCACCAACAAGCGCGGGCTCCATGCCCGGGCCAGCGCCAAGTTCGTCAACGTCGCCTCGGGCCTGACCGCCAGGATCGAGGTGGAGAAGGACGGCAACAAGGTCACCGGCACCTCGATCATGGGTTTGATGATGCTCGGCGCTGCCAAGGGCGACAGCATTACCATCCATTGCCAGGGCGACGGGTGCGACCAAGCGATGGAGGAGCTTGCCGCGCTTGTCGAAGGGCGCTTCGGCGAGGATTGATGCCTCGCCAGATCACCTCATTCTCCAACGAGACCGTCAAGCGCCTGCGGGCGCTCCGCGACAAGAAGGCGCGCAAGGCGGAGGGCCTGTTCCTGGCTGAAGGACTGCGCATTCTCACCGAAGCACGCGACGTCGGCAGCCTGCCGGAGATCATCGCTTATTCTCCGGCGGGCGGCATCCATCCGCTGGCGGCGGAGATTATCGCCGCGGCCGAGGCCATGGGAGCGGACGTGATCGAGACCACGCCCGACATACTCAGCAAAATGTCGGGCAAGGACAATCCCCAGGCGATCCTCGGCGCCTATCGCCAGCCCGATGCGTCGCTGGCAGCGATCGATCGCGGCGCCTCGCCGCTGTGGATCGTCGCCCAGGCGCTGCGCGACCCGGGCAATATCGGCACCATTCTGCGCACCGGCGACGCTACCGCGGCGGGCGGTCTGATCCTGATCGACGACAGCGCCGATCCCTATTCGGTCGAGGCAGTCCGAGCTTCGATGGGCGCCATCTTCACCCAACAGGTGGCGACTGCCCGCTGGCACGAATTCATCGCCTGGCTGCGCGCCGGTTCCGGCCAGCTGGTCGGGACCAGCCTCAAGACCGACAGCGACTATCTCGACGCCACCTATGAGCAGCCATGCTTCCTGCTGATCGGCAATGAAAGCCAAGGGCTGCCTGCGGAATATGAGGCAGAGTGCGACCTGCTGGTCAAAATGCCGATGCTGGGCCGCGCCGACAGTTTGAACGCGGCCGTCGCGGCGGCAGTGATGGCCTTTCAGGTTAGAGCAAGCTGGCGAAGCTGATAGTATCGCCGTCAGGGAGGTCAGTTCATATGAAAACAATCGCCGCGTTCCCGCTTCTCGCGCTCGCCCTCACGGCCTGCGATCCCTATTATGGCACGGGTTCCCAGCCTTATCCGCAAGAGCCGCAGGGCTATCCCCAGCCCGGCTATCCTCCCTACCCCGATCCCGGCTACCCGGGCCCGCCGATGCCTCCGGGACAGCCCTACCCCGGTCCCGGCCAGCCCACCTATCCGGCTCCGGGCTACCCTTCGGGCGAATCGACCTATCGCGCGATCGGAACCGAGCCCTTTTGGGACCTGGAGATCGGCCGTGAGCTGATCTTCACCGACCGCGGCAACAATATCAGCGTATCGCAGCCCGCACCGCCTCCGATCCAGGGAACGGCGGGGCCGATCTACCGCACCGACCGACTGGAAGTGAATATCGTCCATCGCCAGTGCAGCGACGGGATGAGCGAGCGCAGCTATCCCGACACGGTCGACGTTCGGGTCGATGGGCGCCAGCGTTATCGGGGCTGCGGCGCGCCGATCGAATATTTCAGCCAGACCGACGAGAGGGGCCAGCCTAGAGATCAGGCGCCGGGCAACTATCCTCCGCAAGATAATTATCCGCCGCAGGGCAACTATCCACCGCCGCCGGGCGGCTATCCGGGCGCGGGCAGTTATCCCGGCCCGGCCATGCCGATCGCCAATCTGACCGGCACCAACTGGCGGGTGTTGTCGATTAATGGGACCAGAACCCCGGCGAGCAATTTCTACGTCAATTTCATGCCCGACCAGATGGGTGCCAAGTTCGGCTGCAACTCGCTCAGCGCCAGCTACACGCAGCGAGGGAATAGCGTCCGCTTCGGGCCAGTCGCCGCGACGCGGATGGCCTGTCCTGACATGACCTTCGAAGATCAGGGGTCGCGGATCCTCCGGCAGCCGGTGACGATCAGCGGCTTCGGCAACCGCATTACCCTGGCCAACTCACAGGGTTCGATCGAGCTGGTCCAGGCGCGCTAAGGTCACAAAGGTCATGGAGAAAGGCGCCTTTTTGCGCCCTTTCTGTGACCTTTAGGAGAAAGGAATGTTCACGGTCGCCGATGGGTGAGCCGCCGCATCGATGTGGCGAGCAGCTGCGCAATTTCGTTTGGATTGAGCGTGTCAAAGAGCCGCCGGAGTGGCTGGCAAATTAATTCCTACATTGCGAGCGGATTGTTCGAACAGAAAAAGGCGGGGCTGAATCGGCCCGCCCCCTCCGTACTCACTTATGAGTAGAGGCCGAGGTACGATTTTGCGTACTTCTCCGCCTCTGCTTTCGTCTCACATTCGCATGGCAGGAGACCACAACATTTACCCTTCTCATTGAGAAGAGCTACCTGCCACTTGTCGTTCGACGTCGGCACGGAGGAATAGAGGGGAATCCCCATCTCTTCCTCCTAGTGTTGCCGACATTCCCGTGGTCTCGTCGTCTGAGCCCCACCCGCGACCCATCCAAGGGGTTCTTATTCGGGGGCAAATATCCAGATTCCGCCGGAGTCGGTCGATTTAGAATATTCAAATCCCGACGAAACGCAATGCCCAATGTTCACTCTTCGTTCGCAATAGGCCCTGCGCTCTTCGATCCGCCCACCGCTTTAGTTAGAGGCCGTGGGGCCGCCTCGATCATGGGCGCGATGGGTATGTCCTTTGGGCTTCCTGCACCTAACACCTCAAAGCGGCGAGCCTGCGTGAATACCTGGCTTTCAAAGCTTCCAACCATCTGATTGTAGGCGACGTTGGCCGTTGCAAGGTTCTTGCCGACCCGCTCCATATGCTGCGCCATGGTTGCAAGGCGCGAGTGCAGCTCCTTGCCGAGATTGGCAATTTCCTCGGCGGCCTCGGTCAGCTTCTCCTGCCGCCATACACTGGCTACGGTGCGGGCGATGGCGACCAGGTTGGTTGGCGTGGCCAGCAGCACCTTTCGCTCGAAAGCCCATTCCCACAGGCTGTCGTCCTGCTCCAGTGCGGCGGTTAGGAAATGTTCTCCCGGGATATACATGACGACATAGTCGGCTGAATCGTCGAACTGACTCCAATATGCTTTTGAGCCCAATTGCTGCGCATGGTTGCGGAGCGAAGCGACGTGCGCGCGCATGTGCCCGGAACGCCTATCGTCATCGACCTCTTCGGATGCATCCAAATAGGCATTCAGAGAGCATTTCGCATCGATCACCAGCTTGCGCCCGCCGGGTAGATTGACGATGACGTCGGGCCGCAACCGCCCATCGTCAGTGTCGACCGACACTTCAGTCCTGAAATCGGCATGGGCCGACAGCCCGGCCTGCTCCAACACATTGCGAAGCGAATGCTCGCCCCAACGGCCGCGCGCCTTCGGCGAGGAGCGTAGCGCGTTGACAAGGTTGCGGGTCTCGTCGCGCACTTGCCCCTGCCCTGTCCGCACCAGTTCAACCGCCTCGCGCAGGCCAGCATAATGGTCGACCCGCTCCTTCTCGACCCGCTGCAGCCCTTCCTCGTAGCGCTTCAAGGTCGCTTCGACTGGCTGGAGCAGGTTCTGGAGCTTGGCCTGGCTCGCCTTGTCGGCCTCGGTGAAGCGCTCACCGGCCTTGGCGAGAAAATCCTTGTGCGCTTTCTCGAGCAACTGGTCACCGATCTCGCGGAACTGGGCGATCAGCGCGTCGCGGTTGGCGGCGAGGTCCTTCATCCGCTGGCCGAAATGCTCGGACTCGGCGCGGAGCCGGGCAAGCTCGGAACTCAAGGGCCCGATCTGATCGCGCGCCTCGTCGCGCTCCTTGACCACGCCGTCGAGTTGCATGCGGAGCGATTCGGCCACCGCCTTGCCCTCGGCCTGACCCCGCGTTCCGAGCAGCCAGCCGAGCAGCGCGCCAAGCGCCAGCGCGACAAGCGCAACGATGATCAGGCTTGCCTCCATCGGCCCCTCCAAACTCGGAACGAAATGAGAACCTACGCGGGATTGGGGACCGGCTCAAGTGGTTGAAATGGGCAAAAACAATGCCGGCCTCGGCACGGCCGGAGGCACGGGCCTCAGATCAGCACCGAAAGAATGACGATCATCCCGATGGAGCCCAGGATCAGCCGCAAGCTCTGGTGCTTCATCTCGAAGCTGCCGTGCGATCGCTGCTGGGTGGGGGGATTCCTAAGCAACACGCCGGATCACCTTGACGAGGTCGGCGCGGATTTTCCGGCCCATCAGGTGGCCGTCCACGTTGGAATAGCCCTCTTTCCTCAACTGGAACCTGATCTCTTCGACATTCGCCGAACGCCGGGCCAGCTCAAAGGCACGTTTGATGATCCCCGCTGGCTGGCCGATCATCGCCGTTCACTCAGCGGATCGATGCGCCGGGCGTCGGCGTCGAAATATTGGGCGACCGCGCTCAGTGCCGACGATCCGCGGGCCGTCGAAGCGCGGCAGGCAAGCCGGCGGAACGAGGCCGCCTGTTCGCGCAGCCCCTCCGCCGCTTCGTGACGGGTCAATCCCGGGATCATTGCGCGAGGCCCAATGCAGCGTTTTCGGCCATCCGAAGGGAAATAGAATATGGCCGGTAAGGATAGTTGAGGTTCAAATTGGGCTCCGAACCGGTAAGCGGGAGCTCAATTCTGTCTCTCAGTCGCGCGATGCCTACATGATGGTCGGCGCGATGGACGGGTTTATCACAGCCCTGTGCTATGTCCTAATCCTGCGGTCGACCGCCCCCCCCCGCCTTTCCCCAGCGGATCTGCTTTCGCCCGCGAAGCCGGTGAAACGGTAAGTGCTTGCGTCAAATCACATATCCCGACGGAACGATAGCTGGTACCACGCACTCAACCCATATGCCTATCGATCAGCTGATTGCCGGACTAGAGAATGTCATTGCCTTCGACGGCGCGCTGTTGACCGCGCTGCTGGTCGCGGCCGTTTGGTTCGTCACGACCTCGCTGATGGCCGCGGGCATACCCGGGGTGCTCATCCCGGCCACCCTTGCCACCGAGGCGCTTGCAGGACCGGTGGCTGCGACCGTCACCGTATCATTGGGAGCGATGGGCGGAAGCCTTTTGCTGTTTCTTGCCGCCAGGCGATGGGGTTCGCCGGCGATCGCTGCCCGCTTCGGCAATCGCCTCGAATCGTTCGAGCGCCGCTTTGCCGCCCATGGCATTTGGTACGTGATCGGCCTGAGGATCATCGGCACGCCGCACATGCTAGTGACGGTCGGCAGCGCGATGATGCCCATTCGGGCGCCGGCGTTCACGGTCGCGACCTTGCTTGGCTCGCTGCCGGCAATTGGACTGGCAGCCCTGGCCGGGTCGATGGTCTGACCTTCTTCGGGGGTGTGCCACGGAGGTACAGGCCCAACTGGGGCATGGCGCCCGGCCTTTGAAATGCGCCATATTGCGGGTGGCGCACTTCACATGCGTTTGCGTAGAGCCCTCGGTGCTTATTCCCCGCACCGAGGGCTTTTCGCGTTGAGGATTTGGCCAGGCAATTGCGGCGGGCTGGAAACGATCGCCGAAAACTGCGTTTAATGTTCAGATGTCAGGGCAGCACATCACCTTGTTCACGCGACGCTTCGCGATCGCGCTAGTCCCGATCGCGTTGGTCGGCGCTTCAGCGTCGGCCGGATCAAGCGGTCCCGACCCCGAAACCGACCCGATGCGCTTTTTCGAGGGCAAGACCGAAAGCCTCAGCACCATCAAGCTGATCATGAGAACGCCTTACCGGTCACGGACCATCGGCGATGGAGAGATTGACGACGGCATCCTCAAACTGGTCCAGCGGGTCCATGAGGACGGCAAGGCCCCCTACGACCGGCGGTGGCGGGTACGGCAGCTGGCTCCGGGGCGTTTTACCGCGACCATGAGCGAAGCGACCGGTCCGGTGAGGATCGAGGAAGTCGGCGGGCGTTACCGCTTCCGCTTCAAGCTGAAAGGCAGCGTGTCGATCGAGCAATGGCTGACCCCGCTTCCGGGAGGGAAGTCGGCCCGCAGCAGGCTGATCATCCGCAAGCTCGGCATGACCGTCGGCCGGTCCGAGGGGACGATCCGCAAGCTTTAGGGCTCGCGCTCGGCGATCTTTTCCATTTCCTGCTCATGGGCCTCGGGCGGCTCGCAGGGCGCCGGCTCCGGGCTTTCCATGACGGTAAAGCGGGCGCCTTCGGTCACCAGGCGATGAACCGGGCATTTGCCGGCAATCTCCACCAACCGGTCGCGCTGCTCTGCATCGAGTTCGCCGTCGAACGTCAGCCGGACGTCAAACCGATCGCGCGGGGTCTGGTTGGAGTCGCTGCTGTGACCAACGCCGGCCCTGATCCGCTTGACCAGCCAGCCCTTGCGATCCGCGTAGAGGCGGACCGTCATGGTCGTGCAGGCCGCCAGCGCCGCACCGAGCAACTGGAATGGCGACGGGCCGGTGTCGAGCCCGCCGAAGTCGGCCGGTTCGTCGGCGAACAGCTGATGCTTGCCGGTTCTGAGCTTCAGCTGGAACTTGCCGCGCCCGGTCTCGACCGCCTCGACGTTGGGCAGCGGCTCCTGGTTCGGGGCCGCTTCGACATAGGCGTCTGCCCAGGCGGCGATCAGGGAGGCTGCGCGCGCCGCATCCTCCCTGCGCGTGAGCAAATGGTCGGCCTGGTCCAGTGACAGGAAACTCTTGGGGTGGCGCGCCGCCGAATAGATGCGGGTGGCATGGTCGAGCGACACGACATTGTCGGTCGGGGCGTGCAGCACCAGCAGCGGGCAGTGGAGCGAGGCGATGCGCTTGCCCTGGTCCTGCATGCGCAGGCTGTCGATCAGCGCGCGGCCGACGCGGAACGGGCGCTCGGCGAGACGGACCTCGGCGCTGCCCTCGCGATCGATCGCCTGCAGGTCGTCGGGTGAGAATTGCTGGAGCGTATGGGCGACGTCGAACGGCGCGTTGATGGTCGCCACGGCGCGGACCGTCTTGCACTCGGCGGCAGCCGCCAGAACCGCCGCACCGCCCAGGCTGTGACCGATCAGCAGACCGACCGGGTAGCCGCGCTCGGACATGGCGCCACAGGCGGCAACGATATCGTCGACGTTGGAGGCGAAGCTGGTCTCGCCGAAGGCCCCATCGCTCTCGCCGATGCCGGCAAAATCGAACCGCAGGACGCCAATGCCCTCACCGGCCAGCGTGCGCGCGATGCGGACCGCGGCCAGATTGTCCTTCCCGCAAGTGAAGCAATGGGCGAACAGTGCCCATCCGCGCACCTGGCCGGACGGCGACTCCAAGCGGCCGGCCAGGAGCCGCCCCTGTGGCTCGCCAAACTCGAACGAGTCGATCATTTCGGCGGCACTTCAAGCACAGCGCCGCCGGCGATGCACGGCATTCCGCAATGGGCGCCGGGCTTGCGGAACCATCGCAGGGGTGCTTCGCTGCCGCCCCAAGGAGAAACAAGCCCATGTCCATCCGTAAGCAGATCGCGCTCCACCCGGCGTCGAAGGAGCATGTCAACCAAGCGCTGGGCGATGCGGTGCATCACCTGATGTATTGCGCGAAGATGTGCCTTAGCTGCGCCGACGCTTGCATGGCCGAGCCGATGGATATGAGGCAGTGCATCCGACTGTGCCTCGACTGCTCCGATATCTGCGAGGCGACCGCGCGGCTGGGCCTCAGGCGCACCGGCGATGACCAGCCGATGCTGCGCGAGCTGCTCGAGCTGTGCGCCCGGATGTGTGAGCAGTGCGCGGCCGAGTGCGAGCGACACGAGCATGAACATTGCAGGTTGTGCGCCCAGATCTGCCGCGAGTGCGCCAGCGATTGCGCCAATGCGGCGCTCAGCCTGGCCTAAGCCGCCCTCAACCCCCGCTCCCGCCGCATCTTGGCGAGCTTCTTGAGCACCATGTCGCGCTTCAGCTTCGACAAATGGTCGATGAACAGTACGCCTTCGAGATGGTCCATCTCATGCTGCAGGCAGACGGCTAGCAGGCCATCGAGGTCTTCCTCGTGGCTCTCGCCATGCTCGTCGAGCCAGCGAGCGCGGATGCGGTCGGGGCGCATCACCTCGGCATATTGGTCGGGGACCGACAGGCAGCCCTCGGTGTAAGGCACCTCATGATCTGAATGCGACAGGATCTCGGGGTTGATGAACACCCGCGGCTCCTTGACCGGCTCGCCGCCTTCTTCCTCCGGTTCCTGCAAGTCCATGACCAGCAAGCGCTTGGGAACGCCGACCTGGACCGCGGCGAGGCCGATGCCCGGCGCATCGTACATCGTCTCGAACATGTCGGCGATGAATGCGCGCAGCTCATCGTCCACTTTCTCGACCGGGGTCGAGATCTCGCGGAGGATCGGTTCGGGCGTCTCGTAAATGCGCAAAATGGCCATGAGAGGAATTTAGGCTTTCAGATGAGAGGGTTCAAGCGACCGGACGACGCGCCCTAAGGGCCTGCGCCAGCGTTCCTTCGTCGAGATAGTCCAGTTCACCACCGACAGGAAGGCCGTGCGCCAACTGGGTGAGACGAATAGGAAATTTCTCCAACCGCTCGGCCAGATAATGGGCGGTGGTCTGGCCTTCGAGCGTGGCGTTCATCGCCAGCACCACCTCGTCGATGCCGCCGGCCGCGACCCGCGCAATCAACTTGTCGATGCTGAGGTCTTCGGGCCGCACCCCTTCCAGCGCCGACAACCGCCCGCCAAGAACATGATAGCGTCCAGGGAAGAGGCGGGAACGGTCGAGTGCCCACAGGTCGGCGACTTCCTCGACCACGCACAGCAGGCGATCGTCGCGCTTGGGATCGCGGCAGATGCTGCACGGATCGCTGGTATCGACATTGCCGCAGGTCGAGCAGGTCGACAGCGTCTCCGAAACCGCCTGAAGCGCCGCCAGCAGCGGCTCCAGCGCCGCCTCGCGCTTCTTCATCAGGTGCAGCACCGCCCGCCGGGCCGAGCGCGGGCCGAGGCCCGGCAGGCGCGCCAGGGCTTGGGTCAGGGCTTCGATCTGATGGCTGGCCATGGCACCCGGCATAGGCGGCGCTTGGCGGCGGGCGCAAGCCGCGCCATAGGGCAACCCCATGCGGATCATCTTCATGGGTAGCCCGGACTTCGCCGTGCCGACGCTCGAGGCTCTGGTCGAGGCCGGCCATGAGGTGATCGCCGCCTATACCCAGCCGCCCCGACCCGCCGGCCGCGGCAAGGGCGAGCGGCCGACGCCGGTCGACCAGCGCGCCGGGGAACTGGGCATCGAGGTGCGCTGCCGGAAGAGCCTGCGCGGAGAGGAGGAGCAGCGGGCGTTTGCCGAGCTTGAAGCCGATGTCGCGGTGGTGGCCGCCTACGGCCTGATCCTGCCCCAGCCGATCCTCGATGCGCCGACCTTCGGCTGCCTCAATGTCCACGCCTCCCTGCTGCCCCGCTGGCGCGGCGCGGCGCCGGTGCAGCGGGCGATCATGGCCGGGGATGAGTGCACCGGAGTCACCATCATGCAGATGGAAGCGGGGCTCGACACCGGGCCGATGCTGCTCAAACGTGCGGTTGAAATCGAAGACAAGAATGCCGCGCAAGTAACTGAGGAATTGGCGAAACTTGGTTCAGCGATGATGGTCGAAGTGCTGTCCGACCTGCCGGGCTTCGAACCCATCCCCCAGCCCCTGGATGGCGCTACTTACGCAGCCAAGATCAGCAAGGATGAGGCGCGGATTGACTGGTCGTGGCCTGCGGCTGAGCTTGTAAGGCTTGTCCAGGGGCTGGCGCCCTTCCCCGGCGCCTGGTTCGAGGTAAACGGCGAGCGGATCAAGGTTTTGGCGGCAGAGGTCGAACCGCAAATTCGTCATCCCCGCGGAAGCGGGGACCCAGCAAAGAACAAGGAACTAGGTCCCCGCTTTCGCGGGAATGACGGGTTGGTATTGGACGATGCCCTTCTGGTCCAATGCGGCGAGGGAGCGCTTCGTCCAAAACTGTTACAGAGAGCCGGCCGCACGCAGATGAGCGCCGACGAGCTGCTGCGCGGCTTCACCATCTTCAAGGGCTCGGTCCTCCCATGACCCGCTGGCGCCTTACCGTGGAATATGACGGCGGGCCGTTCATGGGGTGGCAGCGGCAGGACCATGGCCCGTCGGTGCAGGAGACGCTCGAGCAGGCGCTGTTCCGCATGACCGGCGAGCTGGCGACGCTTCACGCGGCAGGGCGGACCGATGCCGGTGTGCATGCATTGGCGATGAGTGCCCATGTCGAGGTGGCGAAGACGCTAACCGAACATCGGCTGCGCGAAGGATTGAACGCGCTGGTCCGGCCCGCCCCAATCAGCGTTACTGCGGTCGAGGCGGTTGCGGACGACTGGCACGCGCGGTTCAGCTGCATCGGTCGGCGTTATCTCTATCGAATCCTCAACCGGCGGGCGCCGCCGGCGCTGTTGCGTGGCAAGGTGTGGCATGTGCCGGTCGACCTTGATGCGGAAGCAATGGCGGAGGGTGCACGGCATCTTGTCGGCCGGCACGATTTCACCACTTTCCGTTCGGTCGCCTGCCAGTCGCAAAGCCCGGTCAAGACGCTCGACAGCCTGACGGTCGAATGCGTTGGCGAAGAGATCCACATCCGGGCTGCGGCACGCAGCTTCCTTCATCACCAGGTGCGGTCGATGGTCGGATGCCTGGCGGTGGTCGGGCGTGGGCGGTGGGCGCCGGATGATGTAAGGCAGGCGCTGCAGGCACGCGATCGGCAGGCGCTCGGGCTGAATGCTCCGCCGGAGGGATTGTATTTTGTCGAGGCGGTGTATCCTTAACTGTTCCCCGGCGAAAGCCGGGGCCCAGGAGCGCGAAGCGCTTCAGAGAACAGGGCCTGGACCCCGGCCTTCGCCGGGGAACTAAATCAGTAACTGCCGCGCCATCGGCTGGCTGAGGAATGCGGTAGGGCTGGCGGTTAGGCCATAGGCACCGGCGCAGAATATCGCGACCAGGTCACCGACCTCGGCGCGGGGCAGCATCGCCTCGTCGGCCAGCAGGTCGAGTGGAGTGCAGAGGCAGCCGGTGATCGTCACCTCCTCTTCCGGCTCGGCGTTGAAGCGGCTCGCAATCGCAACTGGATAGTTGCGGCGGAGCAGCTGGCCGAAATTGCCGCTCGCCGCGAGTTGGTGATGAAGACCGCCGTCGGTGACCAGGAAGGTCTTCCCACGGCTCTCCTTGCGGTCGACGATGCGGGTCAGATAGACGCCCGCCTCGCCCACCAACCAGCGACCTAGCTCGATCGCGAACTCGGTGTCGGCCAGGATTTTTGGCCGTTCTGCGAAGGTCTTGGCGAGCGCTGCTCCCACCGCTTCGATGTCGAGCGGCTGATCCTTGGCGAAATAGGCGATGCCGAAGCCGCCGCCCAGATTGACGTGCGGCGGCGCTTGGCCGGCCTCTTCGCAAATCGACGCGGCGAGCTCGACCGTGTCGCGCTGCAGCTCGATCAGCGCGTCTGCATGGAGCGCCTGGCTGCCGGCGAAAATGTGCAGGCCCTGCCAATTTGCTCCGGCCTCGATGATGTGGCGGATCAACGCGGGCGCTCGCTCATGGTCGATGCCGAATTGGCTCGGTAGACCGCCCATCTTTTGTCCTGAGCCTTTGAGCCCGAATGGCGGGTTGACCCGCACCGCCAGTTTTGCGGTCAGCCCTTCCCGCTCGCAGATCGCCAGCGCTCGATCCGCCTCGCCTTCGCTTTCGAGGTTGACCGTGACACCGGCGCGGATCGCGGTTTCCAGTTCCTGGTCGCGCTTGCCCGGGCCGGCGAAACTGATCGGCAGGCCGAGGTGCGCTACCCGGCCAAGTTCGCCCGCCGAGGCGACATCGAAGCCGTCGACTAAGCTTGCCATGGCTTCGAGCAACGGCGCGTAAGGATTTGCTTTGACGGCATAATGTAGCGCGACTGTCGACGGAACCGCAGCCCGGAATCGCGCCACCTGGTCGATGATCCGGCGGGTGTCATAGGCGAACAAGGGCGTGCCGCCTGCGTGCTGGACCAAAGTCTCAACATCGCGCCCGCCGATCAGCAAGCGACCTTTTGGATCGGCAGTGAAACCCGCGGGAATTGGGCCCAACGCCTTCATGCCAGTTCCGCCTGCAGGGCGGCCCGGTCGAGCTTGCCGTTGGACCCAACCGGCAGCTCATCCTTCCACACGATGTCCCGCGGCTGCATGTGCGGCGGAAGCTCGCGGCGGAGGTAGCCGCGCAGCTTCGCCTCCGCGCCGCTTTCCTTAGCAACTGCCACCAGCAGGATTGCCTGTCCCAGCCGGTCGTCGGGGACACCGAAGGCGGCGGCGTCGCTGACCGCGCCGCTGGCCAGCGCGGCCTCCTCGATCTCGCTAGGGCTGATGCGGTTGCCGCTGACCTTGATCATCGCATCAGCGCGGCCGCGGAAGCGCAACAGCCCGTCCTCGCCCTTGACCACCGTATCGCCCGACCAGACGGCAGTGCCGCCATACCTGCTGAACGTCGGAGCAGGCCTGAACCGCTCGGCGGTGCGTTCCGGATCCTGCCAATAACCCTGCCCAACCAGCGGTCCGGCATGGAC
>JALYNQ010000052.1 GCA_030773115.1 Pseudomonadota bacterium
AGATGCCGAAGCGCGTCCTCACTGGCACCGTGGTGTCGGACAAGGGTGACAAGACGGTCGTGGTCCGTGTCGAGCGGCGGGTGAAGCACCCGCTGTACGGCAAGATCATCAAGCTGTCGAAGAAGTATCATGCCCATGATGAAGGCAATGCCTTCAAGGCGGGCGAGCAGGTGCGCATTCAGGAATGCGCGCCGGTTTCGAAGCTGAAGAGCTGGACCGTGCTCGAGCGCGTCGGTGCCGCCCCGGTGGCGGTCGACGAGATCGCCGAGACCGATCTGTCGCCCAAGCCGGACGTCGAGCTCAAGGCCGAGAAGCCGGCCAAGGCAGCCAAGGGTCAGGCCAAGAAGGCCGAGCCCGAAGCGGCCGAAGCATAAGGAAGGACTGAACCAATGATCCAGATGCAGTCCAACCTTGAGGTTGCGGACAACAGCGGCGCCAAGCGCGTCCAGTGCATCAAGGTGCTGGGCGGCTCGAAGCGCCGCACGGCCGGCGTCGGCGACATCATCGTCGTCAGCGTCAAGGAAGCCGCCCCGCGCGGCCGCGTGAAGAAGGGCGACGTTCACCGTGCGGTGATCGTTCGCACCGCCAAGGACATCCGCCGTCCCGACGGCTCAGTGATCCGCTTCGACACCAACGCGGCGGTGCTGGTCAACAAGAACGAAGAGCCGATCGGCACCCGTATTTTCGGGCCGGTGGTTCGTGAGCTGCGCGCGAAGAAGCATATGAAGATCATCTCGCTCGCACCGGAGGTGCTGTGATGTCGGCCGCGAAGATCCGCAAGGGTGACAAGGTCGTGGTCCTGTCGGGCCGCGACAAGGGCAAGACCGGCGAGGTGACCGCGTCGATGCCGAAGGAAGGCAAGGTCGTCGTGTCGGGCGTCAACGTCGCGACCCGCCACCGCAAGCCGACCCAGCTCAACCCGCAGGGCGGTCTCGAGCGCAAGGAAGCGCCGCTCCACGTCTCCAAGGTCGCGATCGCCGACCCCAAGGACGGCAAGGCGACCCGCGTCCGCTTCGAGCTGGTCGGCGACAAGAAGGTCCGCGTCGCGGCGCGGTCCGGGGAGAAGATCGATGGCTGAGCAGGCTTACACTCCTCGCCTGAAGAAGGACTATGACGATCGCATCGCCAAGGCGATGACCGAGAAGTTCGGCTACAAGAACCGTTTCGAAGTGCCGAAGCTCGAGAAGATCGTCATCAACATGGGCGTCGGCGAGGCGACCCAGGACAAGAAGAAGGTCGAGCAGGCCGCTGCCGAGATGGAGAAGATCTCGGGCCAGAAGCCTGTCATCACCAAGGCGAAGAAGTCGATCGCGCAGTTCAAGCTGCGCGAGGGCATGCCGATCGGTTGCAAGGTCACCTTGCGCCGCGAGCGCATGTACGAGTTCCTCGATCGGCTGGTGACCATCGCCCTGCCGCGCGTCCGCGACTTCCGTGGGTTGAACCCGAAGTCGTTCGACGGCCGTGGCAATTATGCGATGGGCCTCAAGGAACAGATCGTTTTCCCCGAGATCAACTACGACCAGATCGAGAAGGTCCGGGGAATGGACATCATCATCACCACGACCGCGAACACGGACGAGGAAGCGCGCGAACTGCTGCGTCTCTTCAACTTCCCGTTCCCGGCCGAAGCAGAAAAGGTGGCCGCGTAAGCGGCGCTTGGAGAACTTAAGTCATGGCGAAACTGAGTTCCGTGAACAAGAATGAGCGTCGCAAGAAGCTCGTCGCGCAGACCGCGGCGAAGCGTGCGAAGCTCAAGGCAACGGCGAATGACCAGTCGCTCGATGAGACCGAGCGTCTGATCGCGCGTCTCAAGATGGCCGAGCTGCCGCGCAACGGCAACCCGACCCGCATCCGCAACCGCTGCGAGCTGACCGGTCGTTCGCGCGGCTATTATCGCAAGTTCCGCCTGTCGCGGATCATGCTTCGGGAACTGGGCAACAAAGGCCTGATTCCCGGTCTGACCAAGTCGAGCTGGTAAGGGCTGAACATGCCGATGACCGATCCATTGGGTGATATGCTCACCCGCATCCGCAACGGCCAGCAGGCGCGCAAGGATTCGATCCTGACGCCGGCGTCGAAGCTTCGTGCCCATGTGCTCGATGTGCTTCAGCGCGAAGGCTATATCCGCGGTTATTCCGAAGAAGAGCTCGCCGGCCAGAAGGGCCTGCGCATCGAACTCAAATATTTCGAAGGCCAACCCGCGATCCAGCACCTGGCTCGCGTGTCGAAGCCGGGCCGCCGCGTCTATTCGGGCTCGCGCGAGCTTCCGCGCATTCGCAACGGCCTTGGAATCACCATCGTATCCACGCCTCGCGGCGTTCTGTCCGACGCGGAAGCGCGCGACCAGAATGTCGGCGGCGAAGTGCTGGCGGAGGTGTTCTAATGTCCCGTATCGGTAAAAAGCCGGTCGCGATGCCCGCGGGCGTCTCGGCCAATGTCGAGGGCCAGACCCTGACGGTGAAGGGTCCCAAGGGCACGCTGTCGATGCAGCTGCTCGACGACCTGGTGAAGTATGAGATCGCCGAGGGCGAGATCCGCGTCACCCCGCTGGTCGACGCGCAGCGCAACCGCGCCGCGTGGGGCATGCAGCGGACCAACGTCCAGAACCTGGTCACGGGCGTCACCGAGGGCTTCAGCAAGGTGCTGGAGATCACCGGTGTCGGCTATCGCGCCCAGGCCCAGGGCCGCAGCCTGAAGCTGCAGCTCGGCTACAGCCACGACGTCAATTTCGCCGTGCCGGAAGGCGTCGATGTCAAGACGCCGGACAACACCACGGTCGAGATCAGTGGCATCGACAAGCAGAAGGTCGGCCAGGTCGCCGCCGAGATCCGCCGCTGGCGCAAGCCGGAGCCTTACAAGGGCAAGGGCATCAAATATCGCGGCGAGTATATCTTCCGCAAAGAAGGCAAGAAGAAGTAAGCCATGGCGAAACTCTCTCTCTTCGATCGCCGCCGGCGCCGGGTTCGTACCGCGCTGCGCGCACGCGCCGCGGGCAAGCCCCGCCTCTCGGTCCACCGCTCGGGCAAGCATATCTATGCCCAGCTCATCGACGATGCTGCCGGCAAGACGATCGTCGCCGCCTCGACGCTGGACAAGGATCTCAAGGGCAAGGCCAACGCTACCCGCGAGGGCGCTGCCCAGGTCGGCAAGACGCTCGCCGAGCGCGCCAAGAAGGCGGGCGTGTCGGCGGTCGTGTTCGACCGTGGCGGCTTCCTGTTCCATGGCCGGGTGAAAGCCCTGGCCGATGCCGCCCGCGAAGGCGGATTGGAGTTCTAAATGGCTGACGAAAACGAAACCCCGCAGGTCGAAGCGCCTGTCGAAGCCGCCCCGGAGCAGCAGGTTCCAGTCGAGGGCCGTGGCCCGCGCGGACCGCGCGGCGGCCGTGGCGGTGGCGCCGGTCGTGGCGGCGGGCGCGACCAGCGTGGCGGCCGTGGCCGTCGCGACGATCGCCGCCCCCGCGAGGATGAGGGCGAGGAGCTGATCGAGAAGCTGGTTCACATCAACCGCGTCTCGAAGACGGTGAAGGGCGGCAAGCGCTTCGGTTTCGCCGCGCTGGTCGTGGTTGGCGACGGCAAGGGCCGCGCTGGCTTCGGTCACGGCAAGGCTCGCGAAGTGCCGGAGGCGATCTCCAAGGCGACCGCGGCGGCCAAGAAGGCGATGATCCGCGTTCCGCTGCGCGACGGCCGCACGCTGCACCATGACGGTAAGGGCCACTTTGGCGCCGGCAACGTCGCGGTTCGCGCCGCTCCGGCCGGTACCGGCATCATTGCCGGCGGTCCGATGCGCGCCGTGTTCGAGAGCCTGGGCGTCCACGACGTGGTCACCAAGTCGGTCGGCACGTCCAACCCCTACAACATGATCCGGGCGACCTTCGAGGCGCTCAAGGATCAGACCAGCCCGCGCTCGGTCGCGCAGCGGCGTGGCAAGAAGGTCTCCGACCTGCTTGGCCGTGGCGGCATGGACAAGGGCGAGGCCGAAGCGACCGCCGAAGCGGTCACGGAGTAATCAGCGATGGCCAAGATCAAGATCACCCAGACCGGATCGCCGATCCGCCGTCACAAGACCCAGCGGGCGACCCTCGTCGGCCTGGGCCTCAACAAGATGCACCGCACGGTTGAGGTTGAGGCTACGCCGGAAGTGCTCGGCCAGGTGCGCAAGGTCGCGCACCTCGTGAGGGTCGAAGACTAATCAACTGAGTATCGAAGCCGGGCGGCAGCGCCGTCCCCGCTTCATGCGCGACAAATAGCGAAAGCGAGTGCACAACATGACCATCAAGATCAACGAACTCCGCGACAACCCCGGTGCCCGCAAGGGCCGAGTCCGGGTCGGCCGCGGCATCGGCTCGGGCCTTGGCAAGACCGGCGGCCGCGGCCAGAAGGGCCAGAAGAGCCGCTCGGGCGTCTCGATCAAGGGCTTCGAGGGCGGCCAGATGCCGCTCCACATGCGGCTGCCGAAGCGCGGCTTCAACAACATCTTCGCCAAGGACTATGCGGAAGTGAACCTCGGTGCCGTCCAGAAGCTGATCGACGCCGGCAAGCTCGACGCCAAGGCGCTGCTCGACCATGACGCGCTCAAGGCCGCCGGCCTGGCGCGCGGCGGCAAGGACGGCGTTCGCCTGCTCGGCAAGGGCGAGTTCAAGGCCAAGGCCAGCTTCAAGGTCGCCGGCGTGTCGAAGGGCGCGCGCGAGGCGGTCGAGAAGGCCGGCGGTACGATCGAGCTGATCGAGCGCAAGAACCCGGCCGAGCTGGCCGCGGCCAAGAAGGGCAAGACCCGCGAGGCACGGCTCGCCGCCAAGGCCGAGAAGAAGGCTTAAGGCATTCCATCGCAAGGGGGCTTCGCAACGGCCTTGCAGTGACTATATCGGGCGGCGGGGGGCAACGGGCCCGTCGCCGCCTGTCTTTTTCTAGGGATCGTCAATGGCATCCGCAGCCGAACAACTGGCCGCCAATATTTCGCTTTCGACCTTCGCCAAGGCGACCGAGCTCAAGAAGCGGCTCTGGTTCACGCTTGGCGCGCTGGTGCTGTTCCGGCTGCTGTCGTTCGTGCCGATCCCGGGCATCGACCCGCGCGCGCTGGCCAACCTGTTCCAGACGCAGCAGGGCGGCGTGCTGGACTTCTTCAACACCTTCTCGGGCGGCAGCCTGGAGCGCATGTCGATCATCGCGCTCGGCGTCATGCCCTATATCACCGCTTCGATCGTCGTTCAGCTCGGCGCCTCCCTCTATGAGCCGTGGAAGCAGCTGAAGAAGGAAGGCGAGGTCGGGCGCAAGAAGCTCAACCAGTACACCCGTTACCTGACCGTCCTGCTGACCACCGTGCAGGGCTATTTCATCGCGGTCGGCCTGGAAGGGCTGGGGGCGACCCAGGGCATCGCCGCGGTGGTTGAGCCGGGCCCGCTATTCCGCGTCGCGGCAACCATCAGCCTGGTCGGCGGAACGCTGTTCCTGATGTGGGTCGGCGAGCAGATCACCAGCCGCGGCATCGGCAACGGCGTCTCGCTGATCATCATGGCCGGCATCGTCGCCTCAATGCCGCGGACGCTGGCGCAGCTGTTCGAGGGCGGCCGCACCGGCACCATGGATCCGGTGGTGGTGCTCGGCATCGTCGTCTGCGTTATCGGCCTGGTGCTGTTCATCTGCTTCATGGAGCGCGCCCAGCGTCGCGTCCTGATCCAGTACCCCAAGCGCCAGACTGCGCGCGGCGTCATGCAGCAGGAGCGCAGCCATCTGCCGCTCAAGCTCAACACCGCCGGCGTCATCCCGCCGATCTTCGCTTCCTCGCTGCTGCTGATGCCGCTGACGGTGCTGCAGTTCAGCGGCGCCAATACTGCCGCCGCCGACAGCACTTCCGGCGACTGGCTGATCACCATCAGCACCTATCTGCAGCATGGTGCGCCGCTTTACCTGGCGCTCTATGCGGCTGGCATCGCCTTCTTCTGCTTCTTCTACACCGCGGTGCAGTTCAACTCGGAAGAGACCGCGGAGAATCTGAAGCGCCACGGTGGTTTCATCCCCGGCATTCGTCCCGGCAAGGCGACCGAGCAATATTTCGACTATCTGCTCAACCGAGTCACGGTGATCGGGGCAGCCTATCTGGTCACCATCTGCCTTGTTCCGGAAATCGCGCTGAGCCAGGCGGGAATCGCCTTCTACCTCGGCGGCACCAGCCTGCTGATCGTGGTCAACGTGACGATGGATACAGTCAGCCAGATCCAGAGCCATTTGATCGCCCATCAATATGGCGATTTGATCAAGAAGGCGAAGTTGAAGGGCGGCAGCCGCCGCTAGACGCTGGCTTCGCCACAGGGGAGAATTCGACCGTGGACATCATCCTGCTGGGCCCGCCAGGGGCGGGGAAGGGGACCCAGGCCAAGCGGCTGGAGCAGATCCGCGGCATGGTCCAGATGTCGACCGGCGACATGCTGCGATCGGCGCGCGAGGCGGGCACCCCGGTCGGACTGCGGGTGCGCGAGGTGATGGACCGCGGCGAGCTGGTCAGCGACGCCATCGTATCGGCGCTGATCGGCGAGCATCTCGACCAGGCCAGCAATCACGGCGCCATCTTCGACGGCTATCCGCGCACCCAGCAGCAGGCGGAGGCGCTCGAGATGCTGCTGGACGAGCGCGGGCGCACGCTCGACCATGTGATCGAGCTGGTGGTAGACGAGGAAGCGCTGGTGGAGCGGATCACCGGCCGGTTCAGCTGCTGCACCTGCGGCGCCGGCTATCACGATCGATTCCACCTGCCCAAGGTCGAAGGCACTTGTGACGTCTGCGGCGGGCACGAATTCAAGCGCCGGCCGGACGACAATGAGCAGACGGTCCGCACCCGAATGGCCGAATATCGCGCCAAGACCGCTCCGATCCTGCCCTATTATGAGGAAAAAGGCCTGGTTCGCCGGGTCGACGGCATGGCCACCGTCGAAGAGGTCGCGACAGCGATCGACGCGATCCTCGACAGCTAGGCTTCCCAATCGTCATTGCGAGGGGCGCAGCGCCGTGGCAATCTACTCGTGCGGGTAGATTGCTTCGCTGCGCTCGCAATGACGGGGGACTGTGATGCGTGGGGATCTAATTTTCGCCTTCCTGATCGTGGCCACGCCGGCTTCAGCCGAGGTCATTGGGGCCAGCGATCACGGCTTCGAGATCCAGCACAGTGTCAACTTGGTCGTCCCGGCGGCCCAGACCTTCGCCGCGTTCGGGCGGGTCGGCCAATGGTGGGGCAAGGACCACACCTATTCAGGCGACTCCGCACGAATGTCGATCCAGATGCGCCCAGGCGGCTGCTGGTGCGAAACCCTGGAGGGTGGCGGCGGCATCGAGCATATGCGGGTGACGTTTGTGAAGCCCGGGGAGCAAGTCGTCTTTACCGGCAGCCTTGGGCCTTTGCTTTACGAGGCGACGAGCGGGGTGATGCACGTGAAGGTCGACCCTATCGCGGGCGGATCGAAAATCACGATGAACTATCGCGCCGCTGGCTTCGCCAATGGTGGCGCGGCGAAAATGGCCCCGCTGGTCGACAAGGTCCTGGCTGACCAGATGAAGCGGTTCCGCGCCTATGCGGCGGCCGCGCCGAAGCCCGATACGCTGAAGCCCTAGGCCCTGACCAGCGTCACCGTCCGCCATGCCGGCGTGTCGGCGGTCGGCATATGGTCCTCATAGGCGATCTCGCGCCAACGCTCGCTCGAGCGCAGGTCGGGCATCGACACGTCGCCGTCGACCTCGGCAATCACCTCGGTCAGCTCGATCTTGTCGGCAATCGGCTCGAACAACTCGAAGATCGCTGCGCCGCCGATGACGGAGATGGGATCGTCACCCGCGGCGGCAATGGCGCTGTCGACATCGTGGACGACTTCGACGCCCTCGACCTTCCATTCGGGATCGTGGGTCATCACGATGTGGCGGCGGCCGGGCAGGATGCCGGGCAGGCTGTCAAAGGTCTTGCGGCCCATGATCATCGCTGAGCCCATCGTCAGCTGCTTGAACCGCCTGAGATCGCCGGGGATGTGCCAGGGCAGCCCTCCTTCCTTGCCGATCACCCCGTTGATGGCGCGGGCTAGGACGATGATGATGGGCGGGCGGGCCATGGTGCTACCACTACGCTTGCCGGATAGGCGACGGCAAGCTTAGGTGAAGGCGATGAGCGCGGCCCAGCAATCATTGATCGAACAGGTCCGAAACCGTTTCGGCGAGCGGGCGGCGGTGACCGACGAATCCGACATCGAGCCTTGGCTGACCGATTGGCGCGGACGCTGGCACGGCAAGGCTGCCGCGATCCTGCAGCCATCGACGACTGAAGAAGTGGCATGGATCGTCGGCAGAGCCGGCGAGCATGGCGTGGCGCTGGTCCCTCAGGGCGGCAACACCTCGATGGTCGGCGGGGCAACGCCGCCCGAGGACGGCTCCGCTCTGATCCTGTCGCTGAGAAGGATGAATCATATTCGCTCGATCGAACGCGGCGCGATGCGGGTGGTCGTCGAGGCAGGCGTGATCCTTCAGTCGCTGCATCAGGCAGTAGCGGAGGAAGCCCTCCGCTTTCCCCTGACCTTGGGCGCCAAGGGCAGCGCGACCGTCGGCGGGCTGATTTCGACCAACGCCGGTGGCACCCAGGTGCTGCGGTTCGGAACGATGCGTGGGTTGGTCGAGGGTCTGGAGGCGGTGCTGCCCGACGGCACGATCCATGACGGACTATCGGGCCTAAAGAAGGACAATCGCGGATACAGCCTCGACCAGCTGTTGATCGGCGCGGAAGGGACGCTTGGGGTGGTCACGGCGGCGAGGCTCAAACTCTATCCGGCAAATCATTCGCGCGCCGTAGCCTGGCTGGGACTGGACAGCCCGCGAGCGGCCTTGGGCGTCTTGCGCGCATTACAGGCTCAGACCAGCTCGATCGAGGGGTTCGAAATCCTTCCGCGGGAATCGCTCCAGGCGGTTCTCGGCCATGTTCCAGGCACGCGAGCGCCGATTTCCAGCAATCATCCATGGCATGCCCTGGTCGAAGCGACCGCCAACCGCGCGGAGGACGAGCCGCCTGCCGAGTTGCTGGCGCGCCTGCTCTCTCCACTGGTCGACAACGGCGAGGTCGGCGATGTGACCATATCGGCCAGCGAAGCCCAGGCCGAGGCTTTCTGGCGGATCCGCGACAGCCTTTCGGAAGCGGAACGGGCGACCTTCGGCCCAGCGACCCAGCACGATATCTCGGTTTCAGTGGATGAGATGCCGACTTTTATGGCCAACGCCGCTGCCGCGATAGAAAAGGCTTTCCCCGGCACCCATGCCTCGGGCTTCGGACATCTGGGGGACGGGAATATTCACTTTCACGTACGCGCCGGAGTGCGGGGCAGTGCAGAATGGCTGGGTCGGGAAGGGCCGGCGGTAACTCGGCTTATCGACGATCTGGTTACTGCAGCAGGCGGTTCGATCTCCGCTGAACATGGCATCGGCCAGCTGAAGAGGGAGGAACTCGAACGGCTCGCTCCGGATCGAGTGCGGCACCTCCGCGCGATCAAGGCCGCGCTCGATCCAAGAGGACTCCTCAATCCAGGCAAATTGATTCGGCAGATTCCATGAATCTGAACTGCAACAGGATTTGGCTATGAACCAATCTGGAGGCCGTCCCTGAATTGAGCTGGATTTTGCGGCGGCGCTTTTAGCCGTTGCGTTCTTGTCACAGTCGTTGACTAATGTGGGAATCCATGGGGGTGCGCCTTCGTCCGCGCAGACCATTAGGCACATTATGTTTGACGTTCGTCCTGACTTTGTTAGGAGAATGTCGCGTAAGGGATGATGTCGTTTATTTTCAATTAAATGAACTACTTATGCGGGGCAATTTTCCAATAGGCCATTGCATGAATGGTTGGCGCGGCACGAGCTCGGGTGCTGAACGCAAGTGGGTGGGAACAGGATGTCGATTCAAA
This sequence comes from Pseudomonadota bacterium, assembly GCA_030773115.1. Lineage (GTDB taxonomy): Bacteria > Pseudomonadota > Alphaproteobacteria > Sphingomonadales > Sphingomonadaceae > Sphingomicrobium. The sequence goes on from JALYNQ010000052.1 coordinate 9,917, forward strand.
ACATCGTTCGTTCGGGCTATTCGGCCGGCGGAGCAATTGAGCGCGGGGTAGAGGTCATCAGGGCTGAGGCCGCCGCCCTAGAGATGCTTGCTTCCTCGCTGGACCACACATTCGTTATGGCTTGCGAGGCCATTCTCGAATCGCGTGGTCGCGTGGTCGTGACCGGTATGGGCAAGTCCGGGCACATCGGGCGAAAATGGGCCGCCACCATGGCTGCGACGGGAACCCCGGCCACCTATGTTCATCCTGCTGAAGCGGCTCATGGCGACTTGGGTATGCTCGTTCGCGGCGATGTGCTGATCGTCATTTCCAACTCGGGCAATACGAGCGAGCTCCGCGCCTTTCTCCGCTATGCCAAGGAGATAGACGTGACCGTGATCGGCGTTGCATCGCGTCCGGAATCGCTCGTAATGCAGAACGCCGATATCAAGCTGTGCCTGCCCGCAGCGCGCGAAGCATGTCATGCGAACATCGCACCGACGACTTCGACCGCGATGCAACTGGCGTTGGGCGATGCGCTCGCGATGGCCTTGATGGATCTTCGGGGCTTTTCGATCGACCGGATGAGGGCACTTCACCCCAACGGCTCGCTAGGGCTGCGCCTGACGCCGGTCAGACAAATCATGCATCCGCCCATCCGGATTCCATTGGCCGTTGAATCCGCTCCGATGCACGACGTTGTCGTCACCATGACGTCGATGGGCTTTGGCATTGCAGGGGTCGTGGATTCTGCCGGACGATTGATCGGTGTGATTACGGACGGGGACTTGCGCCGTCATTTCGAGGACCTTCGCACGGCAACGGCCGGAGAGGTGATGACCCCCAATCCCATTACGGTAAGCGCAAACATGCTGGCCGAAGAGGCCTTGAAACTGCTCAACGACAATAAGATCACGGGTGCGTTTGTGATTGAGCCTAATGCTCCGGTGAACACCAATGTGCCGGTGGGAATCGTCCATATTCACGATTTCCTGCGCCTAGGACTCTGCTGATCCGCCGGCCACCGCCATCGCGACCCTTTAGTACACCGTTTCGAGGAACTCGTCGACCAAGGCAAAATGGCTCTTCCAGGTTGGTGCATGAAACGCTTGAAGAGCTTTCAATTGCCGCCGTCGTTCAGATCCATCTGTAGAATAGTCGAGAATGGCCTTGACCCATTTCTGACGATCGGTCGGGTCAAGGCAAGTTGGTATGTTGCCTGCGATCTCCCGAAATACCGCGACATCGCTTGCGATGACCGGCACGCCTTTTTGCAGTGACTCGACCAGCGGAAGCCCAAATCCCTCGACAAAGCTCGGCATCAGCATGGCCTGGGCACCGGCGATGAGACGCTCCATCGACTCGTCATCGCACCGGCCAAGTTCGCGGACATGGCAGGAGAGCGGGCCCAGATTGTCGAGGATGGCAATCGCGGCGTCTGCCTCCCAACCGCGCTGCCCGATGATCACCAGTTCCGGCGCCTTAGCCCCCAAGCGACCGACGAGTTCTGCCCAGACCTCCAGGATCAGCAGGTGATTCTTTCGCGCCTCGATTGTTCCCACCATTACGAAATAGGGCCGTTCGGATAGCGCGGCCGAAGTGACCGCGGTGGCGGGCGGCATGTCGGTTCCCAGCCAGGCTACAAGGCAAGGAGGCATTGGCAGGCCACGGCTTCGGGCAAATGCGCGGAGGTCGCTTTCAGTCGCGCGCGAGTTGACGATCATCGCGCTGGCAGCTTCGAGCGCGTTGGTCATGCGCTGCCAGTGCCGATCCGCCTCGCCCTCTCGACAATATTCCGGGTGGGTAATCGGGATCAGATCATGGATCAGGATAACGGGTTTCAAGCCACGCCTGGCAAGCCAGGGGCCCAAGAATGCCGAGTTAAGCCCGGTATGACCAACATTGAGATACAGCTTATTATCGACCCGCCGTGCGGGTCTTAAAGCGGCTGCCCCCAGGATTTGAGCAAGGCGTGTTCGGTAATGGTTCGGATTATCGAGCAACAAGTTGAACAGACGAGCGCTATCAGCACTATCCAAAATAAGTTGCAGGCGGCGGAATTGTACGACGGCTTGGGCTCGCGACGCGAAGTGTTGAAGATAGGCACGACAAACGCGGTCGATTCCGGTCGGCAGCCGATTGGTCCACTGACGCCAAATCAGGCGGCTGACGTCGATCAGGATCGAATTGGGCATAAAAGGTTTTGAGGCGGGGCTACCGCTATCGAGACCAGGGAATGAATGAACGCGGCCCGCCGTTTCCTTCCGCCGGCACAGCTTCCTGGTCTTCAGCGTTGATGGATATGCCATCTTCGGCCAATAACCGTTCGACGCTGTTCTGCACTAATATCTCGGTGGCCGATGCGCTGGCGAGACCGCCGCGAACCAGGCACTTGGCATGCAATAGCTTCTTGAAGGCAGCGTAGAGTTCTCGGTCCGGCCGCTCCGGCTCGGTCCAGAACTGGTCGAGTCCACCCTGATGCGTGATGCCAGGAACGTCATAGACCGCGTCGCCCAGCACGACGACGGGAATTCCATTCTCGAGCGCGAGCGTCCCGGATGTGCTGTTGACACACACCATTCCGGCCGAGGAGGCCGACAATTCCTCCAGGTCGCCGCCATCGATGCAATGAACCCGGTGCTCGATCCCGAGCCGACGAGCGCGCCGCCGCAGATAGGCACGCCAGTTACGCCACGAAGCGTCCAGCGGATGCTCCTTCACCAGCAGGAGGAGATCCTCCGGGGCATGAGCAGCGAAGCTTTCCAGGACATAATCGACCGCCTGCGGCATCGAACCGAAAGGCGAATGGGCGCGAATCTGATAGTCGCCGGTCAGCTGAAGCGGGAAGAGGACGTATTTTTTGCCGTCAGTTGCCGCCAGCACCTCCTCCGCCTCCCGGGTGCGGCTGCGGGTTCGCGCGAACTTGACTAGCCAGCCGATACCTTCGCCAATGATCGAATGACTGCGGTGGGTACGGTAGAAGGGGAAATGCAGCCGCCCTGTGACGACGTGGTGATAATGCCAGTAGCTGTCACGAGCCCTCCGCCGGAAGCTTCCGGTGATCGACGGCCGCTCCGGAATTTCCGGAACCCAGCGGCTGGACGCCATGATCAGCTCGGGATCGCGGTCGAACGCCGAATGGCCGTTTACGCCGTCACGCTCGAGCGTCATCCAGTCCGGGCGAATATAGCCTTCCTCGAACACGAAGACCCGTACACCTCTCAGGCGAGCCATGCGGACCGCCGCCTGGTGCACCGGTCGGCAATCGCCGTAGATGACCAAGTCGGTGATTTTGTGTGAGCAGACAAAGCGGTCGAAGAACATCGGCCAGGATGACATCGTCCCTCGATAATTGGTTGCTCCGGCCGGCCAATCGAATCGGTCGCCCCCGGAAAGATTGATGCGGTGTACCCCGCAGCCCACTTTCCGTAGCGCCTCGCCCAGCAGGCGAAAAAAGGGCCCAGGTGGGCCCTGGATGAATAAGAACTCACGGCGTGACCTGACGCTACCCTTCACGCTACAGCCTCCCGAATTCGCCTAATGGCAAGATTTAGCTTCCCCTGCAGGCTTCTCAAGCCGGCGAGCGGTGCCTCGACGTGCGCCTCACCGCCTGCGATCCGTTCTACCAGCACCTCCGGCTGACATGGAAGCCGCGTCACTGGGTCAATGTACCGCGGATATAGAATCAAAGTTGCGGCCACCAGCTCGTCAATCGAGCGCCGGCGACTGCGCCGCGCCGGAACTGGCACAAGGTCGCGAGTCAGACCCCAGCCCGAGTAGAAGGGCACCCCATGGGCAGTCACTGCCTTGCCACGCAGCAGGGCCTCGAACCCGGCCAGCGAGGTGATGCAGTGAAGCTCGTCAACTGCCTCTATAAGGTCGGTGATCGACCAGCCACGTTCTACCTGATCGGCGAAACGCAGTGCAGCTTCGTCGGCCACATGGCCTTTTCGATGCCCAGCCTCGACGTCCGGATGCGGCCGATAGATCAGCCATGCGTCCGGCTCGAGCTGTCGCGCTCGCTCCAGCAGCGCCAAATTGGACTGCCCGCCGCCACCGCTCATGACGGACCGGTCATCCTCGACCTGGCCGACCACCAACACTTGTCTCGATTGAAGCTGTGCAGGGCGCGCTCGGCGGCCGCTGTCATATTTTGTGACGCCGAGCTCCACGACTCGGCGCCGCAGTCGCGCTGCGCGATCCAGCAATTGCCCGTCAATGTCAGCTGACTCGAGGATCGTTTCCAGGTCGCTGGGCTTGGACGGGTCGAAATATATCCCGCGCCGGTCGACCACGAGTGAGAGTGGCGGCACACAATTGGCGCCGAGGCCGGGCCCTCGAATCATGCCGTCCTCAATCTCAACGATCGCTGATTTCGAAGTGGCAATCTCGTCCAGAGCCGCCGGCGTGGTGCGCGCCGCCCATACGGCCAGCCAGTTATTGCGACCGAGCGATGCGGGCGGTCGACGGACGTGGGGTGGGCCGCCCGCGCCATTCCACAGCAATCCATCCACTGTCGGCCGCTTCCAGGCGGCGATGCCCAGCACAGCCGCGATGTCGCGGTTGCTGTCGATCAGGCGCCGCCAATTGCCAAGCAACTCGACTGCTCCCCGAGCATCCATCGGACGGCCGTCGAATGGGGAATGATAGGCGATCGAGCAAACCGAACGGCGCACCATCTCCGCCAAATCGCGCCTTGGGGATTGGCTATCCGACAAGCTCAACACCGGTTTGTCGAGCATGGCGGCGACCAAGGCCAGTTCCTGATCGCAGTCCGTCCAAACCTCCGCGACGACATCGGCCATATGCCAGGGATCGGCGGGTCCATGAAGCTCAGGCAGCTCGTTGGTGCCGCCAGCGGCTGCCTGATGCACGAAGACGAAACAGCGGTCGTCAACGCCCTTTGCCCGCGCCAATCGGATCATCTCGTCCGCCTGTTGCCGGGACTTGGGATTGAGCAAAATGTCGCGTCCGAGCGGCAAAGATGGCTGTGGCGCCCAAAAGCTGCCACCGACACGCTCACGGCGAAGCAAATCGATGAGATCCTCGACTTCCTGCTCGGCCACGGCCGTTGCCGTGCGTCCCGACGCCAGCGATGACGCGCGATGGCCAGGAAAGGGCGGAATCCGGAGGAACGCTTCGCCCACGACTCAGTCCGCCGAATTTTTCAGCTGCTTGACAGCCCGATCAACGGCCACGGCCTGTTGCAGGAAGTCCCGGAGCCCATCGAGCCTTAGCGCACTGGGACCGTCGCACAAGGCGATGGCAGGATCGGGGTGAGCCTCGACAAACAGGCCGGCGATACCAACCGCAAGTCCTGCGCGGGCCAGCGGGCCGGCTTGGGAGCCGCGACCGTCGGCGCTGTCGGGCCTGCCGCCCGGCCGCTGCAGCGCGTGAGTTACGTCGAATACAACCGGGGCCAGCGCCTTCATCTCGTCGAGGCCGAGCATGTCGACCACCAGATTGTTGTAGCCAAAGCTGGTTCCCCGCTCGCACAGCAGCACCCGTTCGTTTCCGGCCTCGCGAAACTTGTCGAGGATGTGGCGCATCTCGGCTGGCGCCAAATATTGCGGTTTCTTGACGTTGATCGCGGCCCGGGTCTTGGCCATGGCCAGGACCAGGTCCGTCTGCCGAGCAAGGAAGGCTGGAAGCTGAATAATGTCGGCCACTTCGGCGGCGGGTTCGGCCTGCCACGGTTCGTGCACATCGGTCAGAATCGGCACTTTGAAGCGCTCTTTCACGCCTGCTAGCAGGCTCAGGCCCTTGTCGACTCCCGGGCCGCGGTAGGATTTGATCGAAGACCGATTGGCCTTGTCGAACGAAGCCTTGAAAACGAACGGAATTTCCATGGCCTGCGTGACGGCCACGAGTTCCTCAGCAACCGAGTTAAGTAGATCGTTGCTTTCGATGACGTTCATCCCGCCGATCAGCACGAACGGGCGATCGTTGGAAAAGGTGATGCCACCGGGCAGGCGAACCTGGGCGACGCTCATGCTATTCGATTCCCCGTTGGCGCAATATTGCCTCGATCGGCGCGATGTCGCTCGAGTTGTTCAGCTCGATGCAGTCCCAACCAACGGGATCAAGGGGCAGCACCTTCACGGCTTGCCCTTGGTCCAGGAAGCGCAACTGCTCAAGCCCCTCCAGCAATTCCAGCGCAGAAGGAGGGGATTCGGCATATTGTCGCAGAGCCTCGCGCCGATAGGCGTAAAGTCCGAGATGAAGATGAACCTGGTCCGCGGCCGACGGAGTTTCGGGCGGAATGTAGGGCAGCACCCGTTTCGAGAAGTAGAGTGCCTCGTGATGGCGATTGAACACGACCGTCGTCCCGCCAACCCGGCCCGCGGCGCTGTCTATCTCGAGATGGCGATAGGTCGATTGAGAGCAGCGTAGTGCCGGCGTCGCCATCGCTGCCGATGGCTCGTCCGCCAGCAGGGCGGCCAGTCGGCCCGGCAAATGCGCGGGAGTGAGCGGCGCATCACCCTGGAAGTTGACGATAATGTCGGGGCAGTCGGGAATCCTGCCGATCGCTTCCGCGCACCGCTCGGTTCCATTCCGGCATTGCTCTGATGTCATCACGACCTGGCCACCGAATTGATGGACCGCGTCGGCAACCCGCCGATCGTCTGTCGCCACCCAAACATGATCCGCGGGGCCAGCGCCGACGGCCGCTTCCCAGCTCCGTCGAATGAGGGGCTTGGCCTGGCCGCTGGCGCCGCGCAGCTCGGCTAGCGGCTTTCCGGGAAAGCGCGTCGATTCATACCGAGCCGGAATGACCAGGGCGAACGACGGCGCATCTTTGTCGGCCATCTCCCCGGTCCATTACTGCGGGTTGTCGACCGCGTTTGTCACGCCGATCACAGAGAAGGCCGCACCCGATACCATGTTCATGAATTTCGGAAGGTCGGCCAGCGGCGCGTTGGACACATAGAGGACGTCTCGGTTCCGCATCGGAAAGCTTTGGGCAACGAAAATGTTTGCTGGATCCTTGAGGTCCAACCGGTAAATCACCGGCAGCTTGCCATCCGGCGTAAGCCGCGCGTTGGCCGGCATGTGCGGGCCCAACTTCTCGGGATCTTCGAAACGGAACACGAATACGCCGCGAATGTCGGCCCGGTCCTCGCGCAGCCCGCCAACCCGACCAAGCGCCTGGGCAAGATTGATGCCGGTCGCTTCGAACGGCAGTTCATTATTGTTCCCGGTCGCTCCCATGGCGGTGAAGCTATAGGGTTGGTAATAGACGGTGACCACGTCGTCAGGCTGAATTACGACGTTCTGAAGCGGGTCGCGGATCACCGCCTCGAGCGGCATCGACGCGACGCGATCGCCGCGACTGACCTGAATTACCGTCTTGCTGACCTGGTTCTTGGCACCGCCCGCGGTGGCCAGCACGTCCAGCAGTCGCTCGCCCCTCGGAGTCAACGGAATGCGGCCACTATTGGCAACATCGCCGACGACGGTCACGTTTGTTGCTTGATTTCGAGCAACTCGCACAGTCGCTTGTGGTTGATTTGCCTTTCCGCGGAGGCGAGCGACAATTTCCCGTTCGATTTGCGCGGGGGTGCGGCCCTCGGCACGGATCGAGCCCGCAAACGGCACGGAAATCATGCCTTCTTCGTCGACAACTTTGCCGGGCTGGCTCAGTGAATTCGAAGTGGCCAGCGATTCACTGGTCAAGCCGACGGGAATCGAGCCAAACAATACGGCCGGTGGCGCCTCCCAAAGGGTAATTTCCAAGACGTCACCGCGACCGACGAGTGAGCCCATGGCCTCCGTCTCGACGAACAGATCCGAAAAGCGTGTAGCTGAGGCTGCGGCGACCAATTGCCGGGCCACTCCATCGGACAACGGGACGACACCGATCGTAGCGTTGGCTAGCGGCTTGTTCGAAGCCTGCATAACCGCGCGACCGCTGGGCCCGTTGGCTCCAAACGAGGAGCAACCGGAGACCGAAGCCGCGATGGCAATGCTCGCGCAAAGATGTGACAACCTTGGTTTGGCAGGGCGGCGAGGCCCTCGATCATGAATCATTATCTCGCACCATGAATACAGCTGTTGCTGCGATTTTTGCATCTAACGGGCCGCGCGGTCGCGGACAATAAGAAATTCCAGTCCGGTCTCTAGCGAGTGTTCTGATTATATGCCACTGGTAAAGCTACAATGAATATTTGCTGACTTATGTTCTGTTTAGGAGCCAATTTGAGAATTTCGCAGTACTGCAAAGATATTCTCTCAATGTAGCGGGCAATCTAGGCTATATTTGTTGCTGTCCCTTGTGCTGGTAGCTCGACAACGAATGCTCGATGCCCGAATTCTCTGCGGCTGCGGATCCGAGTTCCGAGGCTAGTCGGAACTGTACAGGAAGGCGTTCTGGCAACTAATTCAATGACATAGCCTTGCGATAAACGTCAAGTGTGTCCTCGACACAACGGTCCCAGCCAAATTGGCTCGCTCGGTCCAGCCCGCGCCTGCGAGCCTCCGTTTGCCATATTTCGTCGGTCAGGCCCTTGACGATGGCTTCAACGAACTCGTCCGGATTGTCCGGATCGATATAGCCGGCCGCGTCCCCGCATATTTCAGGCAGGCAGGATCGGGACGACACGATGGTGGGAGTGCCGCTCGCCATTGCCTCAAGTGGTGGCAGGCCAAAACCCTCATAGGCGGACGGATAGACGAAGAGTGCCGCACCGGCATAGAGCGCTGGAAGGGCCGCTTCGTCGACATAGCCGAGATAGGTCAGCCATCCTTCCCTACTATACTCTCTGATTTGTTCATGGAGACTTTCCGTCAGCCAGCCCGGACTGCCTGCCAGGACCATCGGGAATCGGAGACGAAGGGGCGGCGGCAGCCGCCGCCATGCCGCGAGCAATTCCGCAATTTTCTTCCTCGGCTCCAGGGTGGAGACGCAAAGCCCATATTGCTTCGCGCGCAGCTGAGGACCGAGCGCCGCTTGCACAGTCGCTTCGTCAATGGCTCCAAATCGATCGTCCACGCCGAGGTGGACGACGTCGACTCGCTCCGGCGGCAGCCCGAAGTCGTTAATCAGTTCGTCGCGGACCGTTGCGGTGTCGGTGATGATCCGGGTGGCGCGCGAAAGGGAGCTGTGAAATTTGCGCTCGAATTGCTTGTGTCGTTCGGCCGGGTGGGTCTCAGGGTAGCGAAACACGGAAAGGTCGTGCACCGTGATGACCCCCTTTTTCGCAAAGGGGGGCAAGAAATAATTTGCCCCGTGCACCAACCCCTCGGACAGGGAGCGTATTTCCCGCCATCGGGCTATCTTGTTCCACCGTTGCCACCAGGGCATCGGGTCCTTGGATCGAAGGAGAGCGGGGGGATCCCGGATTATGCGGTTGCGGTCGTAGCACTGCAGCGAAATTTCGCTGTTCCGGGTGAGCCCTTGGTAGAGTTGCCAGGTGTAACGGCCGATGCCGCCCAGGCTGGGCCCCAAAGCATCGACGCAAAGAGTGATGCGCATCGGATCAGGACTCAAGCATCCACCGAAGCGTTTCTTCAAGCGGGATGTGGTTCAGCGGCCCAATCAGGGATTCGACACGGGCCGGCGAACCCCAAAGACTTTGCACCTCGTTCGACCTGACGAACGCCGGGTTCACTTTCACGTCGAACGAATGTCCGGACACCTCTTGCGCCAGGTCGATGATCGTTCGCAGCGAGACTGCTTTGCCCGAACAGATATTGAACGTGCCGCCAATGGCTCGCGGTTGGTCAAGCAGCCTCGAATAGGCATCGACCACTGTCCTGACGTCGGAAAAATCACGCGACACGTCCAGATTGCCGAGCTCGATCATTGGGCTGCGGTCACGGACGTGGCTGACGATCTTCGGGATGATGAAATTGTTGCCTTGTCCAGGCCCGGTGTAGTTGAACGGCCTGACCACGACCAGGGGGAGGCGGTCGGAATAGATGTGGGCCAGATATTCGGCCGCCACCTTGCTGACCCCATAATCATTCGCCGGGGAAGGGGGCAGGGCCTCCTCGAGGATGCCGGCACGGCTGTTGCCGTAAATATTGGCGCTGCTCGCCAGCAGGATGGATTGCAAACCCTCCGGCGACCGCGACAGCGCCTCCAGAAGCTGCCGGGTGCCAACAACGTTCGATCGATAGAGGTCGGCGACGTCGTCGTGCGCGACGTAGGAAACCGCAGCGAGGTGGACTACCCTGGTGGGGCGAACTCTATCGATCACCTCCGACACAGCCTGGAAGTCCGCGAGGTCGGCCAGATGCACTGCGGCGGCGCCCTCGACCGTTTCGGCCGCCTGTGAGTGCACCAGGCCGTGGACCTCATAACCGCGTTCGGCGAGCGCGTGAACGAGATACCGCCCTGTAAAACCTGCAGCTCCGGTGATCAGCGTCCGAGACATATCGGGTCCTTGAGACTAGGCCGTCAGTCGCTCAGAACGAGTAGCCGGCGCCGTTTCGGCGCAAGTCCGCCTCAACCATGATCTCGCACAGCTGCTCAAGCGTCGTGTGGGCCTTCCAGCCGAGCTTGCTCATCGCCTTCGCGGGGTCGCCGATCAGAAGGTCAACCTCCGCCGGTCGGTAGAATTGCGGGTCGACCTGCATGACCGTGCCACCCGTGGCGGTGTTGATTGCCTTCTCCTGCTCGTCGCGGCCGACGAACTCGATTTCGATCCCGGCAGCCTTGAACGCCATATGGACGAAGTCACGCACCGTTTCCGTGCGATTGGTGGCTAGGACATATGTGTCCGGCTCGTCCGCTTGCAACATGCGCCACATGCCCTCGACATACTCCTTGGCGTAGCCCCAGTCGCGCTTGGCATCTAAATTTCCGAGCATCAAGCAATCCAACATTCCCAATTTGATCTTGGCAGCACTGTCGGTGATCTTGCGAGTCACGAATTCGCGGCCACGCAGCGGGCTTTCATGGTTGAACAATATCCCACTGCTACCGAAAATCCCGTAGCTTTCCCGATAGTTAACCGTCATCCAATGGGCATAAAGCTTGGCTACGCCGTAAGGGCTACGCGGATAAAAGGGCGTCGATTCCGACTGCGGAACCGCCTGCACCAACCCGAACATCTCCGATGTGCTCGCTTGATACAAGCGAACCGTCGGATCGACGATCCGGATGGCTTCCAATAGGTTCACCGCGCCGATACCGGTGATCTCGGCAGTGGTGATCGGCTGGTCGAACGATACCCCGACGAAACTTTGCGCGGCGAGGTTGTAGATTTCCTTCGGGTTCGCCTTCTCAAGCAGGCGGATCGAGGCCGAAAGGTCGGTCAGATCATGCTCGACCAGATGCAGGTGGGGATGATTGGCAACCCCAACCTCCTCCAATCGCCAGAAATTGACGGAGCTGGTGCGCCGATAGGTACCATAGACGCGATATCCTTTGCTCAAGAGAAGCTCGGTAAGATAGGCTCCGTCCTGGCCGGTTATTCCGGTAATGATCGCGGTCTTCATATTGTTCCGTTACTCCGAATACTATGACACGGCTCCGCCGTGATTGACGTGGTTTGCAGATTTGTCAGGAATTCGTAGCGCGCCCCTAGCAGGGTCCGAGCGGTGGGAGAAGCCTCGTCATCGCTCGTTTTGGCCTGTTCTCCGCGCCTTGGAACGAGTTGAACTTCGAATGCCTAGCAACCTCTTCATCTCCCTGACCGATGCACGCGCGCCGGGTTTCCGTAGGCGGTGACGCCGGCCGGGATATCCCGCAGCACGACGGAGCCCGCGCCAACAACGCTGTCGGCCCCGATACGCCGCCCCGGGATCACAGCCGAGCCCGTCGCAACGAAGGAGCGGTCGCCAACCTCGACGCAGCCGGCGAGCGCGGCGCCGGGCCCGATGTGGGCGGCACGGCCAATCACTCCGTCATGGTCCACGCCGGCGTTGGTGTTGATGATTGCCAGGTCCCCGATCACGGTATCGATGTTGACCGAAGCTCCTGGTAGGATCGCCGCTCCGCGCCCGACTTGTACAGAAGGGGCGACGTTGGCTCCTGGCCCAAGCACCGATGGCAGGCTGAATTCCATGGCTAAGAGCTCGTCGCCCACCCGCTCCCGGACGCGGTTGGAGCCGAGGGCGCAGAAGGCATGTTCGACGCCCTGGGCCCGCAGCTTTCGAAGAATCTCGTCCTTTCCCAGAACCGGCACACCGGCGCAGGTCCGCGGCGTCGGATCGGCGTCGGTGCAGCCGATTACGTCCCAGCCGGCGAAACGGAGGCAATCGATCAGCACTTTGGCGTGACCGCCGGCACCGATGATCACGACCTTGCGGCCGTCGCCCGCTTCGACCGCGGAATGTCGCGCTTTCATCATCGTGCGTGCGCCCCAGCCTGGCTGGCGGACATCCAGTCCAGCACCTCAGCGCAATCGGTGACCGCCGAGATCATGGGCTCGCCATCGGGCGATGTTAGCGGACCGACGAGGTCCCGCGCCAATTGCGCCAGCGTTGACGCCGCCGAACGCTTGTCGAGCAAGGGTAGAAGCGCGTCGACGTACGCCTTGGCGGAATATCGGTCTTCCGCCCAAATTCGTGCCCTGCGCGCCCGCTCCTCGGCGGATTGCGGGTCGTTGAAGATGGTCAGCAGCGCCTGCTCGAGGTCGGCAATCTGCTCGCCGTAGGACACTTTGAAAGCCAGATCGTCGGGGACCATGGAATAGCTAGCGATGTCCGCAACGATCAGCGGACGCTGGTTGTAGAGTGACGTAACGAGAGATGCCGAACCGCCTTCCGTGACCGGGTGACGGAGGCAGCAAATGGCATGAGAATCCGCGATCAGGTCGCGGAGTTTTTCGTCCGAAACATAACCATGGAACTTGGGCGGGGCGATGCCCAGCTTCTTCGCTTCCTGCTGCAGCGTCGTGCGGTATCGGTCCTCGATCGCGCCGGCCAGGTGCAGCTCGATCGGTCCGAGTTTTTCCTTGAGACCGGCGATGGCGCGCATCACGCGGCGAGGTTGCTTATGTTCGGTGATCACCCCAAAGATGATGACCCGGCGCCCCTTGCTGGGAGGCTTGGCTTCGACAACTACGCCATCGTCCGGGTAGCACAACGGGATGACTTCGACCGGGCCGGGGCAATATCGCTCAACCGTTTCACGATAGTGGGGCCCGTGGACGACGGCTCCCCACGACATGGCTGCAAACATGCCCAGGACCGGCCGCGCTTCCCCGGCGACAAGGTCGGTCCCACTTGGGTCGGCTGCCGCGCTTCCGTGAAGTCGCGGCAAATCAAGGCCGTGACGCGTTTGCAGGCCCCATTCGAAGTCGCGCATCTCGGCATCGTGGAAAATGGCCAGGGGCGCCCGGCTGGCGAGCAAGGACATGGATTGCGCGTGATAGGGCGCATGGTTCCCGAAATTCACCACCAGCACGTCCAGCGGCCCGATATCCGGACTGTCCGCCGGCAAAATTGGAAGGTCGGCCTCCAATAGGGGCAGTTCCAGCTCCGGGCCGCTTTCGAGCCTGATGATCGCGACCTCGTGCCCGCGCGCGCGCAACTCCTCGCCGACGAATCGGCTGAACTTGCCGATCGCGGAGCGCTGGTTGAATGGAGTGGCCCAACCGATCCGCACCTTATTCCCCTAACAATCGCTGGATATTATCGGGCCAGTTGATTCCGGTTCCGCGCCAGACGGCCTGACCGGCCTGGCCATGTTCCAGAGCCAGCTTCTTGTCACCCGTGTACGACGCGATGGCTTCCGCCAGCCGTTTGGGCCGCGGCTCGCAAACCAGGCCGGTGACCTGGTCCCGTACCAGGTCGAGCAACTCGCCAGCATCGGTCGTGGTGATGACAGGCTTTCCGGCTTCGAACGCCTCCATCGTGACATAGCCATAGCTATCCTCCTCGAACGGAAGATAGGCGACCGCCCGGCTATTGTTCACATAGTCCGCCAGCTCCTGTCGGGTGAGGAAACGCAGGTCCAGCTTCACGCGCGGTCCCAGGCGATGCTGTTCGACCAGCCGCTTGAGCCCCCTGGCATCTTCCTCGGTTTCCGGCGGCCCCGCCACGATCAGCCGCGCCTTTGTCCCGGCATGCGCCATGGCTTCCACCAGCAGGCTTTGGCGCTTGGAGGCGTTGATCCGGCCGGGCGCCAGGATATAGCCTTCATCTGCGCCGCCGGTGAACAGTTCGGGATCGTTGATCGGAGCGCGCAGCGGCGGCGCGTCGATGCCGTTGAACGATTTCAGCCTGCGGCTGACCTCGCTGGAAATGGTGAACAGGCTGTCCCGATTGCGCAACGCATCGTTGTCGTGCTGGATGATCAGCTGGCGGACCGCCTCCCCCTCCTTCGTGTGGGGGATGTTGCAATATGGGGAATCCCAAAGGTCATATGCCTGGCGATACTGGTGGACTAGCCAGGTCGAATGCCGATCCGCATCGCACAGGTAGATCGGGAACTTCATGGAGATCACCCGGTCGAAACCGGATAAGCGCACGGCTTTGGATCGTGCCATCTCTCGCGGGATGCTGCTGAACGGGTCCCAGGCGAACGGGATGCGGTAAAGCGTGGCCTTGTGGCCCAGGCGCCGGAGATTGGCGACCAGGTGGCTGGCCAGCTCTTCCGCTCCGCCCCAAACGAACGGCGCCATCGAGTTCAGGACCGCAATCTTCATGAGCGCAGCGCGTCTAATACCGGTGCCCAGGCCGGGATTTTCGAGCTTCGGCCGGGATCCGCATCCAGCTCCTTCGCGCCGGTCAGTCCAAGCGCCCGCAGCTGCTTGCTTTGGCCCTTGGGCGCGAAAAAGGCCGACGCTTCCTTTACGCCGGCGCGCACGACATTGGCGGCGAAGGGGAAGGTAGGAACCGCGTCACCGGCGGCGACGCCGTCGTGGATCCAAACCAGCTTTCGCGGAAGCTTCAGGACTGCCGAAGGAAGGTCGAGGCACAGGAGCACGTCGGCCATGTCGGCGATCGGCAACAGGCGATAGGAAGTGAGGGCGATCAACTCGTCCGGCGGGTGCAGCGGCGGCAGGTGGAGCGGCTGCACCTTGAATCCGTTCCGCTGCAGGAATTGGCTCACCCGCTCTTCCAGCCGCCCATGGGGATCGTTCAGCGCAGCACAGCGCGCTACCAGGATTTTCATTTGGCTTCCCGTGAATCACGCGAGGTCGGTTCGATGAGTCCCGGCGACGGGGCCCGCTGATTAGCCATCATCCACCATCGATTCCAAGGCAGCGGGAAGAGCGCGCGCAAGAAACAGGTTGGCCCCGCCATCGCCGACTTCATCCACCTTCTTCAGCGGACGCAAGGCCAGCCGGCCGTCATCGATCAGCCAGATCTTCATTCCGGTCTGGCGCAGCCTCTCCAGCCACGCTTGGGGGCTCGATCCTCTGCGCCGGATATGAACGGGCGAGCATTCGACGATCAGACTGACCTTCGCCGATTCAAGGCTGGATCCGATGCCTTCCAACACATCAAGTTCCCAGCCCTCGACGTCGATCTTGATGAGCCGCGGCTTGCGCCTTCCGATCAGCTGGGAGCCGCGTTTCACCTCGACCTGAACCGGTTCGCCCGCCTGTTCCAGCTGGAGCATGCTGCTATGGCCGCTGGTTTTTCCCGGAAACATCGACGCGCGACCCGGAGCCGCTCCCAACGCGCACTCGTGGACGTCGACAATCCGGCTCACGCCGTTGATTGCGACGGTCGTCTCCAGCGTCCGTGCAGTAACGGGCATCGGCTCAACCGCGATAACCTTCCCCGATGGCCCGACATGGCGGGCCGCCACCAGGGTGTGGGCCCCGACGTTGGCGCCGATGTCGACGAAGCTGTCGCCCGGCTCGAGGAGCCGCTCGATCACCGCCACGGTGCCTGGCTCGGGCAGGTCGCCGGAGGAATAATAGGCAATCGCCGCCACATCATCCTCCTGAATTGCCAGTAATCCGAAGCGGTTGCGGGCCAGGACAAGTCCCGCCGCCGGAAGCGCGATCAACTCGCGGGACAACAAGGCATCGAGCTTCGCACTATTATACGAAGCATGAAGCGTGAGTTCCCGGAGCAGCGGGAGCTGGTCGGCCGCGACTGCAGCAAGACGAGCGGCTAGCGCGCTCGTTGTTTCCTCGATCGTGGCGATAGCCCCAAGGTCGCCTGCTTGCCGCGCCCAACTGGCCAATTGCCGGAGCGTCGACATGAGTTCGATCGCGACGGCGCCGCCGCGCATCTCATTGCCAAGCTGTTGCCAGGCGGCGGAAATCTCCCCGCTCAATTTGCGGTCGAGTGCGTCGCGGGCGGCGAGGATGTCACTTTCGAACCGCTCCGGCAAATGCCGGATCGCCTCATCGATCGAGCCGATCCGGTCAAGATCGCCCGCGGTCTGCGTCCACGAACGAAGCTCGTTCAGCCCGGACAAGAGCGTCTGGATAGCTTCGCCTTCGCGCAATTCCCGTTGGAGCTCGTTTCGCAGACTGTCCGAACTGCGATCGATTCGTTCCAGCCTGTGCTGCATTTGGTCGAGGACGACGCGCTGGCTCTCCGCTTCGCGCAATTCCCGTTGGAGCTCGTTTCGCAGACTGTCCGAACTGCGATCGATTTGTTCCAGCCAGCGCTGCATTTGGTCGAGGACGACGCGCTGGCTCTCCGCCGCATGATTGATCATCCCCAGAGAATTGCGCTGAGCCGAGAGACTCTTACCAACGCTAGCAAGGGCATTGTGTGTCTTGTCCTGCAGCGCCGCATTCACTTCTTCGGTCTTGGCGGCAGCGCCGGCCAGTTTCTTGAGGTCTTTGCCGAGCGACCTCATGCCGGCGCCGATTGCATCGAGCTTCGGCAGATGGCCTTCGATCGCCGCGTGCCGGGTTTGAATCTCCTCGAAGTGCCTCGATTGCTCGACGTGAGCATTGGCAAGGTCTGCCAATTCGGCCCGGGCCGCCAGAACCTGACGTTCATGCTCGGCGGTTCGCCGCAGCAGTTCTTCGACCGCCTGACGCATTTCGACAATGCCTAACATATGGCGGATCCATGCCCGTATCCTGCGGCCAAGACTGGCTCGCGGCCGTTTCGTAGTTTCGGCGGGGGAATGGATGATCGGCTCTGCGGGGGCGGGTGTCGCGATTGTGACTTCGTCCCTCGCCGAGCGGTTGAGCGGACGTTCTAAGAGGAGCCGCTCCAGCGATGCGGCGGCAAGGGCACCTCTCAGCGCTTTACCGCCACGCGAGTTTTCCAGTTCGCGCGGCCAGGCGGGTGGCACCACGACATCAACGTCGAGGGTTAACCAACCGCTGTCGGCTACGTCACAAGCCCAATGAACTCCTTCTAGAATCAGGGACGCGACTAGTCGGTAGCTGCCGGCCAAAGCCGGAGCAGTGCCTGATAGCTCGACCTCGACGCTCGATCCGGCGCCAAGTGGCCCCGGAATAGATGAGCGATGGCCATCGGCTTCGATGCACGCACCGTTTTGATCGAACCAGCGATACGCCAAGTGGAGCGGCTGCTCCGACGTCCAATGAAGGGCTGAATCCCCTTCGTTTGCAATTAGCAACTTTGTCCTAAAGCCGACGCCGGCGTTCATGCGCAAAATTGCTTGCTCGGGCACCGACAGTGCCACCGGGAGAGGCTTCAAACTCGCAATTATCTTGGCGGGCTGGTTCACCATTTCCAACATCGTGGCGCGAACATAGCCTCAGGCGTTCGCCCGGATTGCCGTTTTAAGCGCTTCCGCCACCTTGAGGACATCCTCGTCGGTCAACCCTGGGTAGGACGGCAACGAGATGCCTCGCCTGCTGATGTCTTCGGCCACCGGCAAGGACTGTTCGGTCGCATACATTGGCATGTGGTGCGCGCAATAGAAAACCGGTCTCGTGTCCACCCCGGACGCGGCCATGTGCGCCATGACGGCATCCCGATCGACGCCTTGGGGAACCAGCGCCGAAACCAGCCACTCGCTGCTGTTCACCGTGTCCGGAATATCCTGGAAGCTGACACCGTAGTTGCCGAGTACCCCGCGGTAATGACGCGCAATTTCGCGTTTGCGGGTCAAGATCTCGTCCAGCCGTTCGACCTGCGCAACGCCGATTGCAGCGGCGATGTTGGTCATTCGATAATTGAAGCCGATCTCGTCATGCCAATAGCGGCGCGTGGCGGACTGGCCCTGGCCCTTTACCTTGCGCATCCGCGCTGCAAGAGCGTCATCATTGCTGATGACCGCGCCGCCTTCACCGGTGGTCACCGTCTTGTTCCCGAAAAAGGAGAATGTAGCGACGTCAGCTTCCATGCCTGCATGTCTGCCATCGACCGTCGTGCCAAAAACTTCCGCACAGTCCTGGACCACCGCAAGACCGTGAGAGCGGGCGAGCGAAATGATAGCTGGATCGCTGACCGCGCTATAAAGGTCGACCGGCATGATAGCCTTGGTCTTCGCGGTTATGGCTCGTTGGGCCGAGACTGGATCAATCAACCAATCCTCGGGCTGGACATCGACGAATACCGGCTTGGCGCCGGCCAAGGCAATTGCGTTAATAGACGCGATGTAGGTAAAAGTTGGGACGATTACTTCGTCGCCGGGCCCTACATCAAGACAGTGGAGCGCTAGATGAAGTGCTACGGAGCCATTGCATACGGCAATAGCATGCTTTGCTCCCGTGACAGTCTTAATAGCCTGTTCGAAGCGATCTACGTAAGTACCGAGACTACTGATCCATCCAGACTGGACGGCATCTGCGACGTACTTGGCTTCGTTGCCACCCAACGATGGAATGTAAACTGGTATCATCATCTCGCTCTCTCGGCGAAGACCGCCACAGGGTCAACGCCTTATCCGACGCCTGAAACGAATCCCTTGCCAGTCCAAGACCAGCTCCGGGAGCCCCGAGGAATCCGGCATATTTTAAGCCCCTCCACATACGGGGCTCCTCAGAAACTCGGTCTCGGCAGGAGTCAGCCCGAGATCAACCAATAGGGCATTCACATTGGTGCGCCAGGTCGGCAGTTTTGCCGTCAGCGAAGCCTTGGTCTGACCAAGCGCCGTTAGCTGCAGGATTGAGCGAGCGAGCGGTTCGCGCCGGTCGTCGTCGAAGTACACGACGTTGGGAAGACCCTGCTCGCGAAAAACCGGTAAGTCCCGGGCAAGAACAAATCGTTGATGCAGGACGGCCTCCAGCAAGGGCAACCCGAAACCCTCCCCACGCGAAGCCATCAGCACGCCTCGAGCAGCATCATAAAGGCGGCACAGCCCTTCGTCGCTCACGTCGTCCAGCCAGTGGAGGCGAGTTCCCAGCTCCGGATGGTTCGCGATCCGGTGTTGCAACTTGGCAGTCTTCCAGCCAGGCTTGCCAACGATCACCAAATCGGGTGTTTCGCTGCCGCCTGTCGTCCACAGATGCTCGAACGCCATCAGCGCAGCGTCATATCCCTTACGCGGCTCGATCGTTCCGACCATTAAAATGGTGGGCCGGAAGCGCATTCGGTCCAAAAGTTTCGACACCTTCTCGCCCAATCCGGTCGAGGGGAAAGAGGCCGCGATGTCCCCTCCCATCCCCAGATAAGCGATTTCAGGCCTGCGTACCGGTGCGTGGGTATCGAGTTGATCCCGCAGATCACGGGCGACTTGTCGGGATATGCAGATCGCCTGGTCGGCATCTCGCACGACGACGTCGAACCAGCGGCGGTAATGAGCAACGGCGGCGCTAGTGAACCACTCGGGCCGGATTAGAGGGAGCAGGTCATAGATTATCAGGTGTACTGAGGCGCCCGCAGCCCGCCAGGCTCTCAGCTGTGCTCGGTATTTCGGAATAAACTGAGCTGCGAAGTCGAGGCCGAGAAATCGATCGCTGGGGCCGGCGCGAACGGGCTCCCTGCAAGACAAGTCGGCAGCTTCGTGCAGAAAATCCAACGGTGCATGACAATAGCCCCGCTGTGCAGTCGCAAACACGGGGACGACATCGAACCCCTCGCCGTGGCGAGTTCGCAACTCCGACCAGACGGCTCGCACGACGCGTTGGATTCCCGTCTGGGCATCGTGCTTGATGATTGCGGAAACATCGACGAGCAATCGCGGATCGGCGCCGACCTCACGATTGGCGAAAATCCCCTTGTGACGCCAGAGCCAACTCAAGCGGGCCGGCAGGCTTCCCATTGTCATGCCAGCACCGCGGTTTCTTTGTGATAACGGTCAAAGCCTTCCTCGAGCGATGCTGCTTCGTGCAGTCCGCCACCTGAAAGAATGGCAACCCTTGTACAATGCTCGCGAATGTAGGCGGGGTCATGCGATACGATGATCATCGCCCGGTCTCCGCGTTTCTCGAATAGTTCGTGGTGGCACTTTTCATGAAACCGGGCGTCGCCCACGGCAATGATCTCGTCGATCAGGAAGCAATCAAATTCGATAACCATGGAAATCGCGAATGCGAGCCTCGCGCGCATGCCCGAGGAGTAGGTTTTCACGGGCTCTTTGAGGTAGATTCCCAACTCCGAGAAATCTTTCACAAATGCCACCTTGTCCGACGGATCGACATCGTAGACGCGGCAAATGAATCGCAGGTTGTCGTAACCCGATAACGAGCCTTGAAACGCGCCGCCGAAGGCGAGGGGCCAGGACACGCTCATGTCTCGCCGGATGCTGCCGCTTGTCGGAAACTCGGCGCCGCTGATCAGGCGAATGAGAGTGGACTTGCCGGCGCCATTCCTCCCCAGAATCCCTATCCGCTCGCCTGAATCGATCTTCAGGTTGACGTTGCGAAGCACCCTGATTGGGCCGCTTCTGGTGGGATATGTCTTGGCGATGTTGTGCAAGCTGATCATTCGGGCACCACGGTCCGACTGACCTTCGCTACCTGCGCCAAACCAAGGATCGTCAATACGGTGTTGATGATGGCCATATAGCCAAGGTCGTAATGAGCCGTGATTTGAGAGCCAAAATAGCCTTCGCGCAGAAATTCCAACCCATGGATCATTGGGAGAAAGAGGATGAATTCCTGTGCAGCCTGCGGCAGAGCGTCAACCAGAAAAGCCGCTCCGGATAGTGGGAACGTAAAATACGCCATCGGATGCCAGAGCTTCTCTACAATTTCCGAATGTTCGGACAGTCCGCCGAGGAACAGAGCGAGAGCGGCTCCAAACCAGGTCAACATACACCACCCGCCGACCACCTTGAGAACATCTTCTGGCAATTGCAGCCAGCCGATAAAGACGAAGAATATGCCGAGAAACACAAAGGACATGGTCGCGCCCGTTGCTTCAAGCACCAGGCGCGCGAGATAGATGTCGATGGGACGAACGTTGCGATGGTAGAGGAGCGCAAGGCTAGGCGTGATTGCCCCAATACAG
Source organism: Pseudomonadota bacterium (assembly GCA_030773115.1). Lineage (GTDB taxonomy): Bacteria > Pseudomonadota > Alphaproteobacteria > Sphingomonadales > Sphingomonadaceae > Sphingomicrobium. The sequence goes on from JALYNQ010000052.1 coordinate 31,139, forward strand.
CGGCTTGGCATGTTTCGCCACAAAAGCACGCTGGAATAGCCCGTTAATGCAAAGGCGACGATCGGCAGATCCGAGCCGTGAACCGATTTGGTCGCGGTCCACAGTGCCGTTACTCCAAGCGTAAACAGCATCGGCTCGACGAATAACCACAGAAAGCCGATATTATGCCGCCCGTAGCGCGTGAGCATTTCGCGAAGCACCAGGGCGTGAATAACACGCTGCTGGATGGACCAGGAACGGGCCAGTCCTTGCTTCGGCAGAGGCGGGCTGTGGCGAGCCGTCATCAATCTTTGTGCTCGCGGATACCTGCAAGGAGCATGCTGAGGATGCCATAGGCGATCAGGCCGACAACGAAAGTCGCGAGAATCGCTCGGAGGCGCCGCGGCTCCAGCGCTTCATCCGGCAGATCAGGCTCCACAATTCGCTCCACGTAGGCCTGCTTGCGCCGGGCCTCGTTGCGCGCCTCCTGCAGCGAGGCCAGCGCTGCGGTCAGTCGCTTATCCGCATATTCGCGATCGAGGACCAGGCGTTGATAGCGTACTGCGCTTGCGGATAGCGATCGGCCACCGCCGGCCGCACGGCCCAGTTCCGCATCGATTTGCCTGCTTAGCCCGGCAATTCTGGTGCGGAGAAGGGAAATTTGTGGATTCTCCGGAGCTAGCATTTGAAGCTGTTGCAGCTGGAGACGGGCGCCGATCAGCTCGTCCTGTAGCTTCGAAACCAGTTGAAGTTGAACGGTGGCCTGCCGTTCGGGGTCGACAACACCCTGAGTATTTCGGAATGAGGCGAGCGCCTGTGAAGCGTGCCGAGCTGCCGTTTCCGCCTCGCGAGCTTCACGCTGAGCGTAGCCCAAAAGATCGACCTCACCGCGGGTGTTCAGCCGGTTCACCAACCCCTCTGCAAGTTCAAGCAACTGCTCGTTCATGCGCTTGGCATCCTGGGGATTAAATGCCCTGACTATCAGGGTGGTAATCGATGACGTTGTGTTATGCTCGACGCTAACCTTGCCCGTGTAATAGTCGTAAAGATCTTCGAAGCTGCCGTTCCAGCCAAGCGGATTGAATCGGTCGAAGATCGAAACCGAAGGACTTCCGAACGCCCTCTCCACCTGCCTATTCTCGTTGAGGGACCGCAGCGCATCGCGCGACTTCACGAAGTCGTGCGTGATGAAAATCTCGTCGCCCGCATTGGAGAACCCCACGCTTTTCAGCAAAACGCCAAGGCCGGACGCGGCCGGCTTGTCGGGGCTCCGGACAACGAACTGCGACTGCGAAATGTAGACGTCGGACGCCAGTAACCCGAAATAGATTGTGGCCACCACCGTTGGCACGACAACCGTTGCGAGGAACAAGGGGTTCAGGCGCCGCAGCGCCCCCCTTGCTCGACCGTTGACGCGCAACTCACTGAGATCAGGTCGAAATAACATCATATCCACTGGGAGTCCTTAGCCTGCGGTCCGGTCCTGCACCATCAATTTTCCGCGGCGATCCGAGCGACCAGCTGCCGAATATCCTGCGAGCACCCCTTTCGCATCACCAGAACATGTTCTGATGACGCAACGACAATAAGGTCATCAACACCGAGCAGCGCGACCTTTATTCCGTCGGTCCGGACATAGCAATTGTTGGAGTTGATGGTCGTCGCGCCTGCTTCGCCAGACACTTGAGGCGCGACCTCTGCCAGCGCATCCCAGCTCCCCACGTCCGACCAGTCCGCATCCAGCGGTACCATTGCGACGCGGTCGGATCGTTCCATCACTGCATAATCTACCGAGACGTTGGGACAGGGCTCCAACTCGGACAGTTGCGGGATGATGGACTCGCCCATTCGTTCCGCGCGAGCCACCGCCCGGACCGAGGTCTCATGGATGTCCGGGGCGTGACGCCGGGCTTCTTCAAGGAAGTCCCCGGCGCGGAACATGAAGATTCCGCCATTCCAATAGTGGCGTCCCGTGGCGACCATCTCCTTGGCCTTGGCCAGCACCGGCTTCTCGGTGAAGCGCTCGACTTCAAAAGCTCCTGGCGCGCTTTCAATGGCGGGACCCGCCTCCAAATATCCATATCCCGTTTCCGGGCCAGTCGGAGTCACGCCGAAGGTTACCAGCCGACCTGCGGCCGAGGCGGCGAGGCCCTGAGCTACCGCTGCATGGAAACTTGAGGCGTTGCCGATCACATGATCGCTCGGCATGACCAGCATTACTTGTTCTGGCCCATAGGCCTCTCTGACCACCTCTGCTGCCATGACGATTGCGGCAGCGGTGTTGCGGGCACAAGGCTCAAGGATGAGGCGACCGCCGGAGCTGCCCGCCAGCTCCTCCAGGCACAAATCCCTATGGCTGATGTTCGCCACGACAACCGGAGGATAATAGGTTTCGCGATCCGACACTCGCTCCAGCGTCGAATGAAACAGGCTCTTGTCCCCGGCAAGCGGAAGGAACTGCTTGGGCCGCTCGGCGGTCGACAGAGGCCAAAGCCGCGTACCGCTGCCGCCGCTCAAAATGACTGGGACGATCATGCCGGTTGCGTCTCAGGAATACGGCTCAGAATTCGCCCGCGGCGGCAAATCGCGCATTGAGGCTCCGCTCCAACTTCCAATCTTTTTCTCCCGGAATACGCCGCTGATCCCAGCCGGGGCCGCATGCGACGAGGGCGGGCCAATCCTAAATAGCGCACCGCATGTCAAGGCAGTTCGAAGAGCATTTTAGGCCAGTGTGGGCCGAAAAAAATGTATGATCACAATTATTTGTGGGTAAGCGCAAATCCGGCCAGTCGCGCGACCTTGCATCATCGGCGATGCTGGCCACCATATACTCGAACTATGTAGCGCAAGTTCGAACGGATCGGACTTCTGGCGCCTCGCTCGATCCGCCAGCGAGGATAATCCCCTTTATCGCACCGCTCCTAAGGGAAATCGAAGTCGACATAGGCCAGCATCGGCGACTGTTCGTCCCTCTGCAATCGGCGCGGCACGACCTCGTTCGGCCAAATGAAACCGATAAATGCCTGCCTCAAAGGCTCCAGTATCGAACGTTGTTGCCCAGCAGGTGGCGATCGATTGCCGTCCTTAGGTCAAGGAAGATGCCACCCGGCCCAAGCATGCGGCTGAATTCGTCGACGCCGAGATTCCGATATTCACGGTGCGGCACGGCCAGGACGACAGCATGCAAATCCCGGAAATCTTCCAGGTCCGACAGAGTCAGCCCCGCTTGTCGAGACACGTCTTGCGGTGACGCGCACGGGTCGTGGGTCATTGGGCTGATGCCATATGCCTTGAGCTCGTTGATGATGTCGAACACCTTGGAATTGCGGATGTCCGGGACATTTTCCTTGAACGTCACGCCCAATACGCCGACCCGCAGCTTCCCAAGTGGCATATCCCTATCCGAAAGCATTTTGATCAGCTGGCGGGCGACATAGGGACCCATGCTGTCATTGACCCGTCGACCCGACAAGATCACCTCGGGGTGATAGCCCAGCTCTTCTGCCTTCGCCGTCAGATAATAAGGATCGACTCCGATGCAGTGGCCGCCGACGAGGCCCGGGTGGAATTTCAGGAAGTTCCATTTGGTGCCGGCCGCGGCCAATACGTCAGCTGACCGAATGCCGACCAGGTCGCAGATCTTCGAAATTTCATTCATCAGCGCGATATTGACGTCGCGCTGGGTATTCTCCAGCACCTTCGCTGCCTCTGCCACCTTGATCGACGGCGCCGCATGGATTCCGGCGTCGATGATCGCATCATAGACTGCGACCAGCCGCTTCAGCACCTCCTCATCCTGCCCGGCGACGATCTTGATGATCTTCTCGAGCGGATGATCCTTATCGCCGGGATTGATCCTCTCGGGGCTGTAGCCGAGCTTGAAGTCGACGCCGCACTTGAGGCCCGATGCCCGCTCCAGTGCCGGTCCGCAAATCTCCTCCGTGGCGCCGGGAAAGACGGTGCTTTCGAACACGATGATTGCACCACGTTCGATGGCACGTCCGATCAGTTCGCAAGCCTGCAGGATCGCGGTGAAATCCGGCCGCCTGGCGTCGTTGATCGGAGTAGGCACGGTGGCGATATAAATAGTGCGCCCGGCAATGGCGGCAGCATCGGCGGTCAGCTCCAGCCTGGTCGAATCCAGCTCGGCCGCTGAAACTTCATTCGTCCGGTCCGTGCCTTGCTGCAGCTCCTCGATTCGACGCGGATCGATGTCAAAGCCGATGGTGTCGAACTTCCTCGCAAGCGCAACCGTCAGCGGCAGCCCGACATATCCCAGACCAATGACGGCAATACGCTCTTGGTGCATCCCTCGGAGGCGTAGCTGAGCCGGGGCGAATAAGGCAATGGCTCAACCGGCAAATGGCGCGCCCGGCAGGATTCGAACCTGCGACCTCATGCTTAGAAGGCACGTGCTCTATCCAGCTGAGCTACAGGCGCGTCGACGCCGCTCTAGCGGCGTCAGCCTATTTCTTCCATCTACCTCGTGGCTTTTGCCAAACGCCGCATGCGATGACGCAATGAGGAGAAATTTTCCATGGCCGACGATCTTGCCGCAGCCAATGTCAATCGGTCGTATCAGCTTGCGGCGTCGAGCATCGCGATCTTCACCTTCCTGCTGCTCTTTCTGTTTCCCAAGTTCGCCAGCGGCGAGGTTGACGCCTTGCCGTTTCAAGCGACGTTGGTGGTAATGGGGGTGGCGACCTTCTCATTCGCGTTCGCCTCATTCTATTACTACGGCGCTTCACTCGGCGGTCGCATCGACGATGCCGAGCGGACTCGATATTCCCGGCGAGGCGATCGCCTCTGGCTGCTCGGATGCGTCGTGCTGTTTCTGGCTCCGAGCATGGTCCTCTTCACGGTCAGGCTTCTGTCCGTCGCGTCCGCGTGGTTTGCGCTCTGGCTGGTGTACCTGGTCTTCGTGATCCGCCATTTTCCCCGCGTCCAGACTGAGCAGAAGAGCTGAGCCGGAACATGGGTGGTCGGGCGCCGTTCGACCGCTGATGACCGCCACCGCAGAACATTCGCACCGGCACCATTTCGCCCATGCGGCCAATTTCGGCCGCGGCTTTGCCGGAGCCATCGTCTTTGGCCTGCCGCTGATGATGACGATGGAGATGTGGTGGCTCGGATTCACCCTGAGCGGGTGGATGTTGCTGCAGTTCGCACTGGCCAACCTGGCGCTGCTGGTCGGGCTTTCACGGGTCTCGGGATTCGACGTAAGCCGCGGGGCAATTGAAGACATATTCGACGCGCTGGCGGCGTTCGGCATGGGCGCGATCAGTTCGGCGATCGTGCTTGGCCTGTTCGCCGAGATCGAGCCTTCCACGCCCTTGCCGGAGATCGCCGGCATGATCGTCATCCAGGCCATCCCGGCAAGCTTCGGCGCGATGATCGCCGATAAGCTGTTCGGCGAAGACGACAAGCCGGGCGAGCACCGGACCAGGCGTCGAAGCTATGCCGGCCAGCTGACCCTGTTGGTATCCGGCGCGCTGTTCCTCAGCTTCACCATGTCGCCGACCGAGGAAATCGCGCTGATCTCGTTCCGAATGACGCCTTGGCACGCTCTGGCCATGATGGTGCTAACCGTCGCCGTCATGCATGCCTTGGTCTATTCCGTCGGCTTCGGCGCGCACAGCGAAGAACAAGGCGCCGCCGGGCTTTCGGTGCTGCTTCGTTTCACCATGGTCGGCTATGGGCTGGCGGCATTGGCCAGCACTTACATATTGTGGACCTTCGGCCGATTTGACGGATTGAGCTGGGCGGCAGCGGCGCAGATGATCGTCGTCCTCTCCTTCCCGGCAGGCATTGGCGCGGCAATCGCGCGGATGGTGGTATGAGCGCGGAAAAGGGCAGGGAAGTGGCCGCGCCGTTGGAATGGCTGGCGGCCGCGATCGGGCTGATGATCTTTGCCGGCCTGTTTGCGACGATCCTCGTGCAAGGGCTGGAGCCGGACCGGTCGGCGGTTCCCGATCTTGTGGTGGAGAATCAGCGAATCGTTCCGACGTCGGCTGGCAGGTTGGTCGAATTCACCATCCACAATCGTTCTGCGCAGACTGCCGCGGCGGTGGTCATCGAAGGAAGGCTGGTCGGTTCGATCGGGCAAGAATCGCCCGCCCAGGTGATGATCGATTATGTCCCGGCAAGGTCGAAAGTCAGTGCCGGACTGATTTTCCCCGGCGACATCCGTGGACGTGCGATCGAAATCCGGCCGGTTGGCTATCGCCGGCCATAGCCGCCGTCAGGCGACCGCTTCCAGCAGGCCTTCGAACAGGCGCCTGCCGTCCGTATTTCCGTGCGCCGGCTCGGACGCTCTCTCCGGGTGCGGCATCATGCCCAGGACATTGCCCTGGGCATTGAGTATGCCGGCGATGCGGTTTGCCGAGCCGTTGCAGTCCTCGGTATAGCGGAAGGCGACGCGGCCCTCGCCTTCGAGCCGGTTGAGCGTCTCCGGATCGGCCTGGTAATTGCCGTCGTGGTGAGCGATCGGGACGCCGATCTCTTCGCCTGCCCGATAGGCAGCGGTGAAGATCGACTGGCTGTTCTCGACCTTGAGGCCGACCGTGCGGCAAACGAAATGCAGCCCGGCGTTGCGCATCAACGCTCCCGGCAACAGGCCGGCCTCGGTCAGGACCTGGAAGCCGTTGCACACGCCCAGCACTGGCACCCCCTTGCCGGCGGCTTCGCCAACCGCCCGCATGATCGGCGAGCGCGCGGCCATGGCACCGGAGCGGAGATAATCGCCGTAGGAAAAGCCGCCCGGGATGGCGACCAGGCTGGTGCCTTCAGGGAGTTCGCTTTCGCGGTGCCAGACCATCGCCGGGGCGCGGCCGGTGACCTGCTCGATGGCGACGGCGAGGTCGCGGTCGCAGTTGGAGCCGGGAAAGACGAGAACCGCGCTCTTCATGCAGCCGCGAGCCTCTCAATCTTGAAATTCTCGATCACCGTATTGGCCAGCAGCTTGCGGCACATCTCGGCGATCTCATCGTCGCTGGTCCCGTCGGCCAGCTCCAGCTCGATCAGCTTGCCGGCGCGAACGTCCTGGACTCCGCCAAAGCCGAGGCCCTCCAAGGCATGGTGGATCGCCTTGCCCTGCGGGTCGAGGACGCCGGGTTTGAGGGTGACGAACACGCGCGCTTTCATGGGCTCGGCCTTCCAGGGATTGGCGGTTGGCGGCCCTATGCCGCGAGGCCCGCCGATGGGCAAGCTTTACCGGATATTTACCTTCCTTGGGCCTAATGTCGCGCGCCGGGGTCGGCGAACCGGCAATGTGAGGAGTGAGGAAATGGTTGTCGGCATTGCCGCCATGATGTTCGTCTGGCTATTCGGCTGGGGCGCGGACTATTTCCACTGGTCGGACCCCAGCGGAAAGATCCAGCTGTGCCTGTTCGCATCCTTCCTGCTGGGAATCGTCTGCGGCTACAAAACCAAGCAGTGACCTCGCGACTCCGCCGCGCTACTGGGGCGCGGTGGAATGCCTGCCACCCTATGCCGAGCTTTTGAAGCTGCGCACCGAGGAACGGGGCGGTTCGCTCCGTTTCGTCATGCCGTTCCATGACGATGTCATCGGCCGGCCGGGCTTCCTTCACGGCGGCGCAATTGCCGGCCTGCTGGAGTTCGCCGCCTTCACCGCGCTCGACCGGGCGCTGGGCGATGGGTCGGTGGCCAAAAAGCCGGTTACCGTGACGGTCGATTATATGCGGGGCGGGACCGCGCAGGACACCTATGCCGAAGCCGTGATCGAACGGCTCGGCAAGCGCCTGGCCAATGTCGAGGCGTTCGCCTGGCAGGGCGAGCCGGGCCGGCCAATCGCCTCGGCGCGAATCAATTTCCTGCTGGAGCGGCCCTAGTAGCCGCTGAGCTCCGCCACCCGGTTGGCGTGGAAGCGTGGGCTTCCGAACAGTTCCGACAGCACCACCTCGCGCTTCATATAGAGGCCGATGTCATGCTCGTCGGTCATGCCGATGCCGCCATGCATCTGCACCCCTTCCTGCACCGCCAGCGCCGTGACGCGCCCTGCCTTGGCCTTGGCGACGGAAATGAACAGCTCGGCCTGTTCGTCACCGGCGTCGAGCAGCTTCGCCGCCTTGAGCGCCGCGGCGCGGGCGATCTCGATCTCTCCGTAGAGATGCGCGGCGCGGTGCTGCAGCGCCTGGAACTCGCCGATCAGCCTACCGAACTGCTTGCGCTGCTTCAAATATTCGAAGGTCATTTCGGATGCGCCGGCCGCAACTCCGACAAGCTCGGCCGCCGCACCCGCCCGGCCGGCGTTAAGCGCTCGAGATAGCGGCTTCCAGCCGCCGTCGACCTCGCCGACAACCGCGTCGGCATCGACCGAGACGTTGTTGAAGCCCAGCCGTGCCGCCTTGCTGCTGTCGGCGAGCGTCGCAGTTTCGACCTCCAGCCCGCTCATACCCTTTTCGACGGCAAACAGGGTGAGGCCGTCGGTTTCGCCGGGCAAGCCGCCGGTCCGCGCCGCCACCAGGATGACATCGGCGCTGTTGCCGTGGACGACGAACTGCTTGGCACCATTCACGACAAATCCGTTGCCCTGCCGCTTGGCTTCAAGCGCGATACCTGCCGGATCGTGATGCTTGCCCTCGTCGACCGCCAGCGCAGCGACCGTATCGCCGGCGAGGACGCCTGGAAACCAGCGCTCGGCCTGGGCCGAGCCTTCAAGCGCACGGACCGCCGCCAACGCGGTGGTGAGATAAGGAGAGGGGGTGAGGTTGCGACCGATCTCCTCCAGCACCAGTCCCGCCTCGACTTGGCCCAGGCCGGCCCCGCCTTGTGCTTCGGGGATGAGGATGCCGGTCAACCCCAGCTCCGCAAACTGCTTCCACAGGTCGGTGCCGTAGCCGTCGGTGCAACCGGTGTCGCGCCAATGGCGCAGCTGTTTCTTGATCGCGCCTTCCTCCGCCATGAACGGACGGACGGTGTCCTGCAGGAGCCGCTGGTCTTCGGTCAGAATCATGTCAGGCTCCTGGCAGGCGGAGGATATGCTTGGCGACGATGCCGAGCTGGATCTCGCTGGTGCCGCCCTCGATCGAATTACCCTTGGACCGCAGCCAGTCGCGCGCCGGCTTGCCACCCTTTGACCGCTCGCTGTCCCATTCGAGCGCGTCGCTGCCGCCAGCGGCCATGACCAATTCGTTGCGGCGCTTGTTGAGCTCGGTCCCGGCATATTTCATCATCGAGGGCAGGGCAGGATGCGCCTCGCCCGCCTTCAGCTGGTCGATGAACCGTTCGCTCATCGCCGCGAAGGCGAGGGCATCGACGTCGAACGCCGCGATCTCCGCGCGGAGCAACGGGTCGTCGGGCTTGGCGATGGGCCCCAGCGTGACACCCGACGCACCGGTGCCGATGCCGGAGCCCAGGCCCATGCCGCTGATCATCTCGCGCTCGTGCCCGAGCAGATATTTGGCGACGTCCCAACCCTTATTGACCTCGCCGACCAGCTGATCCTTGGGCACCTTCACATCGTCGAAGAAGGTTTCGCAGAAGGGCGAAGAGCCGCTGATCAGCAGGATCGGCCTGGTCGAGACGCCGGGGCTTTCCATGTCGAACAGAAGGAAGCTGATCCCGCCATGCTTGGACTCGGTCGAGGTGCGGACCAGGCAGAAGATCCAGTCGGCCTGATCGGCATAGCTGGTCCATACCTTCTGCCCGTTGACCAGATAATGGTCGCCCTTGTCCTCGGCTTTGGTCTGCAGTCCGGCCAGGTCGGATCCAGCGCCCGGCTCTGAATAGCCCTGGCACCAACGGATTTCGCCGCGGGCAATCTCGTTGAGGAAGCGCTTCTTCTGTTGCTCATTGCCATATTTCAGCAGCGCCGGCCCGAGCATCGAGATACCGAAGCTGGTCAGCGGTGGCCGGCAGCCGAGCGCGGCCATTTCCTCCTTGAGGACCTTGGTTTCGGCGGGGCTGAGGCCTCCGCCGCCATATTCCTTCGGCCAGTCGGGCACCGTCCAGCCGCGCGACGCCATGACGTCGAGCCATTGCTTCTGGGCCTCGCTCTGGAACTGGAAGTTCCGCCCGCCCCAACAGAGGTCCTTCTCGCCCCGCATCGGCTCGCGCATTTCGGCCGGGCAATTGGCCTCCAGCCAGGCGCGGCTTTCGGCGCGGAAGGCGTCCAGGTCGGTCATGCCTTTTCTCCCTTTGCGACCCTTGTTGGATCGTTCTGGGAGGTCGTCAATGGGCCCGCTGCCGTTGGACGTTTCCGTAACGGAACCAGCTCGGGCGTTACCAGGTATCGGGGCCGCCCGGCGGTCCGATGTCGATTCGTTGATCCGGGGAAACGTCGTCTACGCCATCGATCCGGCGCACCTTCGAGACAGTTGCTTCGTCGCATCTGCCAGTGATCACGCCGATCGCCTCCAACGCCTGGTCGATGCCGAAGCCTGCTTCCTCGACATCCCTGCGGACAGCGGCAAGCGGACGCCGGCCGGAGAGCGTGATTACCCATCTCGTCCGACCGGCCATCTCGCTTACCTCACCTTCACGTTACACCAGCCTCAGGATGGAGCCTGGACCAACCCGGCCCCGACACGCGCAGCCGGGAAGGGCAGCGCCCTTGCGGTCGATACCAGCTTGTTCCACAGCGCTTGTCCACGCAATCCTTGGTTGCCCTGGGCCAAGAGCGCGGCACAGCCCGCCACATGCGGCGTCGCCATGCTGGTGCCACTGAAGATGGCGTAGCGTCGCGGCATGGGTACGCTCGAGAACACGTCGCGCCCCGGACCGGCAATGTCGATCTTGCCGGAACAGGAGAAGATCGACGGCGCAAGGTTGTTGTCCAGCGACGCGACCGCCATGATCGTCGGCGAGTTGGCCGGCGCACCGGTTGGTACCGTTGGTCCACGATTGCCTGCCGCTGCGATGATCAGGCAGCCCCTCGCCAGTGCAGCGCGACCTGCCGCCGTGTAAGCGGCCTGTGGCGGCGAGTTGGAGCCGAGCGACATTGAGATCACCTCGCAGCCTCTGGCGATCGCCCAGTTCATTCCGCCCAGGACGCTCGCCGTTCCGCCTGATCCGCTATTTGACAGAACCTTCCCCACAAAAATGTGGGAATGGAAACCGATCCCGTACCGCGGAATTGGCCCAGCAGGCGCCCTCGGTCCGCAAGCCGTCCCAATGCAGTGTGTGCCGTGGCTATGCAGGTCCTGGACCGGCTGGCCGACGAATGTTTGGGTCACGAAATGGCGCCCTTGGAAATCGGGATGGTTGAGCGCCATGCCCGTGTCGAGTACCGCAACGCGGATGCCGGCGCCGCTCCGCATTGTTTGCGGCACGCGGCATGCCGCCAGTCCCCAGGTCGCGCCGATCACCTGCGCATCGACCTCGAGCTCATCTTGCAGCAGGAAAGAGCCGGTGCTTGGGCCAAGGTCGGAACTCAGCGTCTCGACTGCCCGGCGGAAGCCCCGCAGATAATCTGCCGTCGTGTCGGCGAACACGAAATATTCGGGCTCGATCGACTCGACGGGTGCTGTGTCAGCTGATTCGAGAGTGGCGGCGCCCAATTCGCGCTCCGCTGCCGCTTCGGCACTGATGACGGCGGCGCCAATCTCAGGGAATATCAGGGCGTCGGCATCGCCAACGTCCTCGGCGGAAACTGCCTGTTCGTCAAAGTCCCTGGCATCGGCAGTCCGGAGCCCGAGCGATTTCAGAAATTCGCCGCCCTGATCCGCGGCGTCTTCCCTATAGGTTACGATGTAGCGGCCGGTCTCCAATGACTCATCGCCACGTTGCAACGCGTTTAGAAGCATCTGGTCATAAGAGCTGACGCCAACTGATTGGTCGTCGCCGCCATCGCGGCTGGTAGGTTTGCGTGCCATGTCGTGCCCTTTCGTCGTGAGGGCGAACCTTCGCAGAGCGCTTAGTCGCCCATGGATCCGACCGAGCACGGATCATGCCAGGATGGCGTGAGCATTGCGGACGGCAAAAGTGCCGTCACGCAAGCCTGCGAGCGTCGTTCGTCGCGTTCGGTTCCCGGCGGATATTTCGTAAAACTTTTGTTAACCGACGTCAATTTCGAATGGCCTGAATTTCTTTGCGGTTCGACGCAAAACTGGCCTGGGGCAGGGTTGGTCTGCGGGCAGGCATTCTCCAATCTGCGGCACGTCATGTCCCCCTTGCCTCGACGGTGCCAGAGTCCTAGCCCGTTTTGGAACGATACTGGACGGTCACGCAAGGGAGATACTTGGCGATGGATTTTGACCTTACGGAACGCCAGTCTTTTTTCCGCGACAAGGTCCGCCAGTTCATCGACGCCAACGTTCGCCCGCGAGTCGGCGACTATAAGAAAGAGATCGATTCCGGCGACCGCTGGCAGCCGCTGCGCCTGATCGAGGAGCTGAAGCCCAAGGCCCGTGCCGCCGGCCTGTGGAACCTGTTCATGCCGCCGGGCGGCGCGCTTCGCCACGTCGACGAGACCTTCGCGTTCGAGGGCGAGCTGCTGACCAACCTCGAATATGCACTGTGCGCCGAGGAGATGGGCCGCATCCTCTGGTCGGCCGAGATATTCAACTGCTCCGCGCCCGACACCGGCAACATGGAGGTGCTGCACCGCTACGGAACCCGCGAGCAGAAGGACCATTGGCTGGCTCCCCTGATGCGCGGCGAAATCCGTTCCGCCTTCCTGATGACCGAACCCGGGGTCGCCTCGTCCGACGCGACCAACATCGAATGCCGCATCGACCGCGACGGCGACGATTATGTCATCAACGGCCGCAAATGGTGGTCGAGCGGCGCTGGCGACCCGCGCTGCAAGGTCGCCATCCTGATGGGCAAGACCGACGTCGAGGCGCGCAAGCATCAGCAGCAATCGATGATCCTGGTGCAGATGGACGCGCCGGGCATCACCATCGAACGGCATCTCACGGTCTACGGTTACGACGACGCGCCGCACGGCCATATGGAGATCGAGCTCAAGGACGTCCGCGTGCCGGCGTCCAACCTGCTGCTTGGCGAGGGCAGGGGGTTCGAGATCGCCCAGGGCCGGCTCGGCCCCGGCCGCATCCACCATTGCATGCGGACCATCGGCGCGTCCGAGGAAGCGCTCGACCTGATGTGCCGCCGGCTGCAATCGCGCACCGCCTTCGGCAAGCGCCTCAGCGAGCATAGCGTGTGGGAGCAGCGGGTGGCCGAGGCGCGGATCGAGATCGACGCGACGCGCCTGCTGTGCCTGCTCGCCGCCGACCGGATGGACAAGGCCGGCAACAAGGCCGCCAAGGCCGAAATCGCGATGATCAAAGTCAAGGCGCCGCGCATGGCGCTGAAAGTGATCGACGATGCGATCCAGGCTCATGGCGGTGCCGGCGTCAGCCAGGACACGCCGCTGGCCGCCAGCTGGGCCGGGATCCGCACGCTGCGTCTCGCCGACGGGCCTGACGAGGTGCACAACCGCAGCATCGCGCTGATGGAGTATGCGAAGCATGCGGATATTTCCTCCCCGGCAGTTGCCGGGGAGGGGGACCATGCGAAGCATGGTGGAGGGGTTCTGGGCCGATGAGCGCGAAGAACCCCTCCACCACCTTCGGCGGTCCCCCTCCCCATGAATTCATGGGGAGGAAAAGATGACCTGCCCGCGCCTGTTCGACCTGACCGACAAGGTCGCCATCGTCACCGGCTCGTCTCGCGGGATCGGTCTCGCCATCGCCGCGGCGCTGGCCGAGCATGGCTGCAAGGTCGTGATCTCCAGCCGCAAGCAGGACGCCTGCGACGAGGTTGCCCATGCCATCAACGCCCAGCATGGCGACGCGCGCGCGATTGCCGTCCAAGCCAATATTTCCAGCAAGGACGATTTGCAGAAGCTGGTCGATGAGACGCGTAAGGCATTCGGCCGGATCGACGTGCTGGTCTGCAACGCAGCATCCAACCCTTACTATGGCCCGATGGCGGGGATCAGCGATGATCAGTTCCGCAAGATCCTCGACAATAATGTCATCGCTAACCACTGGCTGATCTCGATGGTCGCCCCGGAAATGCTGGAGCGCGGCGACGGCTCGATCATTATCGTCAGCTCGATCGGCGGCCTGACCAGCTCGACCATGATCGGCGCCTACAACATCTCCAAGGCGGCCGATTTCCAGCTGGCCCGCAACCTGGCGGCCGAGTTCGGGCCCCATGGCGTTCGCGTCAATTGCATCGCGCCTGGGCTGGTCAAGACCGACTTCGCCCGCGCGCTGTGGGAGAATCCCGACACGCTCAAGGCGGTGACCCGCTCGACCCCGCTGCGCCGCATCGGCGAGCCGCACGAGATCGCCGGAGCCGCGGTTTATCTCGCCTCGCCCGCCTCGACCTTCATGACCGGCCAGACGATGATCGTCGACGGGGGAAGCACGATCGGGGTGGGGCTGTGAATCCCTCTCCCCTTGAGGGAGAGGGAGGGACCCGCTCGGCGCAGCCGAGTGGGAGGGTGAGGGGCTGTGGCGCCGGTCGCCCTCACCTAGCTGCGACTAGGCTCGCTGCGCTCACCAAGTCTCGCTACCTCTCCCTTCAAGGGAGAGGGAAATGAGGCTAGCCAACAAAATCGCCATCGTCACCGGCGCGGGCTCCGGCATCGGCAAGGCGACCGTCGACCTGTTCCGCAAGGAAGGCGCGACGGTGGTAGGGGCGGACCTCCACGGCGCCGACTTCGAATGCGACGCCGGCGACGAGGAGCAGGTCGAGGCGCTAATCGCTCATATCGTGCGCGACCATGGCGCGCTCGACATCTTCTTCGCCAACGCCGGCATCTCGGGCGGTTTCGACAGCATCTTCGACCAGGACGCGGCCGACTGGGCCGAGATTCTCCGAGTCAACCTGATCGGGCCCTTCCTGGCGGTTAAATATGCGGCCCCTGCGATGAAGGCGCGCGGCGGCGGGTCGATCGTCGCCACTGCATCGGTCGCGGGCCTGCGCTCGGGCGCGGGCGGTCCGGCCTATTCGGCGTCGAAGGCGGGCGTGATCAACCTAGTCAAGGTTGCCGCGACCCAGTTGGCAGGCGCCAACATAAGGGTCAACGCCATCTGCCCCGGCCTGATCGAGACCGGCATGACCGAGCTCATTTTCGAGCGGGCGCGGGCCAAGGGGCAGGAAAGCCAGATCGGCCATTTGAACCCGCTCAAGCGCGGCGGCGCCCCAATAGAGATTGCCAATGCCGCGCTGTTCCTCGCCTCGGACGAGGCCAGCTATGTCAACGGGCAGGCGATCGTCGTCGACGGCGGCCTGTCTTCGTCCCACCCGTTCAATCACCAAAGCTACGGACGGACCACCACGTGAGGCGAGAAAATCCTGTCCTACAGCCTCCTTTTCTGGCTAGAATCGCGTCGTCGCCGCCTGTCTCGGGTGGCACGGGCGCCACGGCATCAACTTCGTCAACTTCCCCTTGTGGGAAATCCTACCGGAGCCCCTCATGACCGACGTCATCGACAAGCCTACCACCAGCCCGATCTCCACCAGCCGCCACGGTGATGTGCTGATCGTCACCTCGAACAATCCGCCGGTGAATGCGCTCGGTGCCGCAGTGCGGCAGGGGCTGGTCGCGGCAATCGAGGAGGCCGAGGGCGACGAGGCCATCAAGGCGGTCGTGATCCGTTGCGAAGGCCAGACTTTCTTCGCCGGTGCCGACATCACCGAATTCGGCAAGCCGCCGGTCATGCCGTGGCTGCCGAGCGTGGTCGACACGATCGAGAATTGCTCCAAGCCGGTAGTCGCGGCGATCCATGGCACTGCCTTGGGCGGCGGGCTCGAGGTGGCGCTCGGCTGCCACTATCGCATCGCCGTCAGGGACGCGAAACTGGGCGTGCCTGAGGTGAAGCTTGGCCTGTTGCCGGGCGCGGGCGGGACGCAACGCCTGCCGCGGGTTGCCGGGGTGCAGAAGGCACTGGAGATGGTGACGTCGGGCGCGATGATTAGCGCCAAGGACGCCCATGACGTCGGCCTGGTGGATCGGATCGCTGAAGGCGAGCTGGTTCAGCATGCGGTCGCCCTGGCGGAGGAAGTACGCGACATTCGACCGCTGCCCAAATCGAGCGAGCGCGACGACAAGCTGGCCGAGGCCCGAGCCAATCCCGCCATCTTCGACGAATTTCGCAAGGCCAATGCCCGCAAGTTCCGCGGGTTCGAGGCGCCCGAAGCCAATATCAAGGCGGTCGAAGCTGCCGTCGCCAAACCCTACGCGGAAGGGGTCATCGACGAGCGCAACCTGTTCATGGGGCTGATGAGCGGCACCCAGTCGCGTGCCCAGCAATATTTCTTTTTCGCCGAGCGCAAGGCGGCCAAGATCGAGAATATCCCGGAGAACACTCAGCCGCGCAGCGTGAAGAAGGTCGGGGTGATCGGAGCCGGCACAATGGGCGGCGGCATCTCGATGAACTTCCTCTCGGCCGGGATTCCGGTGACGATCGTCGAAATGGCGCAGGATGCGCTCGACCGCGGCACCGGCGTAATGCGCAAGAATTACGAGGCGACCGCGTCAAAGGGGAAGATGACCGCCGAGCAAGTCGAGCAGGCGATGGGGCTGCTCAATCCAACACTAGACTTCGAAGCTCTCGCTGATTGCGACCTGATCATCGAGGCGGTGTTCGAGCAGATGGACATCAAGAAAGATGTGTTCGGCCGGCTCGACAAGATCGCCAAGCCGGGCGCGATCCTCGCCTCCAACACCAGCTATCTCAACATCGACGAGATCGCCGCGAGCACCTCGCGGCCCGAGGACGTGGTCGGCCTGCACTTCTTCTCGCCAGCCAATGTCATGAAGCTGCTGGAGATCGTCCGCGGCGCCAGGACCGCGCCTGACGTGCTGGTCACGGCGATGCAGCTGGCCAAGAAGATCAAGAAGGTGGCGGTGGTCGCCGGCGTTTGTCACGGCTTCATCGGCAACCGGATGCTGATGCCGCGCCAGGTCGAGGCGACCAAGCTGCTGCTGGAAGGCGCGACGCCCGAGCAGGTCGATCGCGTCCATGTCGAATTCGGCATGCCGATGGGTCCGTTCCAGATGGCCGACCTCGCCGGGGTCGATATCGGCTGGCACCGGGATCCCAGCCGGATCGAGAATATTCGCGACGCGCTGTGCGCCATCGACCGCTGGGGCCAGAAGAAGGGGGCCGGCTTCTATGATTATGATGAGAAGCGCAGGCCTTCGCCCTCGCCAGTCGTGCAGCAGATCATCGAGGATTTCTCGACCAAGCAGGGCGTGACGCGGCGCCAGATCGACGATGAGGAGATCGTCCAGCGCACGCTTTACACAATGGTCAACGAGGGAGCGAAAATCCTCGAGGAAGGAATGGCCCAGCGCGCCTCCGACATCGATGTGGTGTGGGTCTATGGCTATGGCTGGCCGGTTTATCGCGGAGGGCCGATGTTCTGGGCCGACACCGAAGGGCTGCAGAAAATCGTCGACGGCCTGAAGGAACAGCAGGTGCGGATGGGCAATGATTTCAGCTTCTCGCAACTACTGCTCGAGAAAGCGGAGAAAGGCGAGAAGTTCACGCGTTGAGGGGGCTCACGCCGTAACGAGGGGAAGCGCCAATGGCTGACTATATGGTCGACGAAGACGCCGGGCTGCGCGCGGTCCGGTACAAGACTGTGGTTGTCTGGATCCACTGGATCACCGTAGCGGTAGTCGTCACGCAAGTGGCGCTTGGCTTCGCCTTCCATCGCCTGTTCGAGCAAGGAACTCCGGAGCGCATGCAGGTGTTTGCTTGGCACAAGACCATCGGCGCGTTGATCCTGATCCTGGCGCTGATTCGCCTTGCCGTGCGGCTGATGAACAAGCCGCCGCCCTATCCGTCGGATTTCCCCAAGTGGGAGCGGTTCCTGGCGGTGTGGAACCACCGGCTGTTCTACATGCTGCTGATTGCCTTGCCCCTGACCGGCCTGGCGGCGGTGTCGGGCCGGGCCGAGGACGGAACGGTGCCGCTGCTGTTCGGCCTGTCTCTGCCGGCCATTCCGGGCATTCCTGAAGAGAATGATTTCGGCGAGGTGCACGAGATATTGGTCTGGACGACGCTCGCCCTGGTCGTCCTCCACGTCTCGGCCGCCCTCTACAACCAGTTCGGCTCCGCCACCAATGTCGCGGATCGGATGCCCCCGTTCCGTTCGCGCAACCGGGAGGCCTAGTGGGCTTCCCGGGGCGGCAGCAGCCACAACATCGCGCCCGCCAGCGCGGCTACGCCGGCGGCCACGGTGAAGGTTTCTGCCGGCCCGCCGCGGTCCCACAGCAGGCCGGCCCCAACGCTGGCGAGCAGTGCGGCAACCCCGCTCGCGAAGAAGAAGGCGCCAAAGCTGGTCGCCCGCTGATGCTCGGGCGCCGCGTCGGCGATCATCCGGGCGAAGATTCCCTGGGTCAGCGCCATATGGGCGCCCCACAGGGCAATGCCGGCAAACACTGCCCACAGCGTGGCCGCCCGCGCCAGCCACAGGTCGGCGACAACCAGCACCGCGATCCCACCCAGCAACACCGACCTTGGATCCATCCGATCGCTGAGCGCGCCTGCCGGATAGGCAAGGACGAGAAAGGCCAGGCTGAACATCGCCAGGGCCAGCGGCGACCAGGCCGGCGCCAGTCCGACGTCGAGCGCCTTGAGGATCAGGAACCCTTCCGAAAAGCGAGCCAGGCCGAATAGGAAACCGACCCCGATCAGCCTGCGCACCCGGATGTCGAGCGATCGCCAGCCGCCCCAAGCAATCTGGGTGTCAGCATCCTCACCGTCTCGCTCCGGCTCCTTTAGCATCGCCCAGGCGAACAGGAAGGACACGAAGGCCGGGATCGCCGCGATCCAGAACACGAGGCGGATATCGTCGGCCAGGAGCAGCATCAGCGCGATAGCCAGCAACGGCGCGAGCGTTCCCCCGACCGTATCGAGCGCCTGCCTTAGCCCATAGGCGGCGCCGCGCAGCTCGGGCGGGGTCTCGTCCGCAATCATGGCATCGCGCGGCGCGCCGCGAATGCCCTTGCCGATGCGGTCGACGAAGCGGGCGCCGAGCACCGGCAGCATGCCCTGCGCCAGCGGGAACAGCGGCTTGGAGAATGCGGCCATGCCGTAACCGAGCAGGATCCACGGCTTGCGCCGCTGCTGCTTGTCGCTGAGCCGGCCGGAGACCAGCTTGGCGATATTGGCGGTGCCCTCGGCAATGCCGTCGATCGCGCCCATCGCCACAACCGGCAGGCCAAGCGTAACAGTCAGGAAGGCCGGCAGCAGCGCATGATAAATCTCGCTGCTGAGGTCCATCAGCAGGCTGACGATGCCCAGAATCCAGACGGTGCGCGGAAGTTTCGGACGGCTCGCCATGAAGATTGCCTATAGGCAAATTTGCCAATTGCGAAATCTTTGATACCGTCAACACATGTGGGGAAATTCATCACCGGCCGCTTTGGCGGCGCGTTTTGCCAGGCTGGTCGAGCAATTGGGCGGCGACACCGCCGCCGCCAAGGCGTTGGGCCAGCAGCGCGACCTGCTCGCCGCCGTCGAAGCCACCGCCGGCGGCACGCTGAACCAGGTCGCCTCCAGGGTGAACCGCGGCGCACCCGCCATCAGCCGGGCGATCGACACGCTGGTCCGCGCCGGCCTGGTCGACCGTCAGCCCGATCCTGACAATCGACGCCGACTGCAACTCAGGCTGACTGACATGGGGCGAGAAGAGATGAACCGGCCGCCGGTCACCGACGCCTCCCTTGAAGGACGGATCGGCAAGCTGGCGCACAGCGAACTGCGCGCGCTCGAGCGCGGGATCGAAATTCTCGAGCGCTTGCCGCGCTAGGCCAAATATCAGGCGTTGCCGCGTCTCCGCCTGGTCTCCCAGCCCTTCTTGGCGGCGGCGCTTCGGCTTGACGAGGTCGAACCGCCCTTGCGGCCGCTTTTCCTCGACGAAGCGCGGCTTTCAGCCCGGCCGCGGCCCGACCCCGACTTCTCGCCGCCGCCCGACTCCTTGTTGACCGTCGCCCATGCGCGGCTCTTGGCTTCCTTCTTGGAAACGCCGCGGTCCCCATAGCCTTCGGCAATATGCTCGGCCTTGCGCTTCTGCTTGCCGCTATATGCGCCCTTGTCTCCACGGGGCATGATCATTCTCCTCCTGATCAGCGTCTGAAACGCTTGAGCCGATTGCAGGATGCTCTGGGCCGTGGAGTGATTGCGGTCCTACTGCTATCGCGATCGCATTCTATCGCCCGGGTGGGACCATCATGCTCCTGATCATCATCGTGCTGGCAATTGTCGCCGTCGGCGCCGCCTTCGTCACTTTCCTGGTCCGGGCCGCGATCCGGGCGGATCAGCTGAAACTGTTGCCGGAGCCGAGCCTGCTGTCGGCCGTCACCAACTTTTTCGACACGCTGGGGATCGGCTCCTTTGCCCCCACCATGGCCTGGATGCGGTTCCGGCGCATGGTGCCCGACCACCGCATCCCGATGACCATGCTGACCGGCTACGCGCCGTCGACCTTTGTACAGTCGACCATTTTCCTGATCCTGCTCGGGCTCGGCGTCGATCCTGTCCTGTTGATCGGTAGCGTTGTCGCCGTGGCGGCCGGAGCCTATTTCGGAGTGCCGCTCGCGGTTGGCAGCTCGGTGCGGACGGTGCAGCTGTTCGTCGCCGCCGCCCTGCTGCTGGCGGCATTGTTCGACAGCCTGTCGAACCTCGGCCTGATGCCGGCCGGAGGAACTGCCTCATCGCTGCCCTGGGCCGAGACGCTCATCGCCATCGCAGCCAGCTTCATGTTCGGCGTGCTGCTCAATTTCGGCATCGGCAATTATGCCCCGACGCTGGCGCTGCTGAGCCTGATGGGCATGGACCCGCGCCTGGCCTTCCCGATCATGGCCACCGGATCGACCCTGGCCGGCGCCGCGGCCGCGACCCGGCTGGTCAAGCTGGCCGACCTCGACCTTAGGATCGTGCTCAGCCTGGCTGTCGGGTCGATCCCGGCGGTGCTGATCGCCGCGTTCGTCGTCAAGGAAATGCCGCTGACCACGCTCCGCTGGCTGGTGGTGGTGGTCGTGACCTATGCCGCCATCTCGCTGCTCTACACGGCGCTGAAAAGGCGCGGCGTCGGCCCGGAGGAACGATTGGAAGAAGCGCTGGTCGACTGACTCCGCGCGGTTGCCGCATCGCAGCATTTGCTGTAGGGGCGCGCCAACTCTTACCCCAGGAAAATCGATAATGAACCTCAGGAACGTGGCGATCATCGCCCACGTCGATCATGGCAAGACCACGCTCGTCGACCAGCTTTTCCGCCAGTCGGGCACTTTTCGCGACAACCAGCGCGTCGAGGAACGCGCGATGGATTCGAACGAGCTGGAGAAGGAGCGGGGGATCACCATCCTCGCCAAATGCACCTCGATCGAGTGGAGCGACGCCAAGGGCGAGACAACCCACATCAACATCGTCGACACGCCGGGCCACGCCGATTTCGGCGCCGAGGTGGAGCGCATCCTGTCGATGGTCGACGGCGTCATCCTGCTGGTCGACGCCGCCGAGGGACCAATGCCGCAGACCAAGTTCGTCACCGGCAAGGCGCTGAGCCTCGGCCTCAAGCCGATCGTCGTGGTCAACAAGATCGACCGCCCCGACGCCCGTCCGGCCGAAGTGCTCGACGAGGTGTTCGAACTGTTCCTGAACCTCGATGCCAATGACGAGCAGCTCGACTTCCCGACCCTATATGCCAGCGGGCGAGCGGGTTACGCTGGTCTCACCGACGACGTCCGCGAAGGCGACCTCACCCCGCTGTTCGAAAAGATCGTCAGCCACGTCCCGGCGCCGAAGCTCGATCCGGACGCCGAGTTCAAGATGCTCGCCACCCTGCTCGACCGCGACAATTTCCTCGGCCGGATCCTCACCGGCCGGATCGAGAGCGGCACGCTCAACATCAACGACCCGATCCGCGCGATGGACGTCAACGGCAAGGTGGTCGAGGACGGCCGGGTGACCAAGCTGTTCGCGTTCGAAGGCCTCGACCGCGTGTCCGTCGAGAGCGCGAAGGCGGGCGACATCGTTGCCATTGCCGGCCTGATCAAGGCGACCGTGTCGAACACCATCGGCACGTCGCAGATCACAGAGCCGCTCCGCGCCCGCGAGATCGATCCGCCGACGCTCAGCATGACCTTCGCGGTCAACGACAGCCCGTTCGCCGGCAAGGATGGCGACAAGGTGCAGAGCCGCGTCATCCGCGACCGGCTGGAGCGCGAGGCCGAGGGCAATGTCGCGATCCGGGTCAGCGAAACCCCTGGCGGCGAGGCGTTCGAGGTCGCGGGCCGCGGCGAGCTTCAGCTCGGCGTGCTGATCGAGACGCTGCGCCGCGAAGGCTTCGAGCTGTCGATCAGCCGCCCGCGCGTGCTGTTCCGCGACGGCCCCAATGGCCGCGAGGAGCCTTATGAGACCGTCGTCATCGACGTCGACGACGAGCATAGCGGTACGGTCGTCGAAAAGATGGCGCAGCGCAAAGGCGAGATGACCGACATGCGGCCTTCGGGTGGCGGCAAGACCAGGATCACCTTCTCGGCACCGTCGCGCGGCCTGATTGGCTATCATGGGGAGTTCTTGTCGGACACGCGCGGCACCGGCATCATGAACCGGCTGTTCGAGAAATATGGACCGCACAAGGGGCCTACCGAAGGACGCAAGAACGGGGTCCTGATC
>JALYNQ010000053.1 GCA_030773115.1 Pseudomonadota bacterium
GGCTCGGGCCTCTCCGGCGTGCTCTACGTCCTCGACGAGCCGTCGATTGGGCTCCACCAGAAGGACAACGACCGCCTCCTCGAAACATTGAAGCGCCTCCGCGGTCTCAGTAACACCGTGCTGGTGGTCGAGCATGACGAGGACGCGATCCGCACCGCCGACCATATCATCGACATGGGCCCCGGGGCGGGCGTCCATGGCGGCGAGGTGGTCTGCGCCGGGACGCTCGATCATCTGATGGCGTGCGAGGAGAGCCTAACCGCCGACTATCTCGCCGGCCGCCGCCACATCCCGATGCGTAGCTCACGGCGCAAGGGCAACGGCAAGAAGCTCACCGTCCACGGCGCGCGCGAGAACAACCTCCGCGACGTCACCGCCTCGATCCCGCTCGGCACCTTCACCTGCATCACCGGCGTCTCGGGCTCAGGAAAGTCCTCGCTGACCATCGACACCCTCTATGCCGCCGCGGCCCGCTCGCTGAACGGCGCGCGCTTGCTCGCCGGCAAGCATGACAAGGTCACCGGGCTCGAACATCTCGACAAGGTGATCGACATCGACCAGTCGCCGATCGGCCGCACCCCACGCTCCAACCCGGCGACCTACACCGGCGCCTTCACCCAGATCCGCGACTGGTTCGCCGGCCTGCCCGAAAGCCAGGCGCGCGGCTACAAGCCCGGCCGGTTCAGCTTCAACGTCAAGGGCGGCCGCTGCGAGGCGTGCCAGGGCGACGGGCTGATCAAGATCGAGATGCACTTCCTGCCCGACGTCTACGTCACCTGCGACGTCTGCCACGGCGCGCGCTACAATCGCGAGACGCTCGAGGTGAAGTTCAAGGGCCGCAGCATCGCCGACATTCTCGACATGACGGTCGAGGATGCGGTCGAATTCTTCAAGGCGGTCCCCGGCATCCGCGACAAGATGGCGATGCTGGCCGAGGTCGGCCTCGGCTACATCAAGGTCGGCCAGCAGGCGACGACGCTCAGCGGCGGCGAGGCGCAGCGCGTCAAGCTGTCCAAGGAGCTGTCGCGGCGGGCGACGGGCCAGACGCTGTATATTTTGGACGAGCCCACCACCGGCCTCCACTTCGAAGACGTCCGCAAGCTCCTCGACGTCCTCCACGCGCTGGTCGAGCAGGGCAACACGGTGGTGGTGATCGAACACAACCTCGACGTCATCAAGACCGCGGATTGGGTGCTGGATTTGGGTCCGGGCGGCGGGGTCAATGGTGGCGAGATTGTCGCGGAAGGCACCCCGGAGCAGGTGGCGGCGAACGAGCGAAGCTTCACGGGGCAGTATTTGCGGGAGACGCTGAAGAAATCGCCGGTGAGTTCGGAACTTGGCTTGCCTGCAGCGAAGCGGAAGCCCCGGACTCGATCCGGGGGGGGCAAGCGCGCCTCAGAAGATCAGCCGGACCTCATCGCGGCGAAATAGACGGGCAGAGCCTTTGAAAAATGCTTAGCTCTTAGATGCCGACTTAAAACTCGAACCCGTTGAAGCAGTGTTTGCAACACGAATTTCGCGGGTTGTGTATGCCTGTTCAGACTTGCTGAGAGAGCGAAAATGCTGCTGGTCGCTTCGGATTTGTTCCCTGAGCGTAGGCTGCGCCATCACTAATTTCCCCCTTTGTCGGATTCGGCATTTGAGACTCTAATTTTCTCCAACGTTTCCGCAACGGAATTCGACGCACTCGTTTCCACTTTTGATCGTTCTACGCCGAAGCCAGCGCCAACCGGCATCGCCTTTTTCGGCGCCCAGTTCGCGATTATTCCGAGCTCGTTCTTCCTGTCCCGATAAGCAAACACTCGCTGGTACAGAGTCGGAGCCACACCGTGAAAGGGACGGAACCTCACCCGCTCAATTGGCATGGTTGGGTTACCATCTGCCAACGGACGGTGCACTAGCTCAATTTCGTCGTCGTAGAGTTGCTCGGTAAGGCTTTTTGGATAGGGCTCGATGAACACAACTTCACTGACGCCGGATGCAATGATGTGGCGAGCGCAGCCATGGCAGGGGAAGGTCGTAACGTACATGGTCGCGCCGCGCACTGATCTGCCCATCATGGCGGCTTGCGACAGCGCATGCATTTCAGCGTGAACAACCCGGCCGAACTCGATCAGATTTCGCACTCGAGCGTTTTTCATTAGCTCGCGGTATCTTCCATGGAGCAGCCGATCAGCCAATTTTGCAGCCGTGCAATCCTCTTGCACGTAGCCAGCCTCTTTCAGCACGTCGATGAACTCGATTAGCGTGCGCTGAATCTCAATGTAGTTGGGATCATGACCTTTCGTCCAATCGCGGTTGTCCCCGATGCCGCCCGACCGTCCCTCGTAAAAGATGCCGCCGCCAGGATAAGGCACCTCGTTGCAGCCAGTTGAGACGACGGCTTGGCATGGGTCCACAATCACCGCGCCAACTTGACGAGATAAGTCGCACGAGCGCAACGCCGCTGCCTTCGCGACGAACATATGAAACTCGTCTGGCGTCGGAGTAGCGAATGGCTCTCGAAAAATAAGGCCCACGAAACGCTTGATTTGAGCCGATATATCGTCCGTGCCGTTTACGAAAAAGTCGGCCTTTGGGAACGATTCCCGCACATTTTGGGCTTTAGGTCCGATCCCTTGTTCATCTTCAGCCACGAGATTTTCGGCCTGCCGCTCATGGCGATCTCCCGGAGGTTCGTGCCGGCGCTGGGCGATCTTATTCTTCAGATTTGCAACGCGGTCGCTCTTTGGCAGGTATACCGAAACAGTATAGAAGTTGCGCCCGTAAATCTGGTCTAATAGCCTGATTTCCGCCGGATTTTTCAGAGAATCAATGATATAAGCGGTGGAGGTCGGCAGGTCATTGGCACGACGTCGACGGATTTCTGCGATGATCGCGGCACCTACGCCTTCGCCATTCTCAGAGTATTCTCGGAGCTTGTCGCCGCCAGCCATTAGAGCCTTCATCCGCTCGAATTCATCATCGGGTGGACTGATCTCGAGCAATTCGGCAATTATCGAGCTGACCTTGATCTCTTCATAGTTGTATCCGACCACGGACAGTTGAGCCGAGAGCTGGTTCCGCACGTCCTAAGGTCCGTGCCAGCCGCGCAAATGAGTCCGATGTATAAATCCGGCCGTTCGGACGTCCGGCGTGCGGAAGTCGTAGCAGGGTCTCTAGACTTCGCCTCGTGACGAGTTGCTCGACGTCGTTGGACAGCGCCTCGACCTGCGACGCGCTTCTGTGAACGTTGGGCCATTAAACACAGCACCAGTCCGGCGAACTCGCGCCGAATGCTACAAGCCTCATCGATCCCCCCATTAAATTTGCGTCGATCCGGCGTATTAAAGCTGACGTGAATAGCCATTTGTGTCCAGCGTTTTAGATACTGGACTTCTGCACCAACCTCTCCACCACCCGCCTCAACTCAGCCGGCGTGTCGCCCGCAACCACCTCAACATAGCCAATCCCAGCCCGCCGTAGCGCTTCCTTCTTGACCGCATCGCGCGCGGCGGTGGCGTGGGCGCCTTTGAAATGCGCGCCGCCCTGATATTCGATCGCGTGGAGCGGCTTGCATTCGTCATCGACGATCATGGCGAGAACGCACCGTCCCCCAGACGGTGCTGGTTCGCGCCATGGTCGACGCGCTTGGAGTTGATGCAGCCGTAAGCCGCCTTGTCCTCGCACCGCAGGATTTCGCCCAGGCTGACCTGCGCCATCACCTGCCAGCCGGGCGGCGCAAGCTCGATCACCCATTTGTCGATCGCCTTGAACAGCCGCGCCTCGCTCTTGTTGAGCAGCGGTTGCGCCTTGAAATCTGCCCTCATCACCGTCCGCAGCTGGTCCGCCGCATCCAGAATCTTGTCCCTGGGAGCCTCAAACGGCAGCACCTTGTCGCGCGGCGAACTGGCCCAGCGCGACGAACGCCGCCAGCGCCCGCGGGTCTTTTGGCCGAACTTTGCCTCGATGAAATAGAGCGCAAATATGAGTGCCAGGATGAATACGAAGTAGGGCAGCACCGGTGCGGCCTCTGCCAGCCCGTTCTTGAGCATTACGAGGTACTCATTCTGCATCGGCGAAGCCTACGGTACTACCGCCGTTGAGTCCTTAACGGCCGTTGACTGAAGCGACGGTAACAGTGAATTAGGTTTTGGGTGCAGGAGCCCAACACCAGCGCCCCCTACCTCGCCCGCATATCCTAAACCTTCGCGCGCAAAATGCACTTGTCCAGCTTGGGCTGAAGAGCCCGGAGCTTGATCACCGTGCGTCCAAGCTGTGCGTTCGGCGTAACCGCGAGGTTTCGCTGCGCCGCCGTCAGGTTTAGCAGCTGCGGAGCCGGCGCCGGCGGACCGTTCACTCCTGCCGGGGTCACGGCTGGCGCCGCGGCTGAGACGGCCTCCTTTGCCTCCTGTCCGGCCGTGGCCGGATCAGGTGCAGCGGCCTCGTCTTCGGCTTCTTCCTTGTTGAGCTTCTCCAGTTCGGCAATCACGCCCGAGGCGTCGAATGGGCTGCCGGCGGCGCTCAGCCGTTGAGCGGTGACCCGCTCGACGGCGAACAAGGCGGTTCGAACCATTTCGAAATATTGCCGCTCCGAAGAAACATAAACCTGCGGACCGCCGTCGTCGTCGACGGCAGCAGCCGCGACGCCCGGCGCCCGTTCCGCCCCCGATCCCGTATCCGCACCCGCTCCGGCGGCTTCTTGCGCAGCGGCCAGCTTCTTGAGCGTGAACGGGTCGATGCCGACGGCTTCGTTCTGAATGCACAGGAATGCATCCAGCGCGTCGTTGAACACGACGGCCTTGTCCTTCGGGGCGTAATAGGACTTGCCCTGGGTGAGTGCCGCGCTCGCTGCGCCAGTGCCGATGGCGATTCCTGCGGGTGCTCCGAACGCCGCCGCCGCCGCACCACCCGCCGTCGACAGGAAGCTTGGCACCTCGAAGAACTGGCGCCCCTCGGACGCCCGGTCCGACTGACAGCGATAGGTAAGGACGAAATTGTTGATTAGCAGCAGGGCGCCGTCGGTGTCGCGGCGGATTGACTGTGCGTTGGGGTCGTTGAAATTCGGTGTACAGACCGCGTTGAATGAAGTCTGGGCACGGGTGAAGGTCAATTCCCTGTCCATTTTGACGATGGGCGGGGCAAAGCTGGTCACCGCGCAACCGGCAAGAACAAATGGGCAGGACAAAAGCAAAAGACGCCGCATCACAGACCTCCTTCGAGAGGGGCGATTCGGCTGAAGGAGTATATAAAAATTTAACGAGAACCCAAGCAGTGCGCCACTTGAGCCTTTACCGCCAGGCCACGTTATGATGGCGGCGGAAAGTTACTGCGGCTGATGGCGATCTAGCTTATGCCTGCTGTTAACGAAAACGCCGCGTCCCTTGCGCCTCCGCCCGGTCCCTTCAACACGCATCAGTGTGGACAAGCGGCGATGTCCAACACCCTCCCTGCTTATCCACGGCACCTGGCTGATCGCGCAGCTGGGACGCGGTTAAGGCGCGTTACAACGCAAAGGGCTTCACCGACGCCGAAAATTGAAGATCAGCCCCCAACAGCCGATTGTCTCAATAACGGCTACCACTCGCCAATACTTGGCGCCGTCTGGCCTTGGCTATCTCCTGTTCATGCGTCTTATGCGACTGTCATGCGTTGATACATTGAACTCCCCGGCATTTTCGGCGGAGAATAAGGAATTACCCCATGACACGCGTGACCATTCTTCTCGCCGCCGGCGCGGCCACCCTTGCCGTCGCCGTCCCGGCCGCCGCCCAGACGCCTTACCCATACCCGCAGCAGGGCTATCCTCAGCAGGGCTACCCGCAGCCCGGCTATCCGCAGGGCCAATATTATCCGCCGCAGCAGGGTCAGAACGTCATCGGCCAGATGATCGGTCAGCTGCTCGGCAACCGCTACCAGGCCAACGACCGCCTCGCGGTCGAGCGCTGCGCCACCGCCGCCGTCAACCAGGCGAGCGCGCAGTACGGAAATCGCTACCGCCAGGGCAACGGCTACCAGAACCAGGGCTACGGCTATGGCAATCAGGGCTATCACCCGCAAATGGCGATGCGCGTGACCGCCATCACGCAGGTGGAACGCCGAGGGCAGAGCGGCCTGCGCGTCTCCGGCCTGCTCGACAGCCAGGGCGGCTATCACGCCTATGGCCAGCAGCCTTACGGCAGCCCCTATGGCTACCAAGGCCAGCGCCATGCCGCGCAGGGTGACCTCACCTTCCGCTGCAACGTCGATTATCGCGGCGCGGTGACCAGCCTCCGGGTCCGGCCCAACCAGACCGCCTACAACCGCGGCTACTAAAATCTGACGAGTGTATGGGCGCGCGGCTCCGAAGGCTGCGCGCCTACCTTTCCATCCCCCACGCCCAGCTGCACCTCTGCGTGAACGTAGGAGTTGCCCCGTCAGGCCCTGATCGCCCTTGCCGGATCGACGTGCGGCATTTATTGTCAGACAAATTCCAGACCTCGACAGGGCCCGCCACCGCCATGAAGTCAGCCTCCCTCTTCCGCACTTGCGCGCTCGCGCTGGCGGCCGTGGCCCTTGGTCCGACAACTGCGCGGGCGGCCGATGCTCCGAAATTTGCCTGGGGCAAGGCCGGCGTCAGCTACGACCAGTATCGCGACGAAGCTTATGAGTGCGCCATGGTCGGGCTCGACACCAACATCGAGAACACGGAGCCCGTCGAGAGGCTCCGGAAGGCCACCCGCCAGCTGGAGGCGCTCGATAACCGGCAGGGCGTGGCGAGTTCGACGGACCCGATGGGCGCCGGGATCAGGCATGCCCAGGACCTCGCGGCGATCAAGGAATCCGCTCGCGCCGAGCAGCAGGTGAAGGAGCTCAAGAAGATCCTGTTTGCCGCCATGCAGAAATGCATGGTCCAGCGCGGCTATACCCGCTTTGCGCTGACCGAGGATCAGCGCCGCGAAGTCGCCAAGTTCAAGAACGGCTCGCCGGAGCGCCGGGCGTTTCTCTACAAGCTGGGCAGCGATCCCGCCATATTGGAACAGCAGAAGCAGCCCCTGCCCGCGGAGTGACGCTTGAGCCACCGAGCATAAGCGCGAGCACCGGCAGCACGGGGTGCTGCCGGAGCGCATTGCTAGTGTTTGCGCCAGCAAACGGGAGCTTATGTCGAAGAAGCTGCCGCACGGCCGCCATGCCGGGGACATGGCGGAACGGCTGCTGCGAAAGCCGGCCAGCCTGCCGCGGAGAGCAGCCGCACGCCAACATGCCCCCAGCATGTCGGAACGGCTGCTGGACTGACGTCATGGGATTTACTCCCGTGACGGCCTGGCGATCCGAATTTCGCGCGATCTTTGCATGCCTGTATTGCCCATCTATAGCACGGGGCAGGCGCCGGCGCGCGGCGACAGGGAGATGAGCGAAGGTGCGTTGTCCGGAATGTGCTGCCGATGTGCCCCCGCTCCGGGAATTCTGCCCGAAATGCGGGACGCCGACCGACCCGGACTTGCGCGAAAGCCTGCTTCGTAGACGCGGCGGACGCCCGGTCGAAGAGCAGAAGCGCAATCGCAAGACATTCCTGATCGGCGGCGCCGCCATCCTGCTCGCGCTGGGCGTCGCGGGTAACCTTTCCTGGCCCGGCCTGCCGATCAGCATCGACTTCGACGATCGCGATCGCCCCGGGGGGCCGGTGACGATCGAAGCGGAGCAGCTCTACCAGGCCTATCGCGACGACCCCGACGCAGCCGCGAAAAGGTTCGACGGCCGCGAGATGGAAGTCAGCGGGGAATTCCTCCGGATCGTGCCGGACGGCTGGGGTAGCCTCGATCTGCGCTTGAAGACCTCCAATCCGGAGGAGCCGCTTGGAATCGACGTCACTCAGCTTGCGATCGAGGAAGCCAAACAGCTGCGGCCGGGCCAGCGGGTAACCGTCAGCTGCCAGCAAATGGGCTCGGGCGGCGACGAGCTCTGGGTGCAGGATTGCGCGATCCAGCCGACGGGGGAAGGCAGCGCCGCCCCCTCTCCGCCGGCATCCCCGTCTCCGCCCGCGCCCCCACCCGCCCCAAAACAAGGAAATAGCGGCTGATCGGGATCACCATGACGGCCTCCTAATCCCCCGCATTATCCACGTACCGCACCTCGAGCTGGCGTCCGTCGAACAGCACCCGCCCGTCCTTGATCGCGAACCCGTCGAGCAGCCGCGCGTTGACGCCGACCTTGCCGTAGCTTTCGCCGGTCGACCGCCAGTCGGCGAAGCATCCGCACAGCGGGCAATGATGATGGGAAATCATCCGGTCGCCCCAGATATAGGCCACCGTGTCGCCCTCGATCCGGACGCCGCCGTCGTCGGCATAATAGGCCATCAGCGTGCCGGTCTTGCGGCACAGGCTGCAGTTGCACGAGCCGACCCACTCCGGCGGCCCGGGCACTTCGATGCGGACGGCGCCGCAATGGCATGATCCCTTCACCATAAGCGGCCGAGCATATGCGCAGGGTCGGCTGCAGCCAACCCAAGCTTATGCGAAGAGCAGCTGCCCTTACGCCTCGCCCTCACCGCGTCTTTTGCGTCCTGAATGTGGTGGCCGTGGCGCAGGCCGGCACATCGTCCTCGATCCGGGACGGCTCGCCGTCCGGGGTGATGGTCGTAACATAGGCGACTGCTCCGCCGCTACTGCTCGCCTCGACAGGCTCATCGCCGCCTTCCACGAACACCGCGCCGTTGGGCAATCCGGGCCCATAGGTCTTCGAGTTGCAGCTGGAGTCCGTCAGGGTCACCGAGCCCGACGCAACGGTAACGATGAGGAACCCCGGGTGATGATGCCAGCCGCTGAAAGAGCCGGCGCCAAAGGTCAGCTGCACGAGCCGAACATCGGTCGGTTCCTTGGTCTGGAACTTGACCCGATCGCTGTTCACATGGACCGATTCCTCGAAATCGGCGGTCACGAGCGGCGTGCCGACGACGCCCGAGCCGGGCGACGCGGTCGCGGTGGATGCGATCATGCCGATCGCCGCGGTCGCGACAATCGCGGCACCACGCATCAATGCTGTCGAAGGAAACATGGGAGGCCTCCCCTGTTAGGGTCCCCTCCCGAGCAGGATAATTAACATAAATTCAATGGGTTGGGCAGCGAAATGTGTCGACGACCCATCGGCACGAACCCTACCCGTCTACACCGACCAGCAGCGGCATCACGTCCACGCAGTCGCACGGGAAGATGGTGAAGTGCGGATGGCCTTCGAACATTTTCGCCGCGGCTTCGTGCGAGGCTGCGCGCACGACAACGAACACGGTCAGCTCGTTGACCGCGTCCGCCACGCCGTCGCGCGAGGTGCGCTTGGTCGGGCCGAGCGGCCCGCCTTCATAGACGATGGCGTCGCGATGCTCCTCGTCCCAGGCTTTCACGGCGGCGAGCCCGACCTCATCCGTCGCGTGCCGTTCCTCCTCCGACATCGCATACCAGGCTTGCCAGCGCTCGCTCGACTTGTTGCTGAGGAATACCGCGAGATAGTGGCCAGTGTGTTGATGCATGCGCCTCTCCGCTACCGCACTGCCGGCGCCAGCACCGCACAGGCGATCCGGTCTCCGCTATTTCCGATCGGGTCGGTGCGATAATCGTCTGGCCTGGCGTGGATGACGAGCGAGGTCCCGTCTGCATCGGTCATTAGTCCCGCGATCCGGAAATTGATTGCGCCGTGACCGTTGGCGCTGACGGTGAGGTTGGGCAGGTCGCCCAGATGCGGGCCTTGCGGGTTGAGATGGCCATGCTGGCGTCCTTCGGGGTTCCAGTGGCCGCCGGCACTCTGAAATCCGGGCGGGTCGCAGCGGCCGACCGCGTGAAGGTGGAGCCCATGCTCGCCCGGCGGCAGGCCCTGCACCGCGATCCGCAAATAGGCGCCGCCGGAGCGCGGCTCGACCTGGACCGCGCCGGTCGCGGCCCCGACCGCATTGACCAGCGCGATCGTCGGGGCGCCGGCGACCGGGCCGAGCTCATCGCTCATGGCGCAACCCGCCAAAGCAAAAGGAAGCAACATCAATATCGAACGCACGGACCTACTCCTCGAATGCAATCACTACCCGACGGTTCTGCACCTCGCGGACTCCGTCCTCGGTCGGAACCAGCGGCCGGTCCTCACCGAACGAGACGATGGTCATCGCGTTCCGCGGGATACCACGCTTTTCCAACTCGGCGCGCACGGTCTGCGCACGCCTCAGCCCCGCCGCGCAGTTGACGGCCGCGCGGCCCGACCCGTCACTGTGCCCCGCAATTTGAAGGTGCGCGCTCGGCCGCCCGCGATAGGCAGCGGCGACCTGGTCGAGGACGGACTGGTCATCGCTCCTCAGGTCGGGCTTGCCCCAGTCGAAGAAGACCATGAGCGGGGCCGGTGGCGCGGACTGCTCCTGCCCTGCCGACTGGGCCGCCAGCCCCAGTGCGATCGCCACCGCCAACATGCCCATGCTCCCCACTCCAAGCCTTTCAGCCAGTGATGGCTTAGGCGGCGCCGGCCTCACGGGCAACGCGCAAAAAGAAACCCCGGGAGGGCCGAAGCTCTCCCGGGGTGACTTTTAGCCTAGCCTCTCGGCTTAGCCGCGTTCCGGCTCCGGCGGAGGCGGAGGCGGCGGAGGCGGCGGAGGCGGCGGAGGACAGGTTTCCGTCGCCAGGATCACCGAACCGTCCGGGCAGGTCTGCGTCGCCGGCGGAGGCGGCGGCGGAGGCGGTGGAGGCGGCGGAGGCGGCGGCGGAGGCGGCGGCGGAGCGAAGTTGTAGATCAGGCTCAGCAGCAGCGAGTGCGACCGGAACTTGCCCTGCAGTTCGCCACCGTCGCCAGCATCACCGAACTTATACTTGGTGGTGTTGAAGAAGCGATACTTCAGGCCCAGGTCGACATTGGCGCTGACCGCCTTGCGGACGCCGGCAATCACCTGCCACGCGAAGGTGCCGTCGCTCTCGCTGACGTCGCCCAGGTCTTCCTGGTCGAACGTGTACTTAACGCGGGCAACACCGACACCGCCGCCGATGTAGCCAGCCCAGCCATCGTCGTCGCCGAAGTCGAGCAGGCCGTTGAGCATCGCCGATACGACACGGACCTTGCCGTCAACATCGCCGGTGACCGTCGTGCCGTCGAACAGCCGACCGTCGATCGTAGCTTCGTCGAGCGCAGCACGCTTCCAGCCCGCTTCCGCTTCGACGCGGAAGCCACCGAAGTCGTATCCGCCGATCAAGTCGACGTCGATGCCGACCTTGTGATCAAGCTGGATTGCGTCGTCGATTTCGAGAGCGGTAACACCGTCAACGGTGAAACCATCAAAGTCGAGGTTTGCGTCCTCGACGATCATCGCACCGCCTTCGACACCGACATACCAGCTATTGTCTACGGCAACGGCCGGAGTAGCCAGGGCGGTCGAAGCGAGCGCAGCCACAATGGCCAGCTTCCGCATAGAATTTCCCCTTTCACATGCATTCCGAAACAGAACTGCCCGAACACATTATGAGAGGGGCGGTTGCCGTGCAAGCTTACAAATGTTCATCCTGTTGCCGAAAAGCCGCACAATTCTCCCGAACTTCCGTAAACAACTGTCACATCATGGCATTCAGCTGATCAGCCCATGAGCACGCATGGCGGCTAGCATTTGCGCCACCGCAACCCGGCATTGGGAGTCGACCACCGTCCCTCCCGACGGATCGCCGATCGCGGACTGGCGATTGCGCACGACGGTTTGGCCGTTCACCCGTAACTCTTGTGCCCGGACGATACCCGTCTCCCATGCGCCATCGCGGCGAGCTAAGACTTGCCCGCTGGCGCGGTCTACGAGGCTCATCCCGTCCATCGGCAGCACAAATCGCCACCCGCCCTCGCTGAAGCAGGCCAGCGATCCGTCCTGGCCGGACCACGCCCCGCTCGCATCAGCGGCTACCAGATAGCAGCCACCGACAACCGGATTCGACGGCGGCGCGGCCGAAGCGGGTCCGTCGACAACCGGGCACAGCAGCATGTCGATCCTTTGCAACGCCTCGTTGTGGAATAACTCCTTCTGCATCTGGCCAGGTGCCAGATAGGGCAGCGCAAAGCGCGCGGTCTGATCCATGTCCGACCTTTCTAAAGTGTGAGAGTGGTGCTCGCCGCGTGCGACAAGGCCGCCGGACCGATGGTCGCGACCGACAGGCTGATGGATTGCGCCCTGGCCGGGGATTTGCGATGGACCAAGCAGCAGCGAGCGATTGGCCGTATCCATCACCGTTTCGCCGCCCGGCCCTGTCATCGTCAGGCAATAGAGTTCTGGAAAGGCGTCGACGCCGTCGCCTATGCCGTCGGTCCAAGCCCAAAGGCGGTGGCTCCGCCTTACCCATTGGACAAGCAGGTCCGCTCCGCTCCTGACCGCCCGGAGGTGGCAGGGCGGTGGTGGCCGCATCGCTTCGCCGCTGACTGTCAGGGCCACCTGTGGCAGCGGTGCGACATCGCCAATCCCGTGCGCAACGACGGTCAGATCCGCTCCAACCGCACTCGTAGCCAGCGGCACCGACCGAAGCAGGCCCGGATTAATCATGCAGAACCGGTCGCCCACGCTATGCGTCGCCGCCGCCCACTCGGTGCCACGCCGGCCGCGGAGCAGGCTCGAAATACGAAACAGGCCCGCGCCCAGCTGTTCCGCTCGGCCGAACTGGATCAGCTCGTCGCCGATCAGCGCCAGGTTCGCACCAGCCATCAGCGCATCCCGATCGACATTGAGCAAAATCTGCTCGTCATTGGCCAGCCGGACAACGACCTGCGATCGTTCGTCGAGAATATTTGCCAGGCTGGGATCGAGCACCGTTTCTGTCTGTCCAAGGACGCTGCGACGGCCGATCGCCTGGCCCGGCAGCGGATGGCCGTCCAGCAACAGCTCGACCGCCATGCTTTTCCACTGGCCGTCATTGGAAGCAGCGAGGAAAGGCAATGGCGCCTGGGCGGGAGCGTCGCCGTCGGGCGGAAGCTCGAACAATGCCAACTGAGTTCGACCGACGACAATATCGGGCTCCGAAACCGGCCTGCCGGCATCGTCCGGAAGGGGCAGAACCGCAACCGGCGCGGCCTCGGCCTCGATTGCCACGACCATGCCTTCGATCGAAACCGCACGCGCCGTCCACGGCCGGGCGGTATTGGCCAGCTGAATGGCATCCCCAGGTTGCAAGCCCATATGCGACGGCGGCAGCCGCAGTTTAAACCTGTCCCCCGCCAGCCACAACCTCGACAGGGCATTTTCCGCCAGTTGTCGGACTTCGCCGGCCGCGAAGACAGCTGGCAATTCCAGCCGTATCTCCCGCGTGCCGCCTTTGCCGCTGGACGCCCGTGCCTGTCCCGACTGATAATCCCGCTCGGGGTCGTAATAGGCGATGGTCAGCATCGCCGGCATTTCCCCATCGGGGGCGCGGATACGCTGGACCTTGGTCCCGGCCGCGCCGTCCGCATCGCAGCCAAGTTCGTCCCCGGCTACCAGCCGCGGGCTAGCGCTCTCCGGCGACTGCAGCCGCCCGTCCCGGTCGACCAGCCGCACGCCGGTCATCTCGACCAGTTGGGCCAGGCTGTCACGAACCGAGGTGCCATGGGCCGCGAAGCCCGCTACCGCCATGGCACCCGAAACCCCGATCTTTCCGCCGCTGGCGTCGGCCAACAGTGCGGCCAGCGGCACCGGCTCGTCATCGGCGATCACTTCGAACGTCAGCAGCGGGATCCTGTTGCCGAATTCGGCCAGTTCGAGATCCTCGAAGACCGCCAGGGCAAGCCCGCGATAGGCCGGTGCGTTGGCGATGCCTTCCATCGACGCGATGAGCGGATCCCGCTCCTGGTCCTCGCTGCCCTGGGCCAACCGGAACTTGGTCATAACCTTGAAGTCGCCGCTGGCGCCGCGGATCAGCTTTCCATCCGCCCAGATGCGCTTGATGGCTCTGATCGGCCTTGACGAGACCGCCACCGCGAGGTTCGCCGAATAGCTGTAGGTGGTCCGCTCGGGCGATCCTTTGCCGCCGCCCTCGATGACCTCCTCTTCGACCAGGTCGGATGCCCATATGACCGTACCCGCCACCCGCATCGCGCCATATATTCGCGGGATCGGCGAGCCATAGCTCGACGTCTGGACCGATAGGTCGCCCAGCCGCGGACCCTTGCGCGGGCCGGGGCCGAACAGCCCCTGGTCGATCGATTGGCCGATCAGGCCGCCCAGCGCGCCGCCGATCGGTCCGCCGAGCGCGGTGCCGACGGCGGTCAGGACAAGCGTCGCCATCAGCCCCTCCTCCCC
Source organism: Pseudomonadota bacterium (assembly GCA_030773115.1). Classification (GTDB taxonomy): domain Bacteria; phylum Pseudomonadota; class Alphaproteobacteria; order Sphingomonadales; family Sphingomonadaceae; genus Sphingomicrobium. The sequence goes on from JALYNQ010000053.1 coordinate 14,225, forward strand.
GCCCCAAGCCGATAGGTCCCGGCCACCGGCCAGCTTGGTGCGCCTGGTGTTTCGACCACGTGGCGCAGTCGCGCATCAGCATGGACAAAGCCTCCCACGGTCAGGATGCCGAGATGCGGCTGGTCGGCGGCGGGGAGCATCAACAAAAGGTCTCCCGGCCTCGGTCGGGCATGTCCCACTCTCCGGAAATTGGTCAGGATCGCAGTCTCGATTTCGTCGCGATGGTCACCGCGCAACCGATAATCATCCCGCGCCATGCTCACCGGCAACCCATAGGCGATTAGGCAAAGTCCGATGCAGTCCAGCCCGTGGCTGGGATTTCGGCCTTGCGGGCGAAAGGGTGTCCCGACCAGCGCAATCGCCCTTGTCGCATGGATCTTGGCCAAGGATCAGGCTCCGGGATAGCGGGTCAGAAGGTCGTTGCCGGGCAGGTGAGGTTCGCCGCGAAAATTGGCGGCATTGGCAAATCGCTGCGAACAGGTCGCGAGCAGCTTGTCGCACCCTTCGACAAGCTCGACCGCGGTGCCCGCCGCCACCTCGCCGGCCGGCGCGCTGCGCAAATGCAACTGTTGCCCATCGACACCGAGGATTGTTCGCCGCTCGCCGTTCGCTGCCCCGCCCATAAACCTCAGTTCGCCAAACCGGAACCGGTCGTCGACCGGCAGATCAACCGTGACGATATGCGCAGCGCTGGCCGTCACCGTCGCGCGCACCCTCCGGCCGGCCATGTCGACCCGGCATTGCGGGTCGCCAAGCTCGGCCCGGCAGTTGGGCGACGTCAGCGGGCAGACAGGCCGTTCCAGCCTGGACGCAGTGCCCCTGAGCTCGGCTTCGAAGGCGCCGTCGCTGGTCGAAACCTCACCGAGCTCGCCCTCCAGCAGCGCATGCGTTTCAACGGGCTCCGTCCAGTCGACCGCGAACAGTTTGAGCGCGGCTCCATCCCAGCGGCCGGCGCTGATATCGGCTTCGCCAATTGCTTCGGCCGACAACGACCCCGCCACTTCGCTCGACCTGGGTTCAAAGCCGAGCTCGGAGCGGATTGCCGCCGGCGTCATTCCCGGCGCCGGCTCGAAGCGAACGCCAGCTACGGTGAGCGGGCCGTCGTGGCTGGTCAGTGCAAGGCCGGCCCCGTCGCGCCGTTCGAGGCGCCAGCAGAAAGCCAGGGTGGTGAGCTCGCCGCTCATCCCTCACGCACCTCGATCAGCGGCACGCTCGGCGCTTCACCGGCCAGGAAAGTCGCCCGGTTGATCTCCAGCCGATCCTCGGCGAAGCGCCTTCAAATGAGCCACCTGCCGCCGCCCAAGCGCATCCTCTTTCGCAATGCGCGTCACCTGGCCGCCGGCCCGATAAAGATAGGCCGACGGCCAGCCGTCCGCGCCACAGGCGATGCTGACCCGCTCCGGCCGCATCAAGTGCAGCTCCGCCGGCCGGTCGCGCCCGTCGATCGCCAGCCGGACATACGCATTGCCGTGCAGCAGCAGCGCCGCCGCTGCCCGCTCCATCAGCCCGTGCCCACGAACCAACTCGACCGCCGCCTGTCCTGAGCCTGTCGAAGGGGCCTGCCCTGAGCCTGTCGAAGGGCCCTGTCCTGAGCCTGTCGAAGGGGCCTGCTCGGCAAACAACGGCAGCCCGCCGACCAGCCCAGCCACCAGCCGCACCGCGCGCAGGCCCACCGGGTTGCGCCGATAAACCTCGTCCAGCTGCGCCTCATAGCCGCGCACGAACCCGCCTGTTTCCGCCTCGCCTTGCAGCCAGACGGGCACAAAGGGCCGCACTTCCGGAGCGCTCTTGCGCCCGAACCAGAATGCCATGACCTCTCCTGATGAATTACGTCATCCCGGGCTTGACCCGGGATCCATCCTGTTCTTGCCGCGGTCGAAGGAAGGTAGATCCCGGCTCAAGGCCGGGATGACGTTCTTCGCGCCTTCGTGCCTTCGCGTGAAACCCTTACTTCTCTGCGCCTCTGCGTCTCTGCGCGAAACTAGATCATCCGCACCCGCGGCACCCCGCTCCTCGTCTCGCTCAGTTCGGTCAGCGCCCAGATGCAGGCGTCGGCCCGGTCCGGCGATCGGCTCGGCCCTTCATAGCCGCCGCCGATCTGCAATCCGGCCAGCTCTGCCTCCAGCTCGGGAAAGGTCCCGGCCAGATGCGCCTGTCCCCGCTCAAAGCGGACCGCGACCGGCTCGGCCCGCGCAGACTTGCCGCGAGAGGCATGAACTAGCCTGACCCGCAATCCCGGGTCCGCCGCCTTGAGCACGCTCCTGACCATCGCCCCGCCCTGGTTGGCCTCTGCGACGACATGGCTCGCGCCCCATTCGGCCGCCGCCCCCGCCACCGCCTGCGCCCAGCGCTCCGGGCTCGCCCGTTCGACGCTGCAATCGGCCAGCACAAACAGCTTGCCGTCGCGCCGTCCCGCAACCACGATTCCGCATGCATCGCCCTCGCTCGAAGCCGGCGGATCAACGCCCACGACGATGCGGTCGAACAGATCCTCCCCGGCACGGGGAGGGGGACCAGCGAAGCTGGTGGAGGGGGTTGATTGCAGCGCGCCGCGGGTCTCGGAACCCCCTCCGTCAGCCTGCGGCTGCCACCAGCGGCCGGGTCGGACCGTCTGGGGGACGGTCCGCTTCCGGGCGCTCGTCCCGGGGAGGATCGGCTCAATGCGACACCGCTCCAATAACGCCCGCGGAAACAAACTCCCCTCCGCCTCGGTCATCAGCTCGCCGTCCAGTTCCTGCCGGCCGATCCGCGTGCCGCCATAAGTCGCCATCATCACCTCGATGAAATTCCGCGGGAGTGTGACATTGTCGCTGGTCCTGCCACTGGTCGTCACGGTCCATTTGTCGGCCCGGATGCTCTCCAGCAGCTTCATCGGCCTGGGGGTGGTGGTCACCAGCGCCCGCGGCCTCGTTCCGGCGCGCAGCCCCATCTGAAGATTGCTCCAGCTTTCCTCGGGCTTTCGCCACTTGGCGAGCTCGTCTGCCCAGGCGAAATGATGTTCCGGACCGCGCAAACCGTCCGGATTGTCGCCCGAAAACAGCTGCGCCTCGCTGCCTCCTTGCCAGCTGAGCCGTCCCAGGCTCGGTTCCCATTTGACGCGGATGCGCCGCCGCCGCGCAACGGCCAGCAGCCCGCTAACGCCTTCCACCATGACGCTCCGCGCGTCATCGATCGATGCTCCAACCAGCGCGATGCGGCACCCGCCGGCGCGTGCCAGCCTGTGGACCCATTCCGCACCGGCGCGCGTCTTGCCGAACCCGCGCCCGGCCATCATCAGCCACACTCGCCAGCCCTCGCTTTGCGGCGGAAGCTGGTTGGCATGGGCCCAAGCCTCGAAATCGGCATCGAATGCCAGCGCATCCATCGGCGACATATTGGCCAGCAGCTCGGCCTGCTGGTTCGGCTCCAGCTTTCGAAACAGCCACCATTGACGGTCGGTCAGGCCAAGCGGCATCGCAGCGCCCACTCGATGACGCCAATCCGATCGCGTGCGCCCTTGGTCTCGATCTCCCCCTGTTCGGCCTGATCTCGCTCCCTAAGGCGGGCCAGCTTTTCCAGGATCCGCTCACGCACTTCCCTGAACTCATCTTCGCTCGGCTCATCGGCGGCACTATCCGCCGTCTCGGCATGCCGCCTGAGCAAAGCCACCGCCAACGGCGTCGAATAATCGCGCATTATGCGGTCGCTGCCACGGGAAGTGCGAACCAGTTTGGGCGTACCCTTCATCGCCCGTTCCAGCAGCACCAGCTCCAACTTGGCATAGCCTTCGCGGACGGCGGCGACCCAGCCGTTGCGAAAGCCAGCATCGAACTTGCGCTTGCGATAGGCCCAGTTGGCCGAGAAGCCGGCTGCCTTGGCCGACCTCACCACATTGCAGGTGGCGGCCAGGGTCAGGAAAAATGTCTCGATCTGCTCGTCCGTGATGTCATCGCGCCGGCCGCCGCGCTTCTGAAGCCGCGACTTACCCTCGACCACAAGTTCGTCCACCGCCTGCTCCGCCCAAACAAAAAGGCCGCCGCCCGAAGGCGCCGACCCCGAATCGCAATTTCCGACTGTTCCTTGCTTGTGCCAGATGAGCGTTACGCTGTCAAGATTTTTTTACCTATATGGTTCCATTTTTCACAGGACGCCTGGCCCCTCAGAGATAATCGATCGGAATTTCGGTCAGCCGCTTGGCGCCGAACACCGCCGCCAGCGCCTCATACCGATCTGCCATCTCGGCATGAGCCGCGGCCGCGCGCCAATCAAAGGCATGGCGGCTGAGGGCTCGCTCGCTCTGCTCGCGGCTGGCGTAATAGAGGCCTTCGGCATCCTCAATCATTGTCGCTCGAACGCCAAATTTTTCCGCGAGTTCCAAAGCCCAAGGCGGACGGCTTCGGCGAACCGAAACGGCTGGAAATAAACCCTTGAAAATACGACGCTACCTTCCCGGCCACAGGAACGCTTCGTCCTCGCGCTGGCTCGACTTGTCGGAAACGGATAGCCGAAAGCCGCGACTGCGGGTTGGCTGTTCATGACCCACAGCATCCTACATCTCCGCCAGGCCACGACCGCAGTTGCAGCGGTCCTCGCCTTTTCATCCGCTCCATTGTTCGCTCAGGAGACGCCGCCGGCCGACACCGGCATCGACACTGCGGTCGAAACGCCGGCGACGGCTGACCCGCTGGCGCCGACGGCTCCCGTCACCGAAACGGCCATCCCGCCGGCCCCCCAACCGAAGGTCGAAACGAGCACGACCAGGACCGAGCGCGCCACGCGGACCGCAAGCGCGCCGGCGACGCGCTCGACCGTCAACCGAGCGAGGGCAGCCGTGCCGGCCGCAGCCGCCGCAGCCCCGGTTGCCG
>JALYNQ010000054.1 GCA_030773115.1 Pseudomonadota bacterium
AGGGAGGAGCGAGCATGAGCTGGCGCGTGACGCACCGCTGCACCCGCGCCGAGGCGGAGGCGCTGCCCGAATCCGCCGATCTCTTCCCCCTCGCCGACGAGCCGCCGGTGATCGTCGCCGACGAGCCCGATCCGCACGCGCCCGACGACTGGCGGATTCACGCCTATTTCGCCGAACAGCCGACGACGCAGGAGCTGGTCTTGCTCCGCCGCCTCGCCGCCAACGGCGAGCCCGAGGTCGAGCATCTCGAAGATACCGCCGACTGGGTGACGATGAGCCAGCAGGGGCTCGGCCCGATCCGCGCCGGCCGCTTCTTCGTCCACACGCCCATGCATTATGCCGACCGCCCGGCCGACACGATCAACTTCGAGATCGACGCCGGCCTTGCCTTCGGCACCGGGCAGCACGACACCACCGCCGGCTGCCTCGCCGCGCTCGATAGGCTGGAGCGCGAGGGCAAGCGCTTTCACAACATAGCCGATATCGGCACCGGCACCGGCCTGCTCGCCTTCGCGGCGATGGCGCTGTGGCCTGAGGCAAAGGCCATCGCCACCGACATCGACGAGATCGCGGTCAAGGTCAGCGAGGAGAATGCGGCGATCAACGGCGTGAAGCTCGGCCATGGTCCGGGCGAGTTGCTGCTCGCCGTCGCCGACGGCATGGATCATGCGCTGATCAAGGCCCGGGCGCCGTTCGACCTGCTGATCGCCAACATCCTCGCTGGCCCGCTGATCGAACTGGCCTCGAGCTTCGCCGCCAGCATCGCGCCCGGCGCCACGCTGATCCTCGCCGGCCTGCTCGACACCCAGGCCGACGCCGTCATCGCCGCTTATGAGGCGGTGGGGATGAAGCTGGTCGAGCGGGGCGAAGGAGAGTGGTGCGTGCTGGTGCTGGAGGCCAAAAATTGAATCAGATCGACGACTACGTTTTGGCGAGTTGCAGACCAAACTGGAGCAAGGTTGCGATGGTCATCTCCAGAACTCGCGAGCTTGCCGGATTGCCCAGCGATGATGGAAACTATGAATTAATTGCAGGTCGGATCAGCGCGTTGGTGCGGGCAGGCCGGCTTGAAGCTCAGGGCAATCTTGAGAATTGGCGCGGCAGCGAGGTTCGGCTGCCAGTCTGAGCCCTCCGCCTAACGCTTCGGTGGCCTTTGCCACAGCTGCAGCGAGCGGATCGCGGCGGGGACTTGCTTATCCTCCTCGGGTCGTGAGAATACCCGCTCGACCATCCGCCAGCTGCGCCGGACGCCACTCTTCTTCCAGATGTCGGTGACCCACATTCGCCCCGACCAGTCGTGCCCGTCGATGCTCGCCTTGAGTTCGAGCTGGGTGGCGAACACCGTTACTGGGCCGAGGTCGCGGGCATAGACGTCGCCGAAGCGGTAGGCTTCACACAGGAAGCTGGTGGTGGCGGCTTCGAGCCAACTCTTGGCGTCGAGGATGGCGCAGGGCTTCGATCCCATCACCAGCCGGAAGTTGCGGGCGGTGAGTTGCTTCAGCGTGCGCGCGTCGCCGCTGACCCACGCCCGCATCCAGCGGTTCTCCAGGGTTTCGATGACGGGAAGAATGTCGGTCATATGCCGAGGGAGTAAAGGGGGCGTGCCAGGATGCAAGGGCGCGCCTAAGCCGCCGCGACAATCTCCGCCCATTCAGCCTCGTTAATCACGCGCACGCCCAGCTCCTCCGCCTTCTTGAGCTTCGACCCCGCGCCCGGGCCGGCCACGACCAGGTCGGTCTTGGCGCTGACCGATCCGGCGGCGCGCGCACCGAGCCGCTCGGCCTGGGCCTTGGCTTCGTCGCGGCTCATGGTTTCCAAGCTGCCGGTGAAGACGATGGTCTTGCCAGTCCATTCGGTCTCGCGGGCGGTCGAGACGAAGGCCGCGGGCCTGGCCAGCACGAGCAGCTCGCCCAGCTCCTCGCGGTTGTGCGGCTCATGGAAAAAATCGACGATCGCCTCGGCAACGACGCCGCCAACGCCTTCGACCGCCGACAGCTCGGCAATCGCGTTGTCGGACCGCGCAACCCGCTCCAGCTCCTCGATGGTGCCGAAACATTTCATCAAATCCCTGGCGGTGACCGCGCCGATGTGGCGGATGCCGAGGCCGAACAGGAAGCGAGCCGGATCGAACCCAATGCGATTACGGATCGCATCAAGGAGGTTATCGACCGACTTGGCCTGCCAGCCCTCGCGGCCGATCAGCTCGTCGCGATGTTCCTTCAAGCGGAAGATATCGGCCGGCCCCTTGAGCCAGCCCAGCTCGACGAACTCGACGATGGTCTTCTCGCCCAGCCCATCGATGTCCATCGCCCCGCGCGACACGAAATGCTTCAGCCGTTCGATCCGCTGCGCCGGGCAGATCAGGCCGCCGGTGCAGCGGACATCGACCTCGCCCTCTTCCGCGACCGCTTCCGAATGGCACATCGGGCAATGGTCGGGGAACATGTAGGGCTCGCGCTTCTCATCGCGCGTGAGGTTTTCGACCACCTGCGGGATGACGTCGCCGGCGCGCTGGATCCGCACCCGGTCGCCGACCCGCAGGCCCAGTCTGGCAATTTCGTCGCGGTTGTGGAGGGTGACGTTGCTGACGATCACCCCGCCGACTCCAACCGGTTTCAGCCGTCCGACGGGGGTCAGCTTGCCGGTGCGGCCGACCTGGATGTCGATCGCTTCCAAAGTGGTCTCGGCCTTCTCGGCGGGAAACTTGTGGGCGAGGCCCCAGCGGGGGCTACGCGAGACGACTCCCAAGCGCTCCTGCCAGTCGAGTCGATCAACCTTGTAGACCACGCCATCGATGTCGAACGGCAGGTCGGCGCGCGCCTGCTCGATTGCCGAATAATGGCTCAGCGCCTCATCGACCGACCCGCAGCGAATGAGCAGGTCGCTCACCGGAAAACCGAGGCCCTTTAGCCGCGCCATCGCCTCGCCCTGCGTGGTGGCCAGCGGCTCGCTATATTCTCCCCATCCATGGGCGAGGAAGCATAGCGGCCGTGCCGCGGTGACGCTGGCGTCCTTCTGCCGGAGCGATCCCGCCGCCGCATTGCGCGGATTGGCGAAAATCTTGCCGCCGGCCGCCTCCTGCCGCTCGTTCAATGCCGCGAAGTCCGCCTTCGACATATAAACCTCGCCGCGCACCTCGAGCAGGTCGGGAGCGTCGGTCAGGGTCTGGGGAATGTCGCGGATGGTCCGCGCATTGGGCGTAACATCCTCGCCGACCGTGCCGTCGCCGCGGGTCGCCGCCAATACCAGCTGACCCTTCTCGTAGCGCAGCGAACAGGACAGGCCGTCGATCTTGGGCTCGGCGGTCAGCGCGACCGGCTCGCCCGCAGGCAGGCTCAGGAAGCGCCGTACCCGGCCGACGAAATCATGTACCTCATCAATGCCGAAAGCATTGTCCAGCGACAACATTTGCCGGGCGTGAGTGACCTTGGCCAATGCCGAAGTCGGCGCGGCGCCGAGCCGATTCGATGGCGAGTCCGGCCGCACGAGATGCGGGAACTCGGCCTCCAGCTCGCGGTTCTCGCGGACCAGCGCGTCATATTCCGCGTCAGAAAGCTCCGGCGCATCCCGGTCGTGATAAAGCTTGTCGTGATGCGCGATCAGCCTGGCCAGGCGCATCAGCCGGTTGGCGGCTTCCGCTTCGTTCATTCCATCCCCGCCAGCAACTCCGCCATCCTCGCCACGCTGTTCATGTTCCGCGCCGTCCCCTTCTTGATTGCCGGCAGCTTGAGCTTGGTTTTGCCGATGCCCTCGCCATAGCTGACATAGATGAGCCGCGGGCCCAGCGCCAAGCGCTCGCCCTGAACATCGCGCGCCTCGTCGAGCATCGCCTGCATCGGCGGCTCGTCGATGAAATGGGCGAAGCGGCGGCTCGGCTTGTCATCGGTGAAAGGATCGCGCCTGACTGCCTCGGCCATTTCCCTCGCGCTGCGAACATAGACCGGTGTCGCCTTGCCGAGATATTCAGCGATTCGCTTCTCCATCCTCGCCTTGAGCTTGGTCTCGGCGAGCTCGCTGGTGAAGAGCAGGTTTCCGCTGTTGATGAAGGTCCGGCAATTATCGAAGCCGCATGCCTCGCCAATAGCCTTCAATTCTTCCTTCGGCAGCTTGCCGTTGCCGGAGACGTTCACCGCACGAATCAGCGCGACATAGGCGGTCATCGCATGCCTCTAAAAGCTAATTTGGGCCGGAGGAGGCTGGCCGTCGAAGGCATGCGCCGCATAGGGACCGTCGCGAGCCACCCAGTGAAGGAACAGATGTGCCGACCATTGATTGGGGTTGGGGCTGGTCCGCCCGTGATGATGGTGCACACCCTGATACAACACCGCGTCGCCCGCCCGCATCGCCACCGAGCCAGCAGCCTCTTCCACTGCGAACTGCTCGTCGGCCCTGGCGTAGAGTTGCTCGGTCCGCCTGGTCGATAGTTCGAGCGGCCAGGGAATGTCGTCGCTATAAGCCAGCGTCAGCGAAAGGCTGTGCTCGCAGGCCTGACGGTCGCCATGAACGCGGCAGATATCGCCTTGCCGATACAGGCGGAGATAGGCGTAGGTCGGGAGCAAATCCTCCCCGATCACTCGCTCGACCGCGGGCGTCATGCCCCACAGGAAAGCATTGAACATCGGATAATGGTGACCGTATAGCTCCACGGCCCCCGAGCGGAGCAACGGCCCTTGCTGTTCCAGGCTCGGGAGCTGAATGCCCTGCCGGGCCAGGTCTGCCTTCATCCGCACCAGCAGCCCGATGCAAACCTCGCTCGGCATGAAACCTGGCAGGTGCGCATAGCCGCGCGAATGATATTGAGAGGCTGTCTCCTCGGTCATCCCAACACTTCGGCCAGGAAAGTCACGAGGCTGGCCCAACTGCGCCGCTCGGCCGCCTCATTGTAGGCGAAGCCCTCGATACCCATCAGATCCGCGCGGGGATTGGTGAAACCATGCCCGACATGGCCATAGGCATGGATCTGCCAGTCGGCGCCGCCTTCGGTCAGCTCGTTGCCGAGCGCCACAACCGCGTCGGGCGGAACCAGCGGGTCGTTCCAGCCATGATAGGCGGCAACCTTGGCCTTGATCGGCTGGGCCGGCAGGCCGCACGGGTCGAACAGGCCGTGGAAGGTGGCGACCGCGGCCACATCGGTTCCCGAGCGCGCCACGTCCAGCGCGCACAGACCGCCGAAGCAATGGCCGATCACCGCGATCCTGCCGGCATCGACATGCTCGCGCTCCCGAACCAGGTCGACAATCGCCAGCAGCCGGTCGCGCAGCGCCGCCCGATCCGAACGCAGTTCGCCCATCGCGGCGAAAGCGGCTTCCTTGTCGACCCCTGGCGTGAAGCGGCGGCCGAACAGGTCGGCGACGACGACATGATAGCCGATTGCCACCAGCTTGTCGGCAAAGCCCAGCTCCAGCGGCTGCACGCCCATCACCGTCGGGATGATGATCACCGTCGGCAGCCTGCGGCCGGTCCCGTCGTGGACCATGACATGGTCGAGGGTCTGCTTGCCATAAGCCTGGGTAAGTTCGCGTTGCTCACTCATGCTGCCTCCCAAATGCCCTCTCCCTGAAGGGGAGAGGGAGGGCCCCAGCCCGTCAGGGCTGGGAGGGTGAGGGGAGTGCCGCCGCAATATGCTGCAGCACCCCGTCCAGATTGTGCATTACGTCGCGGTTAGTCACTCGGACAACCCTGAAGCCTTCGCCGGCAAGCCAGTTTGTCCGGCGCTCGTCGTAGGCCATCTGTGCGGCGTGACTGTCCCCATCGACCTCCACGATCAGTCTGGCTTCGGCGCAGAAGAAGTCGGCGATGAACGGCCCGAGCCAAACCTGGCGGCGGAATTTGGCGCCGTTCAATTGCCGCGAACGCAAGCGGGACCAGAGCTTGCGTTCGGCGGGCGTGGAATCGCGACGGGCCTCGCGGACGCGGGTCAATGAGGCGGCTTCGTCGGGATCGGGTCTTCTCAAGCTCCCTCACCCTCCCGTCGCGCTGCGACGGGTCCCTCCCTCTCCCCTCCAGGGAGAGGGTTCGCTCATGCTGCCTCCAATAGCCGCGCGGCCTGGGCTCGGGCCTCGTCGGTGATCGCCGCGCCCGACAGCATCCGGGCGATTTCCTCGCGGCGCTCGTCGGGGGTCAGCTTGCGTACGAAGGTGCGGGTCACGCCCTCCTCATGCGCTTTCTCGATCCGATAATGATGCGCCGCGCGCGCCGCCACCTGGGGCGAATGGGTTACGACCAGCAGCTGCGACTTCTGCGCCAGCCGCGCCAACCGCTCGCCGATCGCGCTGGCGACGGCGCCGCCGACGCCGCGGTCGATCTCGTCGAAGATCATCGTCTGGGCCGTGCCGGCCTCGGCCAGCGCCACTTTCAGCGCCAGGATGAAACGCGACAGCTCGCCGCCCGAGGCGATGCGGGTCAGCGGCCCGAACGGCGCGCCGGGATTGGTCGACACCTCGAACTCGACCCGGTCGATGCCCGCTGCGCCCGGTTCCGCGTCCGACAGGGCGGTGCGGAACCGGGCCGCGTCCAGCTTCAACGGATGAAGTTCGCCGGCCACCGCTTCGTCCAGGCGCGCAGCGGCGTCATGCCGCGCCACCCGCAATATCCGGGCGGCACCGTCAAAGCGCGCCTTCGCCGCAGCCAGTTCGCCCTCAAGCTGATGGATCCGCTCGCCGCCGGCCTCGATCAGCGCCAGCTTGGCTATCAGCTCCTCGCCCAGCGCCGCGAGTGCGTCCGCCTCGACCCGATGCTTCCTGGCCAGCCCGCGGATGTCGAACAGCCGCGCTTCGACCGCTTCCAGCCGGGCCGGATCGAACGCCAGAGCCTCGGCGGCGCGGGCGATCTTGTCCTCGGCCTCGCTGCCCTCGATCAGCGCCCGGTCGAGGCTGGCCAGCGCCTCGGCCAGGAGCGGGTGATCGGCCGCCCCTCGCTCGATGCGGCGGGCAGCGGCACGCAGCTGGGCCAGCGCGCCTTCGGACCCGCCGAGCAATTCATCGAGGCCGGTCAGGGTCTCGCCGGCCTTGGCGCCAGCCTGCATCACCGCCCGCTCCTCGGCGAGTCGAGTCTCCTCGCCGGGCTCCGGGGCCAGTGCGGCGATTTCCCTGGCCGCATGCTCCAGCCAGTCACGGTCGCGTTCCGCTGCTTCGGACGCTTCCCGTGCCTCGGCCAGTTCGGCCTCCAGCCGTTCCACCTCCGCCCAAGCGGTCGAAACCGCCCCCACATCAATCCGGCCGAACAGATCGAGCAGCGCGCGGTGGCCGCGCGGATTGAGCAGGCCGCGGTCGTCATGCTGGCCGTGGATCTCGACCAGCCCATTGGCGATGTCCCGAAGCATGGAAGCCGGCACGCCCGCACCGCCGGCGAAGGCCCGGCTGCCGCCATCGGCCTTCAGCGTGCGCCGGACCAGCAGCGGCTCGCCGGGTTCCGCCGCGATACCCTGACCTTCGAGCAAGGCGAAGGCAGCATGGTTCGCTGGAAGCTCGAACTCGGCGGCGACGCTGGCCTGCGGCTGGCCCTGACGGACCAGTCCGGTGTCGGCCCTGACGCCAAGCGCCAGCCCCAGGCTGTCGAGCAGGATCGATTTGCCGGCGCCGGTCTCGCCGGTCAGCACGCCCAGGCCCGGCTCGAACTCCAGCTCGAGCCGGTCGATCAGCACCACGTCGCGGATCGACAGCTGCCTCAGCACGCCGCCGATATCCGCCTTAGCTCGTGGGTTGGGTGGCCGCGGCCGACGGCACGTGCCGCTGGATCAGCTCATAGCTGCGGCGATACCATTTGCTGCCGGCGTAATTGGCACCCAGCACCGCGGCCGCCTTGTGCGCTTCCTGCGGCAAGCCGAGATTGAGATAAGTCTCGACCAGGCGCTCGAGCGCTTCGGGCGTGTGGCTGGTGGTCTGATATTTGTCGACCACTTCCCGGAAACGCGTCGCTGCGGCCAGCCAGTTGCCCTGCCGCTGATAGAAGCGGCCGACCTCCATCTCCTTGCCGGCGAGATGGTCGTTGATCAGATCGAGCTTCAGCCGGGCGTCGGTGGCGTAGCGGCTCTGCGGATAGCGGCGGATCAGCTCGTTGAAGCTATCGGAAGCCTGCTGCGTGATCTTCTGGTCGCGCGTCACATCCTCGATCTGCTGATAATAGCTCATCGCGATGAGATAGTTGGCGTAGGGCGCGTCCTTGTTGCCGGGGTGGATGGTCAGGAATCGCTGCGCCGAGCTGACCGCGTCGGGATATTTCTGCGCCATGTAGGACGAGAAAGCGGCCATCAGCTGCGCGCGGCGGGCCCATACCGAATAGGGGTGCTGCCGCTCAACCTCGTTGAAGAAGACGGCGGCTTCCTCATAGCGGCCGCGGTCGAGCCGCTGCTTGCCCTGGCTGTAGAGCGTGTTGACGTCGCGGGCGATGTAGGCGGTGTCGCCCTTGACCTTGTTGCCGGCACAGCCGGCGACCGGAAGCAAGATGACGGGCAGCAGCAACAGCGCCGCGATACGGGTTTTGGTTACCATGGGTCTTTCCTAGCGCGGGCTTTACACAAGGCCAAGCGGCCTTTCGCGAGACTGAACGACGCCTCCGCTCAAACCGGCGCGACCGTCCGGTCCTCATCTTCCTCGTGACGCAGGAAGCTGTCGGGCTTGAGGCCCAGCCAGACCAGCGCCGGCGCCGAGATGTAGATGGACGAATAGGTGCCGATGAAGGTGCCGAGCAGGATGGCGAGGGTCAGTCCGAACAGCACGTCGGGCCCGAGCGCCAGCAGCACCGCCAGCGCCAGCATGATCGACAGTGAGGTGACGATGGTCCGCGACAGCGTCTCGTTCAGCGAGAAGTTGAGCAGCGAAACGATCTCCATCTTGCGATATTTGCGCAGATTTTCGCGGATCCGGTCGTAGATCACGACCGTGTCGTTCAATGAATAGCCGACGATCGCCAGGAAGGCCGCAACGATGTTGAGGTCGACCTGCAGCTGGGTGAGGGCGAAGAATCCGAGCACCATCGCCACGTCGTGGAACAGGGTGAGGAGCGCCCCCACCCCGAAATGCCATTCGAACCGGAACCAGATGTAGATGGCAATGCCGAGCATGGCGAAGGAGATCGCCAGCGCCCCGTCCCAGGCCAGCTCGGCGCTGACCTTGCCCGACACCGATTCGGCGGCCGACAGGGTGACGCCCGGATAATCCCGGATGATCATTCCGCGGACTGCGGTGACCACCTGGTTGGCGGCCGCCTCAGGCCCTTCGGGCTTGGGCAGCCTAATCTGGTAGGTGCGGTTGTCGCCGAACTCCTGGATGCTAGCCTCGCCGACGTTGAGCTGGCCGACTCGGCCGCGTAAATCCTCGATATCGACCGGCTGTGCGAAGGTCGCCCGCACCACCTGGCCGCCGACGAAGTCGATGCCGAGGTTGAGGCCGCGATAGGCGACCAGCGCGAGGCTGGCGACGGTCAGCAGGATCGACAGGAACAGCGCAACATTGCGCCACTTCATGAAGTCGATGTTGGTGTTGTCGGGAACCAGCTTGAGCAGTTTCATGATGCTTCGATCCCGTCAGATATTGAGCGCGCGCGGCCGCTTGGACCTGATCCACAGCGACACCAGCATTCGCGTGAAGTTCACCGCGGTGAACACCGAGGTGATGATGCCGATCAGCAGCACGACCGCGAAACCGCGGATCGGGCCGGAGCCAAAATACATCATCAGCGCCGCTGCGATGGTGTTGGTGATGTTGGCATCGAAGATGGCGGTGGAGGCTTCCTTATAGCCCGTCTCGAGCGCGTCGAGCATCTTGCGCCCTCGTCTGAGCTCCTCGCGGATGCGCTCGTTGATCAGCACGTTGGCGTCGACCGCCGCACCGATCGTCAGCACGAAACCGGCGATGCCCGGCAAGGTCAGGGTGGCGTTGAACACCGCCATGATGCCGAGGATCATCAGCGCGTTAATCAACAGCGCGAGCGAGGCATAGACGCCGAACCGGCCATAGGTGACGATCATCAGCCCGATCACGGCGATGGTAGCGAAGATCGAGGCGATGGTCCCGGCCTCGATCGAGTCCGCGCCAAGCTCGGCGCTGACCGTTCGCTCTTCGACCACGTTGAGCTTCACCGGCAGCTTGCCCGAGGCGAGGCTGATCGCCAGCGCGTTGGCGCTCTCGACGGTGAACTGGCCACTGATCTGAGCGCGGCCGCCGAGGATCGGTTCGTTGATGTTGGGGGCGGACAGCACCTTGTCGTCGAGGATGATGGCGAAGGGCTTGCCGACATTTTCCTGCGTCACGCGGCCGAAGCGGCGGGCGCCGGCGGCGTTGAAGGTGATGTCGACCACCGGCCGGCCGTCCTGGTCGAAGCCCTGCTTGGCATCGACCAGCTGCTCGCCGGAGACCATCACGCGACGCTGGACGGCGATGGCGCCGCCGTCGACCATCGGCAGCACCTGGCTGCCCGGTGGGGCGCGGCCGGCGGCGACCTGGTTCGGGTCGGCGGTGAGGTCGACCAGCTTGAACTCGAGCCGGGCGGTCTGGCCGATCAGCCGCTTGAGCGCCTCGGGATCCTCGACGCCCGGGACCTGGACGAAGATTCGCCGCTCGCCCTGGTTGATGACGGTGATTTCCTTGGTTCCGCCGGGATCGATTCGGCGGCGCACCACGTCGCGGGCGACGGTCAGCGAATTGGTCAGCGCCTGCTTCGACCCCTCTTCGGTCGGCGTGAGGACGATCCGGTTGCCATCGACCGTGCTGACTTCCCAGTCGCGGGTGCCGGTCAATCCTTGCGGCTGGCTGAGGGTCCGCATCCGTTCGAATGCGGCGTCCAGCTGGGTCGGATCGCGAACGACGAAGCTCAGCCGCCCGCCGCTGGTCGAGACGTCGCCGACATTGATGCGCGGCTCGCCGCGGCGAAGCTCGGTGGTGACTTCCTCTTCCTTGGCCTGGAGCCGCTGCTTGGCGGCGTCGGCGATATCGGCTTCGAGCAACAGCTGGCTGCCGCCGGCGATATCGAGGCCGAGGTTGATGCGCGCGCTCGGCAGCCAGGCCGGCCAGCGCTCGACCTGGTCCTTAGGCAGCAGGCTGGGAATGGCCAGCAGGATGCCGGCCAGGATCGCCAGGCTGACCAGCCAGACCTTCCAGCGGGGGAAATCGAGCATCGGCGGTCCTTAGTCGTTGGCCGGCTTGGCAGCGGTCGGGTCGATCACCTGGGTCAGGGTCGATTTGACCGCGGTCACGCGGACACCCTGGCCAAGCTCCACCTCCACCTCATTGTCGGTGACCTTGACGACCTTGCCGATCAGGCCGCCACCGGTGACCACCCGGTCGCCCTTCTTGACCGCGGCGATCTGCGCCTGATGCTCCTTCATCCGCCGCTGCTGCGGGCGGATCATCAGGAACCAGAAAATGACGAAGACCAGCAGCAGCGGGAAGACGTTGAAGAAAAATGCGGCCGTCCCCGAAGGCGCGGCGGCGGCGGCGAGTAGCGAGTTCATGGTCATGGCCCCGGAATTCTCTTTATTGAAAAGGCGTCGGGGGAGCCCCGAGCGCAGGAAGTGGCGGGCGCCTATCACGCCGCGGGGCGCCTTGCCAAGCGATGCGCGCCGCCCTAGATGCGCCGCTCTCGCGTACCCATATGGGGCGCGACCGGTCGGGGCGTAGCGCAGCCTGGTAGCGCATCACACTGGGGGTGTGGGGGTCGCTGGTTCGAATCCAGTCGCCCCGACCAGCTTTCAAGAAGGGAAGCATGGGGTGCTTCCCTTTTTGAAAGCTCAGCATCACCATGGCTACATGCCCCGTCGCCGCCGATCCCGAAAACGCCGCTGGCCCGCCCGCTTCGCCCTGGCGATCCTGGCTATTCCCGGCCTGTACCTGCTCGCGGCGCTGATCGGCGGGCTGATTCCGCTCAATTCCGGCTGGCAGGAGCCGGATCGTGGCGTCACCATCTACATCGCCAACAATGGCGTCCATGCCGACCTGGTGCTGCCGGCCAATGCGCAGGGGCTCGACTGGCGGCCGCTGCTGCCCAAATCCGATGCCCGAAACGTTCCTGCCGGCTCCGAGTGGATCGCGTTCGGTGCCGGCGAGCGGCGCGTCTATCTGGAAACCCCGACCTGGGGCGACCTGACGCTCAAGACCGCGGCCATCGCACTCACCGGCGGTGAGCGGGTGATGCACGTCCAATGGGTGCGCGATCCGACCTTTGCGGCCAAGGCGATCCGCCTGACTCCGGAGCAGTATCGCCGCCTGTGGGCCTCGATCCGCTCGGAATTCCAGCTCAGTCCGGACAGCAAGCCGATCCGCATCGACCACCCGGGCTATGGCTATGGCGACGCCTTCTACCATGGCATCGGCAAGGCCAATGCGATCAGCACCTGCAACCAATGGTCGGCCGATCGCCTGCGCGTCGCGGGCGTCGAGGTGCCGCTGTGGTCGCCGTTCGTCCAAGGGCTGGTGTGGAGATATCGCGAGCCAGTTCCTCCCCGGCACGGGGAGGGGGACCAGCCGTAGGCTGGTGGAGGGGCTTCGCCGATGTTGCGGCAGCCCCTCCGTCACGCTGTGCGTGCCACCTCCCCGTTCCGGGGAGGATTTCAGAGAACGTACCTTGAAAGGTCGGCGTTCTTGGCGATCCCGGCCAGCTGTCCCTCAACGAACGCGGCATCGATTACCAGCTTTTCGCCCCTGCGCTCCTCGGCCGTGAAGCTGATGTCCTCGACCAGCTTTTCCATCACCGTCTGAAGCCGCCTTGCGCCGATATTCTCGATCGCATCGTTCACCTCGGCCGCGATCCGCGCCAGAGCGGCGATGCCATCTTCGGCGAACTCGATCGTTACCTCCTCGGTCGCCAGCAGCGCCGAATATTGCTCGGTCAGGCTGGCCCTGGTGGCCGACAGGATGCGGACGAAATCCTCTTCCGTCAGCGTCGCCAGCTCGACCCGGATCGGCAGGCGGCCCTGCAGCTCCGGCAGCAGGTCGGCGGGCTTGGCGATGTGAAAAGCCCCAGAGGCGATGAACAATATGTGGTCGGTCTTGATCGGCCCATATTTGGTCGCGACCGTGGTTCCCTCGATCAGCGGCAGCAGGTCGCGCTGGACGCCTTCGCGGCTGACCGATCCGCCGCGCACGTCCGAAACCGCGATCTTGTCGATCTCGTCGAGGAAGACGATGCCGTTGGCCTCGGCGTCGGCCAGCGCCACCCGCGTCACATCGTCCTGGTCGACCCGCTTGTCGGCTTCCTCCTCGACCAGCTTCAGAAAGGCGTCCTTGACCTTGAGCTTGCGCCGCTTCTTCGGCGGCCCGCCCATCGCCTTGGACATCATCTCGCTGAGATTGATCATGCCGACCCCGCCGCCGCCGGGGATTTCGAATGGCATGCCTTGCGCTTCGGAGACCTCGATCTCGACCTCGGCATTGTCGAGGCTGCCGTCCTCGAACCGCTGGCGGAAGCTGGCGCGGGTCGCTTCCGACGAACCCTTTCCGGTCAGTGCGTCCAATAGCCGGTCCATCGCCGCGCTCTCCGACGCCGCGCGCACCTTCTCGCGGCGGCGCTCGCGCTCCAGCCGGACCGCCTCCTCGACCAGGTCGCGGGCGATCTGCTCGACGTCGCGGCCGACATAACCGACCTCGGTAAACTTGGTCGCCTCGACCTTGACGAACGGCGCGTCGGCCAGCTTGGCCAGGCGGCGGCTGATCTCGGTCTTGCCGCAGCCGGTCGGGCCGATCATCAGGATATTCTTGGGCGTCACTTCCTCGCGCAGCTCGGGCGACAGCCGCTGGCGGCGCCAGCGATTGCGCAGCGCCACCGCGACCGCCTTTTTCGCGTCATTCTGGCCGATGATATGCTCGTCGAGCGCGGCGACGATCGCCTTGGGGGTGAGACTGTCTTTCAAGGATTCGGATGTCCCGCTGTCGGTGATCGGTGAGTGGATGTTCATCGCTGATAAGATTGGGAATTGGGCAAGTCACTTCAAGCGGTGCAGCGGAATCCCTCGAACAGCAGCTTGTGGGACTGGACGATGCGGGCGATGTCCGCCGGATCGGGCGTTGCGTCCCACTCGTCCCGCTCGAACGTCCCGCCGAGCAGGATTCCATCTGCTCGTGGGAACATGTAGCCCGCCTGCCCGGCGAAGGCGTAGCGCACCTCGGGTTGCGGCAGCAGCACCGCCAGCTGGCCGCGCACCGGCTGCAACTCCGTATCGCCGAACAGCTGCCGCGCACCGAGCCCGGTGCAGTTGAAGACCAGCTTTTCCGGCAAGGCGGCGATCGCTTGCGGAGTCGCGAAGTCTCGGATTTCGAACCGGCCGCCGGCAAGCTGGATGTCGCGCATCATCTGGCGGAGAAAGCGGCCGGTTTCGACATACATGGTGTCGAAGGAAATGACGTCTTCGACCGGAAAAGGGTGCTGGCCGGCAGGCACCCGCCTGCCGTTGGGATAGTAGGGATCGAGCCAATCGCCCCGATGCGCCGGGCGCCGCGACTCCTCGAAGGTCGGCAGCCAGCGGATGCCATAATCGTCGCCGACCATGATCTGCCAGCGGCGCCAGCTATAATCCATCGCCGCCATGAACTGCCGCCGCCACTCCGGCGTGACGGCATCCTCGCGATAATGGCCGAAGGGCGAGATCTGCCCCCCGGCGACGTTGGAAGTCGTGTCGGGCGGCAACGCCTTGGCGTAGACGGTGACCGGGAAGCCCGCCTCCTGGGCCAGCCGCGCCGTGGTTAGCCCGAGCGCGCCGGCGCCGATCACCGCTACCGGGCCGCTATGTCCCGGCAGGCCGAGGTCGGCCGCCAGCCTGGAGCTGCCCCAGCTCAAGGTGATCCCGGCACCGCCGTGCCCGTAATTGTGGACCAGCCTTTTGTCGCCGAGCGGCTCGGCCCGGACGACGAAGCCGGAAGCGCGGTACGGCCGCAGGCCGGCGACGGTCCGGATTACCCGCCCCGCATCGGCCTTGACCGGCGGCAGTGGCGCGCAGCCGGACGGTCGTGCTGTGCGTGTGCCAACCGTGGCACAGCCGGTCAGCAGCGCGGCGGAGCCGGCGGCGAAGGATCGGCGATCAAGCTGGTACAGCATCGGCCCAACCTGCCGTTCGTCCCGAGCGAAGTCGAGGGACGTTCGCGCCTGGCGTGTCTCGACTTCGCCCGACACGAACGGGTTAGGCTATTCTATAATCTCGATGGTCAGCTGGTCGTTGGTGAAGACGCACACCTCCGATGCGATCTTCATCGCCCGGCGCGCCAGCTTCTCCGGGTCCTGCTCATAGTCGCTGAGCGCCTTGGCCGCGGCCAGCGCATAATTGCCGCCGGAGCCGATCGCCGCGATGCCGCCTTCGGGTTCCAGCACGTCGCCGTTGCCGGTCAGGATTAGCAGCGTCTCCTTGTCGGCGACGATCATCATCGCCTCGAGGTTGCGGAGATATTTATCGGTCCGCCAGTCCTTGGCCAGTTCGACCGCCGCGCGAAGCAGCTGGGCGCGGTGCTGCTCCAGCTTCTTCTCCAGCCGTTCGAACAGGGTGAAGGCGGCGGCGGTCGCGCCGGCGAAGCCGCCGATCACCGACCCGTCCGCGCCAAGCCGCCGCACCTTCTTGGCATTGGGCTTGATCACCGTATTGCCGAGGCTGACCTGACCGTCCCCGGCAATGACGGTCCTGCCGTCCTTCTTCACCCCGAGGATCGTGGTGCCATGATATTGTTCCAACGCTCGCTCCCGCTCCTTGCTTGGGCAGGATGTGGGAGAGCGGGAGGCAGCGCGCAACCTTTTCGTCATGCTGAACTTGTTTCAGCATCCATTCTGGAGACCGGCACCGCACTTCCCGCAAATGGACCCTGAAACAAGTTCAGGGTGACGGGCTGTTGGGGTCGTCACCGCTCCACCCCCTTCATCTTCCCCCAGGTCCGCGCTGCGGTGTAGCCGAGGTAGCCGGTGCCGAAGAGCGCATAGAGCTCCTCCGGTAGGCCGCGCAGGTAGGAGGTCATGCCATTGCCGATGCCCAGCGCCATTTTCGGGTCGGCGGCGGCGATCAGGCCCATCGGGATCGCCCACAGGATCATCACATACATGACATAGAGGAAGCTCGGCCGGGCCCGGCTGGTCCAGGGATCGGCCGACTGCGCCTCGGCAACGATCGCCTGCATCTGCGCGCCGATCGCGGCCATTTCCTGGTCGCCTTGCAGCTTGATTAGCTCGAGCTTGGCCCGGTCGCGGGCCTGCGGGTCGGGGATGATCTTGTCGAGCAGCTTCGACACCGGCCCGACGATCGCTTCGATGAGTGCCATCATTACCTCCTAAAGTTCACAAAGGTCATGGAGAAAGGCGCATTTTCGCGCCCTTGGTGAGACCTTAAGCATCACAGAGAACCGATACGGTTTGCCAGCCACCCGTAGAGAAACGCCTCATTGGCTGGCCGCTTCTCGGCAAGACGGAGGTACCGCTCGCCCTGCAGCGCCTCGAGCGCGCGAAGCAGGACAGTTTCGCCGCCCTTGCTTCCCCTCGCTTCGAGAAAGGCGTCGAGCGCCGCCAGGGTCGCTGGCCCGACGCGGCCGTCGGGGACCAGGTCCGGATAGTCCTTGCCCGCCCGGTTGAGCGCGGTCAGCGCGCGCTGGAGGAAGGTGGCGGCCACGGCAGGCCCCATGTTCGCGCCGGTGTCGAACAGCTCCGCGGCAACCCGCGGGCAGCGTTCCGCGACCTGGTCGAAGCGCGGACGAAGCCAGTAGAGCCGGCGGTAGATCGCCGCCGCCTCGTCGCGCGGCAGCTCGGCCATGGCGCCGGCATAGCCATGCGCCCGCGCCACCGCCTCGGTAATCCCGAACCGCGTCGGCCCGCCCCTGTCGGCCGGATGGCTGACATAATCCCCTTCCCGCTCGATCAGCTCATCGATCAGCACTTCAACGTCCATTGCCCGCTCCTCCGGTTTATCCGAGTCGCGCAATAATTACCCATTTGGTTATCTGTAGGACAGCGTCGCTAACCGGAACGTGTGACCGCGACAGCTTGCGAGCATTTGCCTGATGGCCGGAAAGGGGGAAGAGCGGAAATGGTGGAAGAGCTGAAAAGCTAGTCGGCCAACCGTGTTTGGCTTAGTCGAATAGTTACGACCAGACCGGTTTCTTGCCAGTCGTATGCCATCTCTCCTCCGAGCTGCCTTGAGACACTGCGAGCGATGAGCCGGCTGCCGAAACCTTTCAGAACTGGCTCTTCGACTATCGGAGGCCCTCCGGTTTCTGCCCAGATCAAGGAGATGTGGTCCCCATCCGTTGTGCTGGACACATCGAGCAGACCCGACGAACTCGATAGCGAGCCGTGTTTGACAGAGTTGGTCGCCAGTTCGTGGATGACCATCGCGAGTGCGGTTGCTGTCCGCTCGCCAACGCCCATCCTGGCAACCGCCACGCGGATGCGACCTGAGAAGGCGGCCGTCTCGTCATAGGGCGCGAGCAGAACCGAGAGAAGGTCGCCCAGCAGCGCAGCCTTGCCTTGCTCCCCGGGCAGCGGGCGGACCACGTCGTGGGCGCGGCCCAAGGCAGTCAGGCGCTGCGTCAATTCGCCCGTCATGTCGGCCACGGTTAGGGCGGATCGACCAGTGAGCTGCGTTAATCCGGTCGCAATCGCCAGCAGGTTCTTGACCCTATGGCTCATCTCTCCAGCCAGTAGTTCGCTACCCTCTTCCGCCTGCTTGCGGCCGGTGACGTCGAGAAAGATCCCGAACATCATGCCTTCGACGATCCCCTCGTCTGCTCCCCTGCCACGTGCCGATATCCAACGGACTTCGTCGCCCAGGCAAATACGGAAGTCGATTTCGTAGGAGCCGGCTACGGAGCGGGTAGCCGAGAATGCCGCCCGAACTCGATCGCGATCGGCAGGGTGGATATGGGTTGAAAGCTCTTCGAAGGTAACCTCGTCCGCCCACGGCAAGCCCCACAGGTCGAATGCCCGTTCGTCCATCCTGAACCGATCGCCATCGACGTGCCAAGACCAGAGGGCCACTCGGGCGGCCTCGACGGCCAATCGGAGATGCTCTTCTCGCCAAGCCGGGGTTATCGGCTTGGTTGCGATTAACTCGCTCACGGGCAATCCTGACTTCGCAGCATGTCGCCTGGTAACAAGCGTGCTCGAGCCTTAGCCTGAACAACGCGCCTGTGTCTGCACTGGGGTCGAAGGCAGACCTTGCACGAAATGAAAATGCGGTCCCATCAACCATTTCCTAACTGCCCGCGTGCGATGAACGGCGGATGGTTATTCAACCGCGGACCATCGTTCGGCTGCTCGTGAAGGCGGGCCTCTGCGCGCTCGTGGCAAACGAAGTTCGCGGCCTCATTCTAGCGGGCCCGGTGCTTTACGGGGTATACCAAGCGGGCGGTACGGCAATGGCGATATGGGTGGCCTTCTGCTCGCTCGCAGGCATCGCATTGTCAGTTTTCGGGCCTCTATTTGTCGCGAGGAAATTCAAGCTCGTTTAGATTTCGGCGATGCCCTTGAGGACGTGCCGGGCGCTGCTAAGCTGTCGCGATGTTCCGCCGCTTCTCCCTCGCGCTTGCCGCCCTCGCCCTCGTTCCAACAGCCGCCGTCGCACAGCTTTCGCCGGCCGAAACCCGTATGGTCCAGACCGTCGATGCCGAGCAGGAGCGGACGCTCGCCATGCTCGAGAAATGGGTCAACCAGAACAGCGGGTCGCTCAATATCGAGGGCGTGACCAAGGTCGGCGAGATGTTGCGCGCCGAGCTGGAGCCGATCGGCTTCAAGGTGCGGTGGATAGACATGCGCGCAACCGGCCGGGCCGGGCATATCGTCGCGACCCACAAAGGAAATGGGCGCGGCAAGCGGCTGCTGCTGATCGGGCATCTCGACACGGTGTTCGAGCCGGACAGCCCGTTCCAGCGCTGGGAGCGGCGCGGCAATGACGGCATCGGCCCGGGGTCGGGCGACGACAAGGGCGGCATGGCGGTGATGATCGCTGCCCTGCGCGCGATGCACCGGGCCGGCACGCTAAAGAATGCCGATATCGAGGTGGTTCTGACCGGCGACGAGGAAGATAATGGCATGCCGATCGAGCTCGCCCGGCGCGACCTGATCGCCGCCGGCAAGCGCGCCGACGCCGCGCTGGATTTCGAGGGCCTGGCCCAGGAAGATGGCAAGGACATCGGCTCCATCTCCCGCCGCAGCTCGGGCGCCTGGACGGTGACCGTCACCGCCAAGTCGGGCCATTCGAGCGGGATTTTCTCGGCCAGCGCCGGCAACGGCGCGGTCTACGAGCTGGCGCGGATCATCGACACATTTCGCCGCGAGCTGCCAGAGGACAAGCTGACCTTCAATGTCGGCCTGATCGGCGGCGGCGCGACCGCCAAGCTCGACGAGGGCCGAATCCGGCTGGAAGCGACCGGCAAGACCAACATCATCCCCGAAACAGCGGTCGCTCGCGGCGACCTGCGCGCCCTGAGCCGCGAGCAGATCGACCGGGTTAAGGCGAAGATGCAGGCGATCGTGGCCAAGCCCTTGGCAGGCGCGACAGCCAAGATCGAGTTCGATCCCGACGAATATCCGCCGATGGCCCCGACCGAGGGCAACCGCGCGCTGCTGGCAAGGCTCAACGCGGTGAACGCTGACATGGGGCTCGAGCCGATGGGCGAGCTGGATCCGCTCAAGCGCGGCGCCGGCGACATCAGCTTCGTTGCGCAGGACGTCGACGGGCTGATCGGCCTCGGCCCGGCGGCCGAGGGCGAGCATGCGCCGGGCGAGCGGGTCGACATCGCCTCCATCTGGCGCCAGGCCAAGCGCGCCGCGATACTGATGAGCCGGCTGGCGAAAGAGAAGCGGTAGGCGCGGAAACGCCGCCGCCCGGTGTCAGTCCCGAGGTCTGCGGCCCCAGAAAAAGGTCGTGTAGGTCTGGCTCACGATTGGCCTGCCTTGGGCATCGACGGCGGGATTGAACCGCGCCCGTTGCTGGACGAGGCTGCAAGTCAGTGCATCGAGCCCGGGATTGCCGCTGCCGCGCACGGGAGCGCAACGCGAAACGCGTCCATCCGGCTCGACGGTGACCTGCACCGCAACGGAGCCACGGTAGCGGCCGCGCCGATTGTCCGCGTCGGTGGGACCGCCGCCAATCCACTCGGGTTCTTTGCGGACCATAACGCCGCGACTTACAGGCGCTAGGTTCGGTGCAGGTGCGGTTTCCGCTACTCGAGCAACCGGCGGCGTGGGGACTGGCGCAGCTGCTCGAGCATCGACTGCCATGGGTCGGGAGGTCGCATCCGGAGTCGCGCCCGTCGATCCTGCGTCCGCCTGCGACTGGCCATCCGCCGTGCCTTTCGCGGCGAGTTGGCGGACGTCTTGCGCAGTTGCTTGAGCGCTTGCGGCGGTGTCCGATGCAGCCGGCGAGCCATCGGTAGCGGCACCCTGTGGTTCCGCACCCGTTGCGGCAAGGCCGTAATTGCCTGGTGCTTGATCAACAAAGCCTGCCCCGGCGCCGCCGGCTTGCCCCGCCGGAGCGGCGATCCTCGCCGTCGCTTCGTCGGCGGATGGTTGGCGGTCCCCGCTCGGCCAGGAGTAAAGGAGCACCACCCCCAACCCGGCGGCAACTGCCGCTGCCGCACCCCAGCTTCTACCCGAGAACCGCTTGCGGTCGTCGAAAGCCGGAGCCGGCTCATTGTCGTTGAGGGTCGGAGCAAGGTCGGGCGGCTGCTGACGATCGTCAGTCGGCTCACCTACTGCCTCTGCGGCTGGTTCCGGCACCGCTTCTGGTGTCGGTTCCGGCTTGGCATCGGCCTCTGCGGCTGGTTCCGGCACCGCTTCTGGTGTCGGCTCCGGCGTGGCATAATCCTCTGCGGCTGATTCCGGGACCGCTTCCGGTGTCGGCTCCGGCGTGGCATCAGCCAGAGCCTGATCGGCCTGGACGACCGCATTGGGAGGCAATCCATTGTCGACCGGCGTCGGTGCGTCAGGTTCCTTTTCCGGCAAGACCAATTCGTCCGTTGCAGGATCGCTCGCGGCCATGGCCCAAGGGGCCGCTTCTGCAGGTCGGCTCAGCGACTCGTCATATTCTCGCCGCTTCACCGGATCGCCCAGCGTTGCATGGGCAGCCTTGATCTCGCGTGCCCGCAACCACTGGCGATCGAGGGGCACACCGACCTTGTAGCCTTGCTTGTCAATCAGTTGGTGGAAGGCGCTGTTGATCTCTTCGTCGGAAGCTTCAGGCGATAATCCCAGAACCTCATAGTGGCTGTCACCAGGCTGTCTCAAGCGGCTCATGAACGCATCCCGCTGCAAAAAAGCACACAACAACAATGGCTTAATCTATACGAACAGATGTCCGCCGTCGAGCTTTTTGGAACGTCCGCTGGCCGCCGATATGCGGCGATTCGACGAAGCGAGTCGTGGCGCCGATTATTGACACCACTGTCACTTGCGCCGGCCAAATTGCCATGCATTACTGCCGCGGTTCAGCCGCGCGTCCCGACGCGGTACCGGGGAGGATATTCATGACAAAGTGCCGCCTGTTCGCTGCCTCGCTGCTCGCCGCCAGCGCGCTTTCTGCCGCGCCGGCATCGGCCCAGCGGGTTGACCATATTGTCGCGTTCGGCGACAGCTATGCCGACGATGGCAATCTGTTCCAGATCCTGGGGATCGCGCCGCCCGCGCCCTATTCCACCGGACGCTTCTCGGGCGGCACCAACTATGTCGACACGCTCGGCCAGCTGCTCGATGCCCCGATTGACAATTTCGCCATCGGCGGGGCGCTGACCAACAATACCAACACCAATGGTCCCGGGCTGCCCGGTTTCCAGTTCGAAGTTTCCAACTTCCTGGGCATCGGTCCGCAGCACCCGGCATTCCCGACCGCCGGTCCAACTTTCGACGAAGATGACCTGGTCACCCTCTCGATCGGCGGCAACGATGCCCGCTTCTACCAGCAGACCGGCGGGACGCTGGCCGGGGCGCCGGCCGCGGCTACGGCCTCGGCGGGCTTCGCGACGGCCGGTATCAACGCGTTGGTCAATGCCGGCGCGCAGAATATCAGCTTCCTTGCCGGAGACACGTCGCTGCTCCCGGAAATCGCCGGCAATGCTCCCGCCCAGGCAATCCGCAGCGCCTATTCGACCACCTTCAACGAGGCGATGAAGACGACGCTGGCGGGTCACGCCGCCGATGGCGTAATGGTGCACTATCTCGACGGCACGCTGCTGCTCAACCAGGTCGCGGCAGACCTTGAGGGCTATGGGCTGGTCGGCCTGGCCTGCCCGCCGCTGCCCAACACCAGCTGCATCGCCGATCCGACCCAGAAATATCTGTTCTACTATGACCAGCTGCACCTGACCTCGGCCGGGTTCGCGATCGTCGGCCAATATATCGCCGCCCAGTTGCAGGCGCCGCTGACGCTTCAGGCGACCAGCGACATGAGCATGGACGTTGCCCGCCAGTTCGGTCGCACGCTGACCAGCCGCATGGACACCACCGCGCCTCGTGACGGCGACATGCCGGAGGGGATGAAGTTCTTCATCGTCGGCGATGGATACAGCCGCAAGCTCAATGCCGGCCCGACCAACGACGCCTACCGCTCGAGCGGGCTCGGCGCGACCGCGGGCGTCGAATATGGCTTCGGCTCCGGCCTGGTCGGCGCGGCGGTCAATTACTCCAAGCCGAAGGTCAATTTCGGCAATGACGCGGCGGAAACCGAAAGCCGCTCGCTGCAGGTCGGCGGTTACGGCGTGTTCGGCATCGCCGGCGGCTTCGTCCAGGCCTATGCCGGATATGGCTGGAACAAGCATGACATCGAACGCGCCGGAGTGGTCGAGGGAATGGAGGCCGATCCCGACGGCAATCATTTGATCGCCGGGATCAAGGGCGGCTATCTGATGCCGGTCGGCTCGGTCCGGGTCGGCCCTGTCGTAGGTCTCGACTATGCCAAGGCCAAGGTCGACGGCTACACCGAAACCGGCGATCCGGTGCTGACCCTCAACGTCGATTCCCTGACCTACAGGTCGCTGCGCGGCAGCCTGGGCCTCGAGTTGCGCGGTGACTTCGCCGGCGGCGGCGTGCAGCTCCGGCCGTTCGCGTCGGCGGTGGTCGAGAAGGACTTCACCGGCGACGGGCGCACCGTGCGTTTCTCCCAGACGTCGGCGCCGACCATCGTCAACGGCTTCGACTTCGACGATGCCTCGAAGAAGGCCTATGGCCGCATCTCGGGCGGGTTCAGCGCGGCGATCCTGTCGTCGCTCACGCTGGACGCGGCGGCGTCGCTGACTGCAGGCAAGGATCAGGGCGAGGAAACCTCGGCTCAGCTCGGACTGCGCTTTTCGTTCTAGGCGCTAGCCACCCAGGCAGTCGGCCAGCACCCGGCGCGGTTCGGGGGCCGACGGGACGACCAGCGGCGACGTGCCGCTGACCGACACCTCGACCGTGGCCGGGCCGGCGAAAGTCTCGGCAACGTTGCGGGCATGGTCGCCGGGCGGCACCATCGCCCGCCACTGCCCGCCGATTCCGCTCGGGTCGGTGACGGGCGAGACCGGCAGCGAGGCGGCCTGGCCGTTGCCGGTGAAGCTCAATGTCGCGGTGCCGCCGCTGGAAGGCGGCAAGTAGCGGACGAAGATCAGCTGCGGCTCCCCTTCACGGGGCTTCTGGCACTGGATCGAGAAGGCCGGCGAATTTGGCGGACCGAACAGCGCGGCCCGGTCCTGCTGACGATAGCTCCAGGCCAGCCCGTCGGTCGCGGGCGGTACGGCCGCCTGCTGGGCGGCTTCCGCTGCCGCGGCGTTGGCCGGCGCGGCGAGACTGTCGGCGGCCATGTCGCCAACCAGATTTGCAGCCGGCGCGACCGCATCTTCGTCGACCGGGTCGGACCTGCTGCAGGCAAGGAGCAATAGTGCAACTGACAGTTGGTTCAGCATTTCAACCTTACACATGCCGGTTTCAACGCATCGGCCGGGTCGCGGTTCAGAATTGGCGGATTTCAGCGGCCGCAGAAGCTTGCCGATTGACACGCGCCCCTAAATCCCTGCTGATGCGCTTCGGCCGGCATGGCGAATAGCGCCTTCACCGCCCCACAGTGCGTTCCTGGGCGGCAACAACAGCCGGCGTTGGAGGGGGATGCAACATGGATGACGTGCAAACCGCCAAGGCTCCGGTCCACCTGTGGATCGTCGGCCTGCTGTCGCTCCTGTGGAATGGCTTCGGTTGTTACGACTATCTGATGACGCGCATGCGCAACCTGGAATATTTCCGGTCGATGGCCCCGGATTCAGACCCGGAGGCGATGCTCGCCTGGGTCGACGGCTTTCCGATCTATGCGCAATTTGGCTGGGGGCTTGGCGTGTGGATGGGCCTTATCGGCTCGATCCTGCTGCTGATGCGCCATCGCTGGGCAGTGCCGGCGCTTGGGCTGTCGCTGCTCGGCGCGGTGGTCGGCCTCGGTTACCAGATCTTCCTGGCGCCGCCGCCACCGCCGCCGATGAACGAAGGCACGATGGCGCTGATGCCGTGGGTGATCATCATCGTCGCGGCTGCGCTTTACTATTATGCGCATCGCCAGAAGCAGTCGGGAGTGCTGCGCTAACGCCTAACCCTCGCCCCGGCAGCGGCGGCGAACCTGCTCGCGCCAGTCCGGCCCGGTAAAGCCGTGGCCGGCGCGGGCAGCCTCGCTCTGCTTCTCAAGCCGCTCGATCCACTCATCGGCCATCTTGTCCTGGGCAGCGGTCATCTCCCGCTGCATCAATTCCTCGACCGTCTCCTCGCCGAGCCATTGCTGCAGCAGCGCCGCGAGGTTGGGATGTTCCGGCTTGAACGAGCGCTGCCAATCCTCATCGCTGTCCTCATCCTCGATCTCTTCCGGGTCCCAGGCAACGATCTCTCCTGAATCCAAGTCGATGCAGCCCAGCGCGGGATTTTCATCGAACAGCGGCAGTAGATTCTTCGGCCAGTCCTGGCCCAGCGGGCCATAAGGCTCGTCGGTCAGGTCCCGGTAACGTTCGACCAGCTCAGCCAGCGGAAACAGCCCTTCGCCGGGCCCGAAGCCGCCGTCGCCGATGGCATAGAGCTGCCTGACCTCCTCAGGGAGCGGCCGGCCGATCGCCGCTTCGGCCTCCTTCAGCGCCTGCTCTGCGGGAGCCTGCGCGAGCGGCTGCGGGCCAGTTGGCATGCCTATGCTCATCATCCCGCCCGGCCCCATCATGGCGAAGCCCGGCATGTTCGCGCCCAACATCGATTGAAGGTTGCCGAGCGCGCCAAGCAACCCCTGCGCCTGGGGCGGCGCATGCTTCTGGAAATCGGCCATCAGCTGGCCCATGTCGAGCGGCGTGGCGTTGGCCTGCGCGCCGGACATGGCGGTCCGCCGCATCGGATCATTGGCGCGCCCGCTGACGCGCTGGAACAAGTCGTTGGGAAGGTTCGCCATGCCACGCCCCCGTTTGAATCGGCAGCCACCATGCTGCGCCAATGCAAGGAAAGTGTGAAGCCTCAGCGCGACCGAATGAACCGCCTCACGTCCCGCGACAGCTTGGCGCGGTCCTCATCGCGGACATCTATTGCCCGTGGTGCCTGCAAGAACACCTATCAATCCGAGCCCGCGGCCTCCGCAGAAGCCAGGGCCATCTTCATCGCTGGCCCGAACATCTGCGGCATCGCCTGTGCGTCGAAGCCATAGGGGTCCGGACGGAACGTCACCCCGTTTGGGCTGGCGGCCACGGTCAGATAGGTGAGGTAGATCGGGACGGGTCGTGGCAGCGGAATGATTTGCTCCGCGCCTGGGGCATAAGCGGGAACGCCGACCCAGCCGGCGAAGCGGCGATAATCCTCCAGCCGGACGCAGCCGTTGCTGATCCAGCGGTCGCCGTTGAACTTTTCCTTCAAGGGCGTGTCGTGGAGGTAGATGCCGTAATCATTCTTCATCTCGAACTTCATCTCGCCCATCGAATTCCACGGGCCCGGCTGCTGACGGACGCGAATGGTCGGCAGCTTCTTGCTCGAGGCGATCGCCTTCCAGTTGATCTCCTTGGGGTCGACCGGATGGGAATTGGCGCCCCAATCCGACAGCACTTCGTAGTGGAAGTTCTTAAAATAGGAGAGTCCCTGCTCCTTGACCTTCTTCGCCGTCATCGATTTGACCAGCTCGGGGGGCACGTTCCAATAGGGATTGGCCTTGGCGTTGCGCATCAGCACCGCCATCATCGGCGTCTTGGTCTCTTTCGAGCCGACGATCACCCGCATGGCATCGGCGCGCCGGTCGCGGTCGAACAGATAGGCTTCCGCCGCGCCGGAATCGACCACCACATAGCGATCGAACGCCCGGGTTTGCGGCAGGCGGAAGGCCCGTTCCATGTTGATCGCGATCCGCCGCGCATAATGCATCGCGCCGCGATTCAGCGACGCGATCGTCGCCCTGCCGGCAATCCCGTCGGGCGTGCCGAGGCCGTGCACCGCCTGATAGGCGCGGACCGCCTGGACCAGCCGCTCGTCATAGCCGCCGGCGGCCGGCAGCCCCAGGCGGGTGCGAAGCAGCTGCACGCGCTTGCCGGTCGAGCCGCGCTTCATGGCGGCGCCGGCGGGGATCTTGGTCTGCGGCAGCCGGCCCCAGGTCGCCTGATATTGCTGGAGTCCCCGCGCCAGCCCGTCGAACATCGGGTTGGGCGCGCCGCGGCTGCGGGCCGCGCCCGGGTTGAACAGCCGTGCCAACCAGTTCTGCGGCTTCTGCCGCCGCCTGGCGACGCTCGACATTTGCGGGTCGACATAGACGAAGTCGATCCCTTGCCGAATGGTGCGCGGCACCGGGACCGGCTCGTCGCCGCGCGGCTGGGCGGCAAGCGGCGTCGTCGCCAGCATCGCCAGGGCACCAATGATCAAACCAAGCTTCTTGCGCATAAATTTTGCGCCGCGTTTGCGGCGCATTCCCCAAGTGGATTTGCTGACCAAACACTCTGCAACGCATTGGGTTGCGTGGGGCTGAACCAGCCGTTTCGCGGATGGAAGGATATCAGGCGGCGGCTGGCCTGTATCTCGGCTGCGGGATTTCCAATCCTTCTTCCCGAGCGGTTTCGAGCCAGCCCTCTATTGCGTCTTGAATATTGGCAATCGCCTCTTCAGGCGTATCGCCATGTGAAGAGCAATATTTCAGATCCGGGACGTCGGCGATCCACAAACCGTCCTCGTCCGACCAGAACACGTTAATATGATAATGCGGCACTCTCACTCAGAGATATGTAGGTCATACTCCTTGATGACCGCAAGCAGCCGCTTGACCTGATACGGCACGGCGTCCTTGCCGCGCGGCTGGGCGGTCAGGACCGCAGGCACTTTCGGGTGCTTATAGTTCCGATGACTGCCCTTGCCCCGACGTTCCACAAATCCGAATGCGGCAAATAACCCCTGGAAGTCGCGGAAGGGGATAATCGTATTGGGGTTGGCCAGCAGCTGCTCGTAGAGGTTTGTCCACTTGCTCATGGCCGCACCATATCGCGATCGTTCGCTGGACAAAGTCCCCGTTTACAAGTGACCCGGTCTCTTCGCTGATGATCTCGGATCATGGCTGCCCTCACTCTCTCGAGAACAGGATACAATTGTCCGGTGGCGTGACTTAGGGTTGCCTTAAATTGTTGGGCCAAATGGTGAATTAAGGCGTCAGCGCTTGCCACCCCAACGCCGCTGCGTCTTGCCGAATCCCGTGCGGCGCGTCCCCGGCTTTCCTTGCGTCGCGCTACCGGCTGGCCGCGGCGCCACGCGCTCCGGATCGGGGATGCCGAGCTCGTCTTCCTCCAGCCTTCGGATTTCGTCGCGGAGGCGCGCCGCCTCCTCGAACTCGAGGTCGGCGGCGGCCTTGCGCATCCTTTCCTCCAGCTCGCCGATGTAAGCGCGGAGGTTGTGGCCGACGAGGTGCGGCCGCTCTTCGTCGCCGGTGTCGACAATCAGCCCTTCGCGCGCGGCGAGCGATCCCATGACGTCGTGTATCTGCCGCTTAATCGTTTCCGGCGTGATGCCGTGCTCGGCATTGTAGGCGAGCTGCTTCTCGCGGCGGCGGCCGGTCTCGGCCAGCGCGCGCTCCATCGAACCTGTGACCCGGTCGGCGTAGAGGATCACCCGTCCATCGACGTTGCGTGCGGCGCGGCCGATGGTCTGGATCAGCGAGGTCTCCGAGCGCAGGAACCCCTCCTTGTCGGCGTCGAGGATCGCCACCAGACCGCATTCGGGGATGTCGAGCCCCTCACGCAGCAGGTTGATCCCAACCAGCACGTCATAAACGCCGAGGCGCAAGTCGCGGATCAGCTCGATGCGCTCCAGCGTCTCGACGTCGCTGTGCATGTAGCGGACCTTGAGACCCGCCTCGTGCAGATATTCGGTGAGGTCCTCGGCCATCCGCTTGGTCAGGGTGGTGACCAAAGTGCGATAGCCCTTGCGCGCCGTTTCCTTGGCCTCATGCACCAGATCGTCGACCTGGTCCTCGACCGGCTTGATCTCGACCGGCGGGTCGATCAGGCCGGTCGGGCGGATCACCTGCTCGCTGAACACGCCGCCGGTCTCGTTCATCTCCCACGGACCGGGCGTCGCCGAGACGAACACCGATTGCGGGCGCATCGCGTCCCATTCGTTGAAGCGCAGCGGCCGGTTGTCGATGCAGCTCGGCAGGCGGAAGCCATATTCGGCCAGCGTGATCTTCCGCCGATGGTCGCCGCGCGCCATCGCCCCGATCTGCGGCACCGTCTGGTGGCTCTCATCGACGAACAAAAGCGCATTGTCGGGGAGATATTCGAACAGGGTCGGCGGCGGCTCGCCCGGCAGGCGGCCGGTGAGGAAGCGCGAATAATTCTCGATGCCGGCGCAGCTGCCGGTGGCGGCAATCATCTCCAGGTCGAAATTGGTCCGCTGTTCGAGCCGCTGCGCCTCCAGCAGCCGGCCTTCGGCGACCAGCTCCTTCAACCGCTCCTCGAGCTCATGCTTGATCGCCTCCATCGCCTGCTTGAGCGTCGGGCCGGGCGTTACATAGTGCGAATTGGCGAACACCCGGACGCTATCGAGGCTGGCGGTCTTCTTGCCGGTCAGCGGGTCGAACTCGGTGATCTCTTCGACCTCGTCGCCGAAGAAGCTGATCCGCCAGGCGCTGTCCTCATAATGCGACGGGAAAATCTCCAGATTGTCGCCCTTCACCCGGAAATTGCCGCGGGCGAAGGCCTGGTCGTTGCGCTTGTATTGCAGCGCGACCAGCTTGCGGATGATCTCGCGCTGGTCGACGCTCTCGCCCTTCTTCAGGTCGAAGATCATCGCCGAATAGGTTTCGACCGAGCCGATACCGTAGAGGCAGCTGACCGAGGCGACGATGATCACGTCGTCGCGCTCCAGCAGCGACCGCGTCGCCGAGTGCCGCATGCGGTCGATCGCCTCGTTCACCGAGCTTTCCTTCTCGATGTAGGTGTCGGACCGCGGCACATAGGCCTCCGGCTGGTAATAGTCGTAATAGCTGACGAAATATTCGACGGCGTTGTCTGGGAAGAAGCTCTTGAACTCGCCGTAGAGCTGGGCGGCGAGGATCTTGTTGGGCGCCAGCACCAGCGCGGGGCGCTGGGTCAGCTCGATCACCTTGGCCATGGTGAAGGTCTTGCCCGAGCCGGTGACGCCGAGCAGCACCTGGCTGACCTCGCCATTTTCGGTGATGCCCTCGAGCAACTCCTTGATCGCGGTGGGCTGGTCGCCCGCGGGTTCGTAATCCGACGCAAGAAGGAACGGGCGCCCGCCTTCCGCCTTGTCGGGCCGTTGCGGCCGGTGCGGAACGAACGTCTCGCCGGTTTCGGGCTCGGCCAGCGAAGTGCGAATCTGGATCGGCATGGCCCAGATATGGTGTGGTCGGCGAAACGACGCAAACGAGGCTTGCCGTCAGCCCATTCCCCTTACGTCCCGGATCAGCGGGACGAACCGTACGGCAATGATCACTCGCTCACGGATCTTCCCTCTTGAGTCCTTTGTAATCAGTTTCAGACGCTGGCCTTCCGGGGTGGAGCCGACGGGGATGACCATTCGCCCGCCGACCTTCAGCTGATCGATCAACGGCTTGGGGATATGGTCCGCGCCGGCGGTGACGATGATGCCATCGAACGGCGCATGGGCCGGCCAGCCGGCATAGCCGTCGCCATGCCGGACGGTGACGTTGCGATAACCGAGTTCGTTCAGCCGCCGTGCCGACCGGCGCGCGAGCGGTCCGACGATTTCGATCGTGTAGACGTGGCGGACCAGCCCCGACAGGATCGCGGCCTGATAGCCCGAGCCCGTCCCGACCTCGAGCATCACATCGCCCGGTTTCGGCCGGAGCAGATGGGTCATCAACGCCACCAGCGACGGCTGCGAGATGGTCTGGTCTTCCCCGATCGGCAGCGGATAGTCGTTATAAGCTTCCGCTCGCTGCGATTGAGGCACGAACAAGTGGCGCGGAACGGTTGCGACCTGGCGGATGATGCGCGGATCGGCGCGCTCGCTGATGGGCACGGCATAATCGCCGATCGATGCAGCCAGCCGGCTGCGTGCTTTCGAGTAAGACTCTTCGCCGGCGCCTACCTGCGAACAACCGACCCCCAATATTGCAGCGAGGAAAAGCGCCTTGAGCAGCTTCATGGCACCGGTTCCAAATGCTCGGGCCTGCGGCCGAGGAACATCAACACCAACGCGCCCGTGAGCAGGACCGTTCCTCCGACCAGGGCGCCCGCGCCAGTGTAAGCAAGGCTTGAATAAAGCAGATAAAGGCTCGTGAGGCAGAAGATCGCGGGCAGGACCGGGTAAAGCGGGACGCGGAAGGGGCGCTCGACATTCGGTTCCTTGCTGCGGAGGACGAACAGGGACAAGCCGACGGCGAGAAAGAAGAACCAGAAGGCCGGGGCGGTGTATTCGACCGCCAGCTGGAACCCGTCCCGGGCGAAGGCCCCGCCGGCGACCAGCAGCAGCGCCGCGCCGCCCTGCAACAGCAATGCGTTGCCCGGCGTCTCGCCCCGGGTCCGCCAGCGGCCGAGGAAGTGGAAAGCGGGAAAGTCGGAGCCGAGCGCATAGGCCGAGCGGGCGCCGGTAAAGGCTGTGGCGTTGGCGGAAGTAAGCGCCGCAACAGCGACGGCGATGCTGATCAGCGCCGCGCCGGCATCGCCCCAGGCGAGCCGCACCAGGTCGGCGGCGACGACGTCGGAGGCTGCCATGCCCGCGAGGCCCAGCGCCCGAACGTAGGCGAGGTTCGCCAGCAAATAGAGCAGGGTGAGCAACGCCAGGCTTCCCACCAGCACCGGCATCATCAACCGCCGATTATTGCGAAGCTCCGCCGACAGATAGGCCGCTTCGTTCCACCCGCCATAGGTCAGCAGCACAAACACCAGGGCGAGGCCCAGCGCACCTTCGCCGCCGCCGTCTGGCGCAGGCGCAGCGTCCGGAGTCACAAACAGGCCGGCGACGATGACCAATGTCAGCCCGGCGATTTCCAACAGGGTCAGCCACCGCTGCACGCGGCACCCAAAGGCGACACCGGCCCAGTTGATCGCCGTGATCGCCACCACGGCAGCCGCCGCGTGGATCGACGGGCTCCAGGGCCCCAGCGGAACCAGGGCGGATGCATAATCGCCATAGACATATGCGAGCAGCGCGATCGACCCGGTCTGAATTACGGTTAGTCGCGACCAGCCGTAGAGGAAGGCGAACCGCCGCCCGAACGCACGGCGGAGGAAATGATACTCCCCGCCCGCATGCGGAAAGGCGGCGGACAATTCGGCGTAGCAAAGCGCACCGATGATCGAGAAAAGCCCGCCAATCGCCCAAGTGCTCAGCATTTCTGCTGCGCTTCCCGACTGGGCAGCGACCAACGATGGACTGCGATAGATTCCCGCGCCGAGGACAATGCCGACCGTCATTGCCGCGGCGTCCCACGGCCCAATGCTCGGCCGCGGGCCCGCGGCCATCCAACCATCGTTTCTCATATCCCCGGCCATACGCACTTTCCGGAGTCGCGATGACCGCCAGCCTACACCATTTGCCCGTTACCGCAGCTTTCTGCGGCTTGAGCGGCGGCGGGCAATGGGCGGCCGCTGACGCTTATCGCACATAAATCACCGACGTAGGTGCGCGGACGGACACCTCCTCAGACTGCGCCCGGCCGCTCTGCCGCGTCCGGATCGGGATGATATTCAAGCAGATCGCCGGGCTGGCATTCGAGCACCGCGCAGATCGCCTCAAGCGTCGAGAAGCGGATCGCGCGCGCTTTGCCGGTCTTGAGGATCGACAGATTGGCGAGCGTGATGTCGATCCGCTCGGCCAGCTCGGTCAGCGTCATCCGCCGCTGGTGCAGCACGTCGTCGAGCTTGACGGCGATGGCCATGGTCACACCGTCCCCTCGAGGTCTTCGCGCATCAGAGTGCCTTCGGCGAAGACGCGCGCGAGGACGAAGGTCAGGATGATCGCCAGCCAGCTGTTGAGCGAGAATCCGGCGTCGAGATCGAACGGATGCTCGGGGGTTGTGATCGCCCTGCCGATCGCGGCGATGGTGATGCTGATCAGCTGCAGCGCGACCATCAGCCAGGCGACGGCATGCAGCCGATAGGCGTTGGCGGCGACGAACGGGTCGCCAGCGCGGACTGTTTCCACCATCGCCAGCAGCCGCCTGAGGATCATGTAATTGAGCGGCACCGCCAGCACGCCCAGCGCCGCAACGCCGCGCATCGCCCACATCACGCGCACCGCATCCGGCATGCCGGTCACGCCCAGCGCCTTCATCGTCCACGGTTCGTTGACGAAGGTGAAGGCGAGCAGCGCCGCGACGCACGCGCCGAAGAACCAGTTGAGCAAGATTAGGATGCGCAGGAACACATAGGCGACTGGCAGCGCAGTTGAATGTTGCATTCGACCCTCCGAGCAATTTATCGATAAACAATATCTCATTTATCGTTTTGCGGCAAGTTCAATTTGCGTGAACCCTTCCTTGCGGAGGACGGCGCCCGCCCCTTCTGACGCGGTTTCCCCGGCCGCAATTCCCAGCGGCCCAAGGCTCGCACCATTGCAAAGCCGGTCCGCTGCCATATGGTGAGGCCACGGCCATGCGCCCGGCGGCGCGGCTGCAGGGGAGGATGCAATGGGGAAATGGAAATTGCTTTGCGCGGGTGGGCTCACGCTGGCGCTGGCGGCCTGTGGAGGCGGCGGCAAGCAGGAGCAGACGGCCGCGGCGGAAGAAGCCCCCGCAACATTGGCGGCTGGCTTGTACGAGCTGAGCGGCGAGGTGACGCAGCTTGCCTCAACCGACAATTCAACGCCCGCGACCAAGCTCAAGCAGGGCGACAAGGCGACCGTGCAAGCCTGCGTGTCCGATAAGGGCGTGCCGGCTCCGGACCTGTTGGCCGAGGCGGCCGGCGACAAGTGCGAGATCAAGAATAGCTATATCCGCAACGGCCGGATGAGCGCGCAGATGAGCTGTACCCGTGACGGCCAGTCAGGGCAGGTGATGCCGGCGATGATGGGAAGCTTCACCAAGGACGGGTTCGAAGGCGAGATCACAACCTTGACCTATTTCGTCCAGGACGGCGACTATCGCCTGACCCGCAAGGTGACGGCGAAGCGCGTCGGGGACTGCCCGGCAGCGGGCGCTGCCCCAGCGAAGACGAGCTAATCGTCATTGCGAGGAACGGAGTGACGAAGCAATCTACACGCTCGAACGGGTAGATTGCTTCGCTACGCTCGCAATGACGGCTCGAAAAGGAGGCTGCAATGATCGGCTATGTAACCGTCGGCTCGAACGAGATCGACAAGGCGCGCGCCTTCTACGACGCGCTAATGCCGGTGATCGGCGCCAGTCGGATCATGGAGTTCGGCGACAATTTCACCATGTACGGCACGTCGCTGGGCCGGCCCGGACTGGCGGTGTGTCGGCCCTATGACGGCGGTGCCGCGACGGTTGGCAATGGCGGTATGTCAGCGATTGTTGTCGACAGCCGCGACAAGGTCGATGCGATCCATGCCAAGGCGCTTGAGCTGGGCGGGACCTGCGAAGGGCCGCCCGGCGTGCGCGGCGACGAAGGCCCGCAGGCCTTCTACGGCGCCTATTTCCGCGACCTCGACGGCAACAAGCTGTGCGCGTTCAGGATCGGGCCGGCCGACTAGCGGCGATAGCTGCGCCTGCCGAAGTCGACGAAGTCGAAGGAAATGGCGGCGACGCCTTCATCTCCCAACGGATAAATGGCCGTGCCGAACGCTTCGCGATAGCCGCCAGTGCCGATCGCGACGCCAACTTCTCCGTGGACCTGGCGCTTGGGCGCTTGATCGGCCGCGACCGGATCGAGCTGCGCCTTGGCTGCCTCGCGTTTTTTCGCCGCTTCCGCCAGCACCGCTTCAATCTGTTGGGGAGACAGGCGCCGCTCGGCTGGAGGGGCCGGCACCGGCTCGCCGGCTTGCGCCAGGACCGGGGCCGGCATCAGCAATGCGGCAATGACGATCACGGAACGAGCAGCTTTCATATCACGTCCTCTTTAGCGGGAACTGCATGTGCCCGATAGGCTGTCCAACGGCTGAACGTCATTCGTCCCGCGGTCGCCGGGCTTGCATCACGGGCCGCAGAGTGGCCAAAGTTGATTGATGCGCCCCGCCGCACTTCTCATCCTCCCTTGCCTCGCGAGTTGCGCAACCGTGCCGCCGCAGCATGTTGCCGGCCCGGCACAGGCGGCCGTCGGTTTCGACTTGAACGGCGAGCGCGGAACCTGGACCCAGGGGCTTGCCGATCCCGCCACCCGTCGCCCGGTGACGATCGACGACCCGGTCCGCATCGCATCGGTCAGCAAGCTGGTGGTGGCGATCGGCGTGATGCGGCTCGTCGAGGAGGGCAAGCTCCAACTCGACCGCGACGTTTCGAGCTACCTCGGCTGGAGCCTGCGCAATCCGGCCTTCCCCGACCGGCCGATCACGCTCAGGCATCTGCTGTCCCACACTTCAAGCCTGCGCGACGGCGACGACGCCTATGTCATTCCGCTCGGCGGCTCGCTCAAGCAGGCCCTGGCGGATCCGACGGTATGGGATTCCGCCCACGGCCCGGGCGACGGCTATTTCGCCTATGCCAATTTCAATTTCCCGGTCGTCGCCTCGGTGATGGAACAGGTCACCGGCGAACGCTTCGACCTGCTGATGAAGAGGCTGGTGCTGGGGCCGATGAACCTCGACGCCTGCTTCAACTGGCCGACTTGCAGCGACGCGGCCATCGCCCGCGCGGTCGTGCTGATGCAGGACGGCAAGCCGGTCCGCGACGACCTTGGCGGCAGGCGCCCGCCATGCCCGGTGTTCGCCAAGGATGGCGATAGTTGCAACCTCAATCGCTGGCGGCTGGGGGACAATGGCGCGCTCTTCTCGCCCCAGGGCGGATTGCGCATTTCCGCGCGCGACCTCGCCCGCATCGGCCGGATGCTGCTCGGCGGCGGGACCATCAACGGGGTGCAGATCCTTTCGCCGCAGTCGGTCGAGACGATGCTGGCGCCAACATGGCGTTTCGATGGCAGCAATGGCTCCCGTGGTGGCGAGAGCCAGGGCGTGTGCAGCTACGGGCTGGCGGTGCGCCATCTCGCAACGGGAATCTCCGGCTGCGCCGACGATCCCGAGGGTGGAGGGCGCGCCTGGTCGGGCCATGCCGGCGACGCCTATGGGTTGCGCTCCGGTCTGTGGATCGATCGCCAGCGCGGCGTCGGCGTCGCCTATTTCGTCACCGGGCTGCCGGCTGTACCGCCGCCTGGCAAAAGCAGCTTTACCGCTGCTGAAGAGCGGGCCTTCAGAGGCGCCGTTCGGTTGTTGCGATTGCCCCGCTAGAATTCCGCCAGCACTCGGCGATGTCCCGCTTTGACACATCGATGCGGACAAATTTAGAGCCGGCTCAACCTTCGCTTTAACAAGCAAGGACAACATGATAGGTTAACAGACGCTCGGAACATTGGTTGGGAATTGGACATCCTGCCGTGGGTCTGAGCACATGCATCCTGAATACCGATCATCGCGCCTCCGGTTCGAGGGGCGCTTGTGGCTGAGCGTATCGTACACCTCGTCGATGACGACTCAGCGGTCCGCACCACCTTGGCGCGCCTGCTTCATTCGGGCGGCTACACGGTCAGGGAATATCAAAGCGGAACCGAGCTTCTGGCGGCTGCCAGGTCGCTGACCGACGGCTATATCCTGCTCGACGTCGACATGCCCGGAATAGACGGCTTTGCCGTTCAACGGGCCCTTGGCGAACAATCCATACGGCTCCCCATTATATTGATGACGGGGTCTGGCGATCTGACGGTGCTCGCCCTGAAGGCGGGAGCGGCGGACTTCATGCAGAAGCCCTTCGGTCGAAGCGAGTTGCTTACGGTGCTTGATCAGCTTGTTGCCGAGGCCATCTGATGGACGACGAACCCGACGATCCCTCGGCGCCCTCCGTCCGCAGGCAAAAAACCGTTCTTTGGCTGATTTTCGCCGCGCTTCTTCTGGCCAGCTTCCTCGCCTTCTACGCAACCCAAAGATTGGTGGCTGCGAGTTCGCGCGTTGAGCAATCGCAAGAGCTGCTGACCGAAATCGGCCAATATATCTCCGAGATCAAGGACGTGGAGAATGGCGGTCGCGCCTATTATTTGACAGGGGACCAACGCTATCTGGAGGGCCAGCGGGCGGGAATTACGAGCGCTCGAGCAACGCAGGAGCGTCTGCGCCGGCTGGCCACCAACCGCGCACCCCGCCAAAAACTGGATAATCTGTTCAGGCTTGCGGACGATCGCATCGGATACTCGTTGAAATTGGTCGCGCAACGCGACGCCCCAAATGCCGCACTGCAAAGCATCGACCTCGGCACCCGCGTCATGGACCGCCTCAGGCGGGAAGCGGCCTCGATCATCGCC
Organism: Pseudomonadota bacterium; assembly: GCA_030773115.1. Taxonomy (GTDB): domain Bacteria; phylum Pseudomonadota; class Alphaproteobacteria; order Sphingomonadales; family Sphingomonadaceae; genus Sphingomicrobium. The sequence continues at coordinate 36,783 of JALYNQ010000054.1, forward strand.
AGCGAAAACGCCCATTACAGGCTTGAGCGCGAGGACCGGGAGGGACAGGCTTGGCTTGCAGGTGTCACCCTCGCCGCCACCGTAGTCCTCTGCCTTCTGGTCATTGCCTGGCTGTTTTCACTGCGCGGAAAGGAGCTGGACCACCGCCGCCAACTCCAAAGCGAACTGCGCCAGTTCAACCTCGAATTGGAGGACCGGGCCCAGGCGCGGACGGAAGAGGCCCGGCGGGCTGCCCACCTGTTCAACGCGGTCATCGAGAACCTGCCGGACATGATCCTGCTCAAGGAACCGGCCGGCGATCAAGGATTTCGCTATTTGCTGGTCAATGCGGCGGGCGAGAAACTGCTCGGTCGCCCTCGCAGCGAGATCATCGGCAAGACCGAACGCGATCTTTTTCCGCCGGACGAAGCGGCTCAGGTCGTCGAAACCAACAAGGCGGTCATGGAGGCTGGGGAAACCCGAACTTACACCGACCGCAAGCTGACAACTCCGAAGGGCGTTCGAACGGTCGAAACCCGCCTTGTTCCGATCACCAACGGCAACGGGCGTCCGACATTGCTCATGGCGATCATCCGCGACACGAGCGATGCTCGGGCCCGCGAAGAGCAGCTGCGGCAGCTGCAGCGAATGGACGCCATCGGCCGCCTGACCGGCGGCGTTGCCCATGACTTCAACAATCTGCTCGCCGTCATCTACGGCAATGGCGAGCTGATCCGTGACACGCTTGAAGATGGAACCGAGCTTGCCGAGATGACCGACGACATCATCGGCGCGGCAGGGCGGGGCGCAGAGATGGTGAAGCGGCTGCTCGCCTATGCCCGCATGCAGCATCTTGAGCCCGACGCGATCGATTTGAATGCCCGATTGCCGAGCATGATTGGACTGCTGCAGCGATCCCTCGGCGAGAATGTGCAGGTACAGGTGAGGATGGCCGACGGGCTGTGGCCGGCGACCATCGATCCAACGCAGGTCGATGATGCCCTGCTGAATCTCGCCATCAATGCCCGTGACGCGATGCCCGAGGGCGGCAAGCTCACCATCGAAACGCAAAATATTCATCTCGACGAGGACTATGCCGCTCATAACCTCGAGGTCCGGCCGGGCGATTATGTGATGCTCGCCGTCAGCGACACCGGGACCGGCATGCCGCCTGATGTCATCGCGCGGGCGTTCGAGCCCTTCTTCACGACAAAGGAGGAGGGCAAGGGAACCGGCCTCGGCCTCAGCCAGATATTTGGATGGGTCAAGCAATCGGGCGGCCACATCAAAATCTATAGCGAGGTCGGTCACGGCACGACGATCAAGCTCTACCTTCCCCGTGCTGAATCGCATGATGCGCAGGCGACGGCCGTCGCGGAAACCGTTGAGCTTGGCGGCGATGAAACCATTCTGGTCGTCGAGGACAATCCCAACGTTCGAAAGACCGTGATCCGGCAGCTTCACGATCTGGGCTATGAGACGCTGGAGGCCGACAGCGGCTCAAGGGCGATGGACCTTATTGAAGAAGGCGCCCAGTTCGACCTGTTGCTGAGCGACGTCGTCATGCCAGGCGGGGTCACCGGCTATCAGCTGGTCGATGAGCTTCGCAGAAAAAATCCCGAGCTCAAGGTCCTCTTTACTTCCGGGTACACGGAGTTGGCACGGTCAAGCGATCAGCCGGTCCAAAAGGACCCGTTGCTGAGCAAGCCGTATCGCAAGCAGGATTTGGGGCGTGCCGTTCGAGCCGTTCTCGACCAGCCGAGGGAGCTCGGCACGCCGCCGCCCGGATGACCGCCGATTTTCCAGATGGGAAGTCGGAGCCCGCCATTTATGTCGTCGACGATGACCCTGCGGTTGCAAGGACGGTCGCTCGTATCGGCCGATCCATCGGACTGGATGCGCAGACGTTCGACAGCGCGGCGGCGCTTCTCGACGCGCTTGACCACCTTGGCCAGGGATGCGTGGTGCTCGATATCCAAATGCCCGGAACGAGCGGCATTGAATTGCTTCGAATCCTCGCCGAGCGTCGTCCCACCTGGCCCGTCATCATGCTCACGGCCTATGCCGAGGTAGGCTCGGCCATTGACGCCTTCCGGGGCGGCGCCATCCATTTCTTGCGCAAGCCATTTACGCGCAAGCAGCTCGTAGATGCGCTGGACGAGGCAGCCGAGGTCGCGTGCGACCGGATGCGGCGAGCCGTCGAGCCGGGCCAGCTTGCGGCGCTGAAGCAGCTGACTCCACGGGAACGCGAGGTACTCGACGCACTCGCCGATGGGCAGCAAAGCAAAGCGATCGCCTGGAAGCTGGGCATCAGCACTCGAACGGTGGAACTGCACCGCTCGAACATTCTGTCCAAGCTATCGGCTCGGAACACCAGCCAGGCGGTAGCAATCGCCAGGTCAGCCAGCGTAGAGAGAAAGCCGCACTGACCCGGATATTCGTAAGGCTGCCAGACCAGCCCCCCAATAGACGAGCGACTAACGCTGTCCGTTCTGAAGGGTCCAGTCGAAATAGTCGTCCATTCTCCGCTCGGCGGTTTCGGTCAGCGACAACCAGGACACGCGCCCGTCGGTCGGATGCCGCTCCCTGGCGAGGAGCCCGGAGGCGCAAAGATGGTCGATGTGGCGAAGCGCGGTCGTTTGTGGCGCAGCCGCCGAAGCGCTTACGCTGGACACCGTCATCCGCTGCTGGACCTTCTGGGCCCAGTAAAGAATGAGTATGATGTCCCAGGACGGCTCACCGAGCAGGCTGGGCGGCAGGAAGTGATCGCGGCGCCTGCGATGGTCATAATATTGCTTGGCCAATGTGGCCCGGTGGTCGGACTTGGCAATATCCGCCGTCAAACCTTGCAGTTTAGGGACAAGCGAAAAAATTTTCGAAAATGAATCCTTGTCGCCGTCAGTCGAGTGGAGCGGCGTCGAAGATCCAAAGAATCGTTGGTCGTTGATATGCATGGCTCATTCACTCCAGTCGGGAATGAATTCGTCCAAAGTGGGACATTTTTCTATCTGTAGATAATACGTATCGCCAGCGTTACGATCGCTTTTTCAATGAACGCCGAATACGGCATTGCGCTGTTGAGCCGGAGAGCTGGGAAATGGGAGGCCCGCTGCAATCAATAAGCAGCGGCCCTCCCAAGGCTAGGCACGCATCCGCGTGGGTTTCGGCACGTGTAAGAACGTTCTTAGCTCGCACATTTTACCGGTTGGTTGCCCGTGCATCCGATACGGTCACTTTAGCCGACAACAGACGCCTGGCGGGGCGTGACAATCAAGTGCCGCGCTATTTCCGACCGATTGCTTGGCCTTGGTCAATCGGCCGGACTTTCAACAGGCGGCTTCCTCGCGGCAGTCGGAATTGGTTTGCGACACGCGCTCCAACCAATCGTCGCAAAGGCGTGTGTTTTTAAGGACTTCGTCAAGATTTCACGTCGGGCCGCGTGGCCAAGCGGCCGTTAACCTGTTAGCGGTACCATGACGTTAATATCCTTGAACGACCATGGGTCGGCAGAGGTGAGGGGCCCATGGTGCAAGAGCGCACAAGACCGGAGAGGGTGCTTAGGTGGCAGACAGCGGGGTTCCGCTTGTTCAGCATCGAAGTACTGGTCGCCGCGGCCCTTGTCGCAACCGCGCTCGCGCTCTTCTACCGCGACGCATTGACTCGCGAGACGCTGACTATCGATGCGGCGGCAGCGGGCAAGGCGTTCCAAAGCTATGCCTTTGACGACCGCGGAGAGGGCGGCAAGTCCCAGGCCAGCATCAAGGCACCGCTGGACTGGACGTGCGTCCTGACCGACGACTATCGCTACCGATATTGCGGCTTCGGGCTTATCGCCTCCGGTCTCCGGCAGGGCCAGGGCATCGATCTGTCGCGGTTCGAAACGCTGAAGGTCAATATCGACTATCGGGGCCGATCGGAATTTCTGCGAATGGTCCTTAAGAACGGCGACGCTCGCTATGGCCTGGCGGGGAAGGCCACCGCCGACAAGCCCAACCAGGCAACGATTACGGTCGAGTCGGCCGAGCAGACGATTCCTATGCAGTTGTCGGACTTTACGGTCGCAGAATGGTGGAAGGACCTCGCGCGGCTCTCGCCCGAGCTGTCGCGGCCGCAATTCGACAATATCACGGCGATCGAGTTCGTGACCGGGCCAGACGCCTATGCCGGTGAGCACCATTTTCATGTGCGCGCCCTCACCTTCGAGCGGCGGATCGTCGGCACCGAGACATGGTACGGCGCGATCCTTGCCGGCTGGGTCATGCTGATCGGCGGCCTCCTGTGGCAGCGGCGCCGCCACGCCCTGGGAGACAAGAGGCGGCTGGCTCGCGAATTAAGGACAACGCTCGACTCTATTCCGCAGATGGTATGGACCTACGAAAGCGACGGCCGAATTCACTTCAACCGCCGCTGGGAAGATTTCACGGGGATTGCGATCGGCCGCGATCCCGCCGTGAATCCCTGGGACCTGCTCCACCCCGACGATCGGCGGATGGTGATCGCGGGCTGGTCGGACACGCTTCGCTCGGGCGAACCCTATGAGCTGGAATATCGTGTCAGGCATCGTTCCGGCGGGTATCGCTGGGTTCTCGCCCAGGCGCTGCCTCACCGGGGCAAGGATGACGCCGTTACCTGGTATGGCAGCTGCACCGACGTCCACGATCGGGTGCTGGCGGAGCTGGCGCTCAAGAACAGCATCAACAGCGAGCGGCAGAAGTCGCGCGAGCTCAAGTGGGCCAGCGAACATGACTCACTGACCGGCCTGCCCAATCGCCGTGCATTTCAGTCACGCCTGCGCGCGGCGACCTTGCGGGCGATGGAATCGAACTGCCAACTCGGGCTGCTGCTGATCGACATCGACCATTTCAAACACGTCAACGACAGCTTCGGCCATATTGCCGGCGACGATCTGTTGAAGAATGTCGCCAAGCGGCTCAGCAGCGCTGTTCGCGAAGGCGATTTCGTTGCGCGGATCGGCGGCGACGAATTCGCCATCCTTCTCGAAAGCATCGATTCTGCGGACGATCTTCTGGCCGTTGGCAATACCGCCTTCGCGGCGATCCAATCTCCACTGAAACTATGCCGGCGAGTGATGAGCGCCGGAGCCAGCATCGGCGGCGCGCAGTTCCCGCGCGACGGGGTCAGCGCCAACGATTTGTTCAAAAGTGCCGACACGGCGCTTTATGCACTCAAGAGCTCGGGCCGCGGCGGCACATTGCTGTTCCATGCCCATATGCTCGAGCAGGCGGAAAAGGCGGCGTCGCAGCTGGCTTTCGCGCGCGATGCAGTGACCGATGCCAGCATCATTCCCTTCTATCAAGCCAAGGTGGCGATCAATACGGGTGCCATCGCCGGTTTCGAGGCACTGCTGCGCTGGCAGCACCCGACCGAAGGCCTGCAGCTGCCCGATACGCTGGAGGAAGCCTTCAAGGATTATGAGCTGGCGGCCCGCATCGGCGAATTGATGCAGCGCAAGGTTGCCGACGACATCCGCTGCTGGCTGGACCGGGGGATTCCGGTCGGCCGGGTGTCGATCAACGCCTCCCCGGCCGAGTTCCTGCGCGACGATTATGCCGAGCGGCTGCTCGCCGTGCTGGCGGAGCGGAAGGTGCCACCAGCGGCGATCGAGGTCGAGGTTACCGAGCATGCCTTCATGGAACGTGGGCGTGATTTCGTCGCCCGGGCGCTCGCTGAACTGCAGCGCGCCGGGGTCAGTGTCTCGCTCGATGATTTCGGCACCGGCTATTCATCGCTGGCGCACCTTCGCGATTTCCCGGTCGACCGGGTGAAGATCGACAAGTCGTTCATTCAACAGATGACCGAAGATGCGGAAATCGCGGCAATCGTCGCGGCGGTCGTCAATCTCGCGCGCAGCCTCCAGATCGATGTTGTGGCCGAAGGCGTCGAGACAAGGTCGCAGCTCGACCTGCTGCGCTCGATGGGCTGCAACCTGGTCCAGGGACATCTGTTCTGGGCCGCGCTTCCTCCATCGTCGGTGCCGACCATCTCCTTGCAGCAACAAGCCGCGGCCTGAATCGGGCCGAGCTGCCTCGAAAATGAGGCCCGGAGCCGTGGATGGGCCGGGTCCGGCAGCCGCGGATCATGGGCGAGATGCTTTACGTCCTCAGCGACGTGGTGCGGACCCATTTCTTCCTGCCGCGGCTGGGATCATCGACGACGTCTAGTCTATCGACGGACAGTTTGGCGACGTTTGCCGATTCTATATCATCGTATAGGTCGTCGACCCGTCGTCCCAGCTGGTGACCTGCTGCCAGGCGGTGCCGCTGGGGTTGTAGAGGATCGCCGTGACCGCGAACGGCTCGGTCCCTGCCTGGTCATAGTTGTAGAAGATGCGGCTGCCGTCGTCGTAGATCACGTCCTGGGTATCGAGTCGGCCCTCGGCATCGCAAGTGAACCAGGCCTGGTTCCAGCTCTGGCTATTGTCCTGGTCGAGGTTGATGAAGGTCCGGGTGCCATCGTCGTAGATCACATCCTCGCTGCTGAGGCGACCCTGTGCATCATAGGCAAACCAGTCATGGGCCCAGCCATGCACCCCCGCTTCATCGAGGTTGATGAAGGTGCGGGTGCCATCGTCGTAATGGACATCCTCGCTGCTGAGCCGTCCCTGGGCATCAAAGGCGAACCAGTCCAGGCTCCAGCTGTTTCCGCCCGCCTCATCGAGGTTGATGAAGGACCGGGTGCCGTCGTCGTAATGGACGTCCTCGCTGCTCAGCCGGCCAAGCGCATCAAATTGGAACCAGTCCTGGGTCCAGCTCTGGTTCGAGGCTTCGTCAAGATTGATGAAGATGCGGCTGCCATCGTCAAACAAGTGGTCAATGCTGGAAAGCCGCTGTTGTGCGTCAAACACGCTCCACGCTTGGCTAGCGGGACCGAGGTCGACCACCAGGCGGCTGCCGTCGTCGTTGACCGTGATCTGCTGCTGCAGCGACCAGCCGCTGTTGTAGACCCTCGAAATTGTAGACCAAGCATTTGCGCCCGTGTCGGTCTGTCTGACCTCCGCTCGCTCAAACCCCTGCGCCGCCAGGTTGAAGCTGGTCGGAGCGACGCTTCCGTTGACCACCAGCGTGTCCGTCCCTGCGCCACCGGTCACCTGTGCCGCATTGTCGGCAGCATCATAGACGATGGCATCATTGCCATTGCCGCCGTCGGCGATGTCCGCCCCACTGCCGCCGTCGAGATAGTCGTCGCCGCCGAGGCCGTTCAGCGTGTCGTTCCCGGCACCGCCAACGATCGTGTCTAGCCCAGCTGTGCCGGTCAAACTGTCGTCGAAGTCGGAGCCGATCACCCCTTCCAACGATATCAAGAGGTCTCCCTGGGCATCGCCGCCCGAGGCCGCGCCCGTGCTGAGATCAACGATGACCCCTTGCGGCGAGGTCGAATAATCGACCATGTCCCAGTCCGCTCCACCATCGAGCCAATCGGCGCCGGCCGAGCCGTGGAAGTAATCGCGGCCCGCCAGGCCGATCATCGTCTCGTCCCGAAAGGTGCCATGAAGCGAGTCATCGCCCTGGGTGCCGGTGATGTTCTGCCCGCGCGCCAGACTGATGGTCAGCAGGAAGTTGTCCGAGATCTGGTAATCGCCGAAATCTTCCTCGGGATTGGAATACTGATCGGCCGCCGTCACCATGATGTCGAACGTCGTGCCGGCGGCGGAAACGGGCGGGATCCCGGTGAACGTCCGGGTCGATGCATCGAACGAGAGCCAGGCCGGCAAAGGCGATCCATCGGCGAGGCGGGCCGTGAACGTCAGCGGCGTTTCATCCAATTCTATAAATGCGCTTGCCGGAATCTGATAAGTGTAGCTGGTCCCATCGTTGACCGTCTGGTCGGCCATTCTCGGCTCGCCGAATACCGGCGGATTATTGGGATCGATGCCAAGCGAAATTGTCATGTCGGCAAATCGCAGCTGCTCAATCCCAAGTAACGTGTCCACGCCGTCACCGGCGCGGCTGCCGAGACCGGTGACGGTGGTAATGCTGCCAGTATTGATGAGATAGTCGGCGTAATTGCCGGCAAAGACCGCGACGTCGATATTGCCGAACCCGCCCCGACCGATCAGCGTATCGTTGCCAAGACCACCGGTGAGCTCATCGCTGCCGTCCCCCCCATCGAGGGTGTCATCACCTGCGCCGCCGTCCAGCGCGTCATTGCCTGCGAGCCCGTTGATAGCGTCGGCCTCACCCGTGCCCGTCAGCGTGTCCTCACCGGAAGTTCCGTTGATCGCCGGCATCAGACTTCCCCTGCCCATATGGGTCGACGCCGGCTGACACCGCCGCGACCTGGCTCAGACTTGCGGGATCGGCACCCCCCGTCCGGAGCGGGAGACTATCATCTCATGCTTCGAAGGCAACGGGCCCAGCTGTTTACGTGCTGCGCGACGTGCCCGGGCGATAGGTGGCGTGGATCGCGTTCGGCGATGCCCGCGCTTCGGTCATCTGCAATGCCGTTGCCGGACCCTCGTCGAACAGACGGGCGCCGGAGCCCAGCAGTATCGGAACGATTTGCAGGGCCAGCTCGTCGACCAGGCCCGCCGCCAGATATTGCCGGGCCACCGTCGCCCCCATGACGACGATGTCGCGGCCGGCAGCAGCCTTGCTTGCCTCGGCCAGCGCATCGCCGATGCCCGTGCGGACAAAGGCGAAACCCGGGTCGGGCGCGGCGTCCTGGTGGGTCAGCACGAAGCTCGGCACCGGGTAGGGCGTTCCGTCCCAGTGGCGGCGCCCGACGTCATAAGTCGTGCGGCCGAGGATTACCGCGCCGGGGCGATCATGCTGGGCCCGCAGCGCCTCCGCATCGACCGGATCGCCCGACCCCATCCACGCATGCAACTGTTCGCCACCATTGCCCATGGGATTGTCCATGCCGATGTCGGCGCCGGCGACTAAACCATCGAGCGACATCGAAAAGGCCAGAACCAGATTGCCCATGGCCAATCCCCCCTCATTAGATCATGGTGTAGGTGGTCGACCCGTCGTCCCAGGTGGTGACCTGCTGATAGGCGGTGCCGGCTGTGTTGTAGAGGATGGCGCTAACCGCGAACGCCTCGGTGCCGGCATGATCGTAATTGTAGAAGATGCGGCTGCCGTCGTCGTTGAGCACGTCCTGCGTGTCGAGGCGCCCTTGCGCATCATAGGTGAACCAGGCCTGGTTCCAGCTCTGGCTGCTGTCCTGGTCGAGGTTGATGAAGGTGTGGCTGCCATTGTCGTGGACGACATCGTGGCTGCTCAGCCGTCCCTGAGCGTCATAGGCGAACCAGTCCTGCGCCCAACTCTGGGTACTCGCTTCGTCGAAGTTGATGAACGAGCGGGTACCGTCATCGTAATGCACGTCCTGGCTGCTGAGCCGTCCTTGGGCGTCGTAGTTGAACCAATCCTGCGTCCAGTTGTGTGCGCCCGCCTCGTCGAGGTTGATAAAGGTGCGGTTGCCATCGTCGAACAGCCGGTCTTCGCTGCTAAGACTCCCCTGAGCATCATAGGCGAACCAGTTTTGCGACCAGCTGTGAGCCGCCGCTTCGTCGACGTTGATGAAGGTGCGCGTGCCGTTATCGAACAGTTGGTCGACGCTCGATAGCCGTCCCTGTGAGTCAATCGCGCTCCACACCTGGTTCGTGGCGAGCGAGTTGTCGACATCATAGTCCACGATCGAACGGCTGCCGTCGCCGTTGATCGTGACTTGCTGCTTGACCACCAGCTGGACCCCGCCGGAGGCAGCCGCCGAAGCATGCAACTGGCCCAAGAATCCGGTCAGGATCACCGAGCCGCCAGTGTAGGTCAGCGTGTTGCCGGTGAGGTTGAATGTGAAGCTAGCCAGCGAGGCGTTGCCGATCACGATCCGGTCGCCCGCCGCGAAGTCGGCGATCGTGTCGCCGTCAAAGCCGGCTGCCGTATCCTGAAACATGTCGTTGCCGTCGCCTCCGCGCAACAGGTCGCTACCGGCTCCGCCGTGCAGCGTGTCGTCGCCCGCTTCCCCCCAAAGCACGTCAATTCCGTCGCCGCCATCGAGAAGATCGTTGCCGAAGCGGCCGTAGATCTCATCATTGCCGCCAAGTCCGTCGAGCTGATTATTGCCGTCGTTGCCGCGGAGGAGCTGGCCAAACTCATTGCCCGTCAGCGAGTAGGGATCGGTGTGACTCCAGCCAAGCTCGATATGCTCGACCTCCACTCCGGTCGGCAGCGTGTAGCTTTCAAATACGTCTATGAAATCATAACCCTCGCCCTCCGCCTCGATGACGACAACATAAGGGTTATAGAGGGTATAGCTGTCGCTCCCGGCGCCGCCTTCCAGGACGTCGTTGCCCTCGCCGCTGATCAATATGTCGTTGCCGCCGCGTCCTTCAAGATGATCGTCGCCATCCCCACCATGCAGACGGTTGGCGATGTCGTTGCCAATTATGTGGTTGTCGAGCTCATTGCCGATCACGCTGACCCAGCCCGTCACGGTCGGATTAATAACGAGCACCTCGACTTCCTGCCCCGTGGCAAGCGCATAAGTGAAATCGGAAATGGGCTGAAATGGTTCGGGCCCTCGGACCGGCAGGCCCGTCGGAGCAATGTGGATGGTGTCGGTGCCGCCGCCCGCGGCCTCGTGAACCGCGTCGAGTGCCGAATCGATGATGTAGCCATCATTTCCCGGCCCGCCATTGAGAATGTCGTCACCGGCGGCGCCGTCCAAAAGGTCGTCACCTTCGAAGCCATTGATGACGTCGTTACCGCCCGTGCCGGTCAATGTGTCGTTGCCGGGCGTCCCGTCCAGGGGCTCCAGGATAGTCAGCTGAACGCCGCCGCTCGCGGCCAGCGTTGCGGTCAGGTCGCCCGAGAAGCCAGTCAGCGTCAGCAAGCCTCCGCTGTAGGTCAGCGTGCTGCCGGTGAGATTGAAGGAGAAACTGCCGAGGGATGCGTCGCTGATGACAATCTTGTCGCCCATCGCGAAATCGGTGATCGTGTCACCGTTCAAGCTCCACGTCAGACCTTCAAAACTGTCACCGCCCGGGCCGCCGGTAAGCGTATCCGCGTCGGTGCCCCCGTTGAGCGTGTCGTTGCCGTCGCCGCCGTCCAGCACGTCGTTTCCGGCTCCGGCAGCCATCCAATCGTCGCCGTCTCCGCCAACGAGGACGCTGTTGCCCATGCCATCCCCAAGAGCGTCATCGTCGGCACCGCCATCGAGGAAATTGTCGCCCTGTCCGCCGTCGATCGTGTCCTCGCCCGCATTGCCGTAGAGATGATCGTTGCCGCCCAGGCCGTTCATTATGTCGTTCCCGGCCAGGCCGTCGATTTGATCAGCGGACTCGGTCCCGTTGATGAAATCGTCGCCAGCGGTGGCAAGCACCATGGTCAATTCCACCCCACCACCGTCGGCCGCGGACGCCACGAGCGTCCCGTTGAGCGTCCCGAACAGGCTCAGCCAGTTGCCGTTGAAGGTGAGCGTCCCGCCGCTGGAATTGCCCGAAAGATCGAACGTGAATTCATCGAGGGTTGCGTCGGAAATGATGATTTTGTCACCGACGGCAAAGTCGTTGATCATGTCTGACGTCAGCTCGGCCGCGGTGCCCCTAAAGGTGTCATTTCCGGCACCGCCAGTCAGCCAATCCCTTCCGTCCCCGCCGGAAATGACGTCGTCCCCGGCGCCGCCATTCAGCCCGTCGTCCCCGGCCCCGCCGATAATGGAATCATCGCCCGCGCCGCCATCGATAGTGTTAAAGGCGGCGTTGCCAGTCAGCGTATCGTTGAACGCCGAGCCTACCAGTGCTTCCATGCTGATCAGCGTGTCGATGCCGGCACCGACCGTGTTCTGAGCGCCTTCGATCGCCAGGCTGACAATGACGCCCGACGCGGCATTGGCGTAACGCGCGGTGTCGCCGCCATCGCTGCCGTCGATCACATTGGTGCCGCCGTCGCCCTCGAGCACGTCGCCTTGGCTGCCGCCGATCAAATTCTCGATGTTGGTCAGAATATGCTTGCCGTAGCCCGTGCTGTGCACTCCGCCCAGGGAAAGGCTGACAAACACGGGACTGCTAGCGGTGGCGTAGGTGACGGTATCAATTCCCGCACCGCCGTCGAAACTGTCGTCACCGCCAAAGCCGTTGAACAGATTGTCGCCCGCATCGCCGGTCAGGGTGTCGGCGAACGCCGAGCCGGTCAGGTTCTCGATACCGCTCAGCGTATCAATTCCCGCGCCGACAGTCTCCTGGGCCCCGGCCAGCGCGAGGTTGACCACGACGCCCGAGGCCGCGGAAGAATAGCTTGCCGTGTCGCTGCCGGCCCCGCCATTCAGCAGGTCGTTGCCGGCGCCGCCCATCAGCAGGTTGGCGCCACCGGTTCCGATCAAGATATCATCGAACGCTGACCCTACCAGACCCTCGAAATTGCTCAGCGTGTCGGTCCCTGCGCCAAGCGTGTCCTGGGCGGCCGCCAGGCCCAGGTCGACGGTAACACCCGATGCCGCACCGGCGTAGCTCGCCACGTCGGTGCCCGTCCCGCCGTCCAGGATGTCACTCCCCCCGGCCCCTTCGATCTGATTGTCGGCACCGTCCCCAGTGAGCGTGTCATTGAAAGCCGATCCCGCCAGGTTCTCGATCTCCCCGAGCGTATCGCTGCCCGACCCGACTGTATTTTGCGCGCCGGTGAGGGCGAGGCTCACGGTTACGCCCGACACCGCGCTGGCAAAACTTGCCGTGTCCACGCCGCTCCCGCCGGTCAGGGCGTCATTCCCGGCGCCACCATCCAGCAGATCGGCGCCATCGCCGCCGCCGATCGTGTCCGCGCCGTCACCGCCGAACAGGCCATTGCCGTCCGAATTGCCGGTCAGAATGTCGTTGAACGCCGATCCGACCAGATTCTCGATGCTGATGAGCGTGTCGTTGCCGGCGGCGATGGTGTTTTGGGCACCTGATAGCGCCAGGTTGACGGTTACTCCGCCAGCCGCGGTGGCATAGATTGCCGTGTCGATGCCGGTGCCGAAGCCGCCATGGAGTGTGTCGTTGCCCGCGCCTCCGTCGAGCGTGTCATCGCCAGCGCCGCCTTTCAGCGTGTCATTGCCTTCAAGACCGTTGATCGTATCCGCGCCGTCCGTGCCGGTCAGTATGTCGTCGCTGGAAGTCCCAATAATCGTCGGCATTTATTCCCACCCCAACCCTGCAACCGGTCGCAGAGACCCGTTACATTTCCGTTGCTTCGTGGAAGATCGGCAGGCGCGGCTCGGCGGGGCGCGGAAGCGCTGACGCGGACCTCGACTGACGGAATCCCCCCGCAGCCATTACAAGCGCGCGGCCGAGCATCCGGGCGCCTGCGCAGGCATAGCGAACGACGGCATCGTCGCAATCGCTTTTTTCGGGGGTCAATCGATTGAAGTTGCAGGCGAAACCGCGCTGCCGCAATTGAATCGGGGAAGCTGCTTCGTTCGACCACCACATGCAGCCCGCCTCGCCTCCGCGCCTGCGGCACAGGGATATCGCGAATTTGGGGAGGCGACCGACCGCCGCCAGAACCGCGTTGCACCGCCGCCACAGCGCCCTCTGGCAAGCCCAAATTTTTCACCGTTTATTAATTTTGACTCTTGCGTCTCGCGGCGGTTGAGGCACAATATCTGGTCTAAGCACCGGGGGCATCTCAATCTATTGTGGTTGGGACGGGAGATGACTATCTTCCGTAAGCGCCCGCTCGCGCCCTGTGGATATCGGGGATGCGGGCCTGAAAAAGCCCCGCGGCGCTTATTTTTAGGCTAGGCTCGGCGCCATGGCACCGAGTCGAACAGAAGTAGAACAAGCCGTCATCGAACGGCCACTGGCACGGGGAAAGACGATGGATTTTGCGACTTCGAGCGATGTAGGCTCCGACGACGTCTCGGTCACCGAGACCAAGCGCGACAGCAAGACCGTCGACGCCAAGAAGTTCGACGTCGAGATCGACGCGAGTCGCGACGCGCTGCTGACCGAGTTCGGCAAGGACACGCTGCGCGACCGCTACCTGCTGCCGGGCGAAACCTATCAGGATCTGTTCGCCCGCGTCGCCTCGGCCTATGCCGACGACCAGGCCCACGCCCAGCGCGTCTACGACTATATCTCCAAGCTGTGGTTCATGCCGGCAACGCCCGTGCTCAGCAACGGCGGCACCGGTCGCGGCCTGCCGATCAGCTGCTATCTGAACAGCGTCAGCGACAGCCTCGACGGGATCGTCGGCACATGGAACGAGAATGTCTGGCTGGCGTCCAAGGGCGGCGGCATCGGCACTTATTGGGGCAGCGTCCGCGGCATCGGCGAGCCGGTCGGCCTCAACGTCAAGACCAGCGGCATCATCCCCTTCGTCCGGGTAATGGACTCGCTGACCCTCGCCATCTCGCAGGGCTCGCTGCGCCGCGGCTCGGCCGCCTGCTACCTCGACATCTCGCACCCCGAGATCGAGGAGTTCCTCGAGATCCGCAAGCCGTCGGGCGACTTCAACCGCAAGGCGCTGAACCTGCACCATGGCGTGCTGGTCACCGACGAGTTCATGGAAGCGGTCCGCGACGGCAGCGAGTTCATGCTGCGTAGCCCCCGCGACGGTTCCGAGCGCGGCAAGGTCGACGCCCGCTCGCTGTTCCAGAAGCTGGTCGAGACCCGCCTGGCGACCGGCGAGCCCTACATCATCTTCATCGACCAGGTGAACCGGTCGATGCCCAAGCATCACCGCGATCTCGGGCTCAAGGTCACCACCAGCAACCTGTGCAGCGAGATCACCCTGCCGACCGGCCGCGACCATCTCGGCGCCGACCGCACCGCGGTCTGCTGCCTCAGCTCGCTGAGCCTCGAAACCTGGGACGAGTGGAACGGCGACAAGCAGTTCATCGAGGACGTCATGCGCTTCCTCGACAATGTGCTGAGCGATTATATCGCCCGCGCGCCCGACGAGATGGCCCGCGCCAAATATAGCGCCGAGCGCGAGCGCTCGGTCGGCCTCGGCGTGATGGGCTTCCACAGCTTCCTGCAAGCCCGCGGCCTGCCGTTCGAGGGCGCCATGGCCAAGTCGTGGAACCTCAGAATCTTCAAGCATATCCGCGCCCAGGTCGACGAAGCCTCGATGATGCTGGCGCAGGAGCGCGGGCCCTGCCCCGACGCCGCGGACATGGGGGTGATGGAGCGCTTTTCCTGCAAGATGGCGATCGCGCCGACCGCATCGATCTCGATCATCGCCGGCGGCACCTCGGCCTGCATCGAGCCGATCCCGGCCAACATCTACACCCACAAGACTCTGTCGGGCAGCTTCTCGATCAAGAACCCGTACCTGGAGAAATTGCTGACCGAGAAGTCGAAGAACAGCGACGCGGTGTGGAACACCATCCTCGAGCGCGGCGGCTCGGTCCAGCATCTCGACTTCCTGACGCAGGAAGAGAAGGACGTCTACAAGACGTCGTTCGAGATCGACCAGCGCTGGCTGCTCGAGCTGGCGGCGGACCGCACGCCCTATATCGACCAGGCCCAGTCGCTGAACCTGTTCATCCCGGCCGACGTCGACAAATGGGACCTGATGATGCTCCACTTTCGCGCCTGGGAGCTGGGCATCAAGTCGCTCTACTATCTCCGCTCCAAGTCGGTGCAGCGCGCCGGTTTCGCCGGCGGCGTGGAGGCCGACAACACGCCCGAGCTGCGCGAGATCCAGGTCGGGCCGAGCACCGATTATGATGAGTGTCTGGCCTGCCAATGACGAACGGCACCCTCGTTGCCATTCTGGGCGCGGTTACCGCTGCGTCGACATTTATGATCGGGCGCTACTACGCCACGCGTCCGCCGGAGTGGGCGGCTGAATTGGAACGCAAGAATGGTGGCAAGCCGTACGACCTCGCCCAGCTCCATCGGACAGGCAAGTTCATGATGTGGAACGCGCCGATCCTCTTGGTCATCTTCCTCGGCATCGGTCTCAGCGGAATGGTGGATTGAGATGACCACCGTCCAGATCATCGAGGTCGCCGTGGCCGCGCTGCTGATCGGGGCCGGCATCTGGCGGCAGGTGCGCACGCGGCGCACCAGCCCCAACCGCGGCAGCCAGACCGCGGTGATCCTGATCTTCATCGGGCTGATCCTCGCCATCCACGGGCTCGGCCTGCTCGAATATCGGCCGTCCGAGGGCGAGCTGGCCCGCGCCCAGGCGGCAGGGAACTGACGCGGATGGCCGAGCTCAACATCCTCTATCTGATCGTCGGCGGCATCGCCCTGATCGCCGGCCTGGCGATGCTGGCCAAGGCCCTCAAGGGACGCGGCAACGCCCAGGATCCGAAGGCGACCGCCATGCTGATCGGCGGGATGATGGTCGCGACCTTCGGCCTGCTGCTGGCGGCCTTCTGGATCGCCTTCGCCACCGGCACCTCAAATGCGGAGATGGCCCGATGAACCGTACGCGCGCTTTCACCCTGATCGTCCTCGCGCTCGCCCTCACCGCCTGCATCGCCAAGCAGGGGCCGGGCGCGGTCAATCCCGCCGGCCCCGGCTTCCTCCAGGGCGTGCTGCACGGCTTCATCTTCCCGGTCGCCTGGGCCGTGTCTTTGTTCACCGACAAGATCGCGGTCTACGCCGTGCCCAACAACGGCGGCTGGTATAATTTCGGCTATTTCATCGGTGTCGTCTTCCTCGGCGTCGGCGCCCGCAGCTCGAAGAGGCGGTGACGATGCGCCGGTACGCAAACCCCGATCGGCCGCGCAGCGGCCAAGTACAGATTTCTCACGCAAAGGCGCGAAGGCACGAAGAGCGCGCGGCGTCGACCGCCGTTCTTCCTTTTCTTCGCGCCTTCGCGCCTTTGCGTGAAACAAATTTGATGGCCGCCGGCGCGGCGCTGAAGAACTAAGGAGTAAGTAGCATGCCCCTCCTCGAAGCCCGCAAGCAGTATAAGCCGTTCGAATACCCCTGGGCGTTCGACTTCTGGAAGCGCCAGCAGCAGATCCACTGGATGCCGGAGGAAGTGCCGCTGGGCGAGGACTGCCGCGACTGGGCGCAGAAGCTCAGCGATCATGAGCGCAACCTGCTCACCCAGATCTTCCGCTTCTTCACCCAGGCCGACGTCGAGGTGCAGGACTGCTACCACGAGAAATATGGCCGGGTGTTCAAGCCGACCGAGGTCAAGATGATGCTCGCCGCCTTCTCCAACATGGAGACGGTGCACATCGCCGCCTACAGCCACCTGCTCGACACGATCGGCATGCCCGAGAGCGAGTACGGCATGTTCCTTCAGTATAAGGAGATGAAGGACAAGCACGACTATCTCGCCACCTTCGGGGTCGACAATGACGCCGACATCGCCCGCACCCTGGCCATGTTCGGCGGGTTCACGGAAGGGCTGCAGCTGTTCGCCAGCTTCGCCATGCTGATGAACTTCCCGCGCTTCAACAAGATGAAGGGCATGGGACAGATCGTCAGCTGGTCGGTCCGCGACGAGAGCCTCCACTGCGAAGGCATCACCCGCCTGTTCCACGCCTTCGTCAAGGAGCGCGACTGCCTGACCAGTGCGGTCAAGGACGACATCATCGACTGCTGCCAGAAGACGGTGCGGCTGGAGGATGCGTTCATCGACCTCGCCTTCGAGCATGGCCCGGTCGAGGGCATGACCCCCAACGCGATCAAGAAGTACATCCGCTACATCGCCGACTGGCGGCTGGGCCAGCTGGGCTTCAAGCCGATCTACATGGTCGACGAGCACCCCCTCCCCTGGCTCGCCCCGCTGCTCAACGGCGTCGAGCACGCCAACTTCTTCGAGACGCGCGCGACGGAATATTCGAAGGCCGCGACCCGGGGCAGCTGGAACGACGTGTGGGATAATTTCGATCGGCGGCAGAAGGCGAAAGCGGCGAACGATGCGCCGAGTGGCGAAGGCGACGGCGAGGATATGTTCTCCAGAGCGGGTGTAGCCGCCGAATGACCATTCGGCGTCCAAGTCCGGGCTGGGGCGGAGCGGACTTTAAGGCTCCGGCGATGTTTAGCATCGCCGGAATGTCCGCGGAGGGGGCGGCGGAGTAGTTGAACAAACACAGAATGTAGCGTAAACAGAAAGGGTACGCAGGAGGCCAGGATGGCTAAGGATTATTGGGCAGGTCCAAAAGACGGCGGTTGGCAAGTTAAGGGCGCTGGCAATGAGCGAGCGACTTCACGTCACGAAACTCAAGCTGCTGCATGGGCTGAAGCCCGCGGCCGCGCAAAAGAGGCTGGCGGCGAAGCCTACTTGCAAGGCAGGCACGGCCAAATTCGTGAGCGGAATACGTATGGCCACGACCCGGAAAGCAGCAAAGGCTGAATCTAAAGAAGACGCCCACCCTCTTGACGGCAGAGATGAGTGGGTGTGCTACGATCAGCACATTGCTGAGCGCAGTAAACTTATCGAATGCAAACGGAACGCTGAGGATGCGTTCGTAAAGACGATCATCCAGCTCTCCTCAGCCATCGCGCTCCTAGTGCCAAGTTTCGTCGTTTCACAGGGAGAGCGCCAATCGCAGCCGTCAGGTTTGCTGATAGTTGGGTTGGCCTTGGTCTTTATGGCCTTGATTGGCGGACTCTCCGAGCAATTCCTCAGCTCAGTTGCCTACGGAAATCAAATCACGAAGACAGATAACTACTACGCCAAGAAAATTAGCGATGTATCGCCTCCAGCAATGTCCAAAGCAGTAACATTTGCGCTGTTTGGTACATTTTTCTTCTTCCTGAGCGGGGTTATCGTTCTAAGTATAGCCATTCTGATTGGCCCTTGGAGATAAAAATGGCACAAACTCCAACTCCAACTCCTACGCCAACCCCGACGCCATCGCCACAGCCTACGCCGAAGCACGATAGCCCGGGCCGTTCGGTTCCTCCTACACCGCCGCCTCCACCACCAAGCAGCCCGAGGAGAGGCGGGTAGTCCAGCGTGTCGTTCAAGTGGGATGTCTCGCGGGTTGCCGCCATAATCAATGCGAAGGCTACGGAGGGCCAGACGCTTGAATTCAAGGCTGAGCTCCCCGCCAGCAACGACCGCGGCAAATCTGAATTTTTGAAAGACGTATCCGCTCTGGCGAATGCGTCCGGCGGGGCAATTCTATTTGGAATTAAAGAAAAGGCCGGGGAGGCAGATTCGTTGGCCGGACTGCACTTGGCCGATCCGGATAGCGAGATGCGAAGGCTATCACAGACTCTGGAAAGTGGCGTCGAGCCAAGGGTGGCCGGCGTCCAATTTGTGCCGTTGAAATTGGGCGAGAGTGATGTTCTCGTTGTTGATGTGCCTCAGTCTTTTGATGCACCACACCGATATCTATTCAACGGTCACAGTAAATTCGTCCAAAGGAGCGGCACGCACGTGGCCGAACTTAGCTACGATCAGTTGAGATCAGCTTTCAACCGGAGCGCCGAGCGACTGGACCGTTTGCGGCAAGCTTGGGCAAATGATCTGTCGCTGGATCATACGTGGCGGCAAATTGAACGTGGTCCCGTTGGTGTTCTGCGGGTTGCCTCACTGGTTGCTGCCGATGGCAAACAGGTCATCGATCCGCAAGCTGCTCACGAAAGATGGAGTGAACTTATTCTCCCGGGTTGGGGTGGTGGTTCACCCTTTTACAATTACGATGGATTTGCCGTTGCGCCGGGACGAGACGAGGCATCCTTGCGCTATTCCCAAGTCCACCGCGTCGGAGCGATTTCGTCTTTTAGCCACGTGGGCGTCGAATATGAGGGTCAAGACCTGTTCATTGCAGGGCGTGCCGAAAGATTCTTTGTGGAAGCCTCTCAAGCGGCTCTCACGTTCCTAGCAAATATGGGACTTGCGGGATCCGCGATTTTGCACGCCGGCGTTACCCGACTGGCTGCTTGGAGCCTCGCGGCCCCGGGCAGATACGGCTCTGAAACCCTCATTTTGAGCCAAGTTAATCGAATTGAACTGCCTGAGCTGTTCATTGAGGACATCAGTGGTCCGGGAGACATAACGGCACTCCTACGACCGGGCTTCGATGTTATTTGGCAGGCCTTTGGCCGGCCCGGTTGCCCGCACTACTCAGCCGAGGGCGTCTGGTCGGTTAGGTAGGATACGGGTGCTGTGCATTAGCACCACCCGCTCCTGAATCCGCCGAAGTAGCGCCGGGCCACACCACTCGTGCGCATCTCCTCTGCGATCGACTGAGCCGTGCCATCCGGCCGCGTTCGGCGCAGTGCTCGCAGGTCGCGGCCGTAGCGGTCCTGCTGGTCGTCGATGCGTCCGACCATCTCGAATGGTCCCTGGTTGCGCAGCCGTTGCAGCTCCGCCGTCGCCGCTTCGGCCTGGACGGCTTCGGCCGGGCAGCGCGCATCGACCTCCGCCGTGTCGATCCCGATGATCCTGATCTTGCGGTCGCCCAGCTTGAACGTGTCGCCGTCGATCACGCAGGCATGGCCGCGCCCCGGCCCGCAGCGCGTGAACTGCTCGTCCACCCGCTCCGGCTCGGTGGCGAGGAAGCCCGGCGGCTCGACCAGCGCCGGGTCCATCGCCGGCCAGATGGTCAGCAGGATCGCACCAAGGATGAACGGCCGGAGCTTGCCCAGCCACTCCATCGTCTCCCTCGCAACGCCGCGCAGCGTGACCCGATCTTCAGGCCATCTTACGCGACCTAGCGGGTACGGGCGCTGGAACTCATCAAGTCCCTTGAGCCGCTTGCGCCGACGGGAATTGAAGATGCCCCCCACGACCCCAGCCTGTCATTGCGAGCGCAGCGAAGCAATCCAGCGTTGAGCCTTGACGGAGCGGACGCACTACAACGGCGGCGATTGATCCTCCTCCGTATTGCTGTATTAGTTGTGTGCTACAGCAACAGAAAGACCATCGCGATGCTGACGCTTGCCCTCGCCCTGCTCGCCGCCCAAGTTGCCGCCGCTCCCGCCATGCCGCCCTCAATGCCGGACGGTGCCGAATTGAGCGAGCAGATCGTCGCTCGTGATGCGGCCCTATTCTGGGCCGGGTTCGAAGGCTGCGATCCCGCCGCGCTCGAGGACATCCTGCTGCCCGACTTCCGGATGCTTCACGACAAGGGCGGGCTCGCGGTCGCCGACCGGGCGAGCTTCATCGCCAGCCTGAAGGAGCAATGCGCGGCGCGCGCTCCGGGCGGGAAGAATTCGGGCTACAGGAACCGGCGCCTGGCGGTGCCGGGCACGCGAATCATCCGCCGGATGGGCGACTGGGGCGCGCTCGAAGAGGGCGCGCACGCCTTCTATGAATGGCGCGGCAAGGAGGGCGGCTGGGTGATGGTCGGCGGCGCCCGCTACATGCATGCTTGGCAGTGGATGCCCGGCGAAGGCCGCTTCCGGCTGTCGCAAAGCTACAGCTATGACCATGGCGCGGCTGACCCCTATCCGCCGGCCGGAGTAAGGTGACTATGTGCGGCGCCCCCATCGTCACCGCCAATAATCCTGCCGCTCGCGCCCGTCAGTCCAGCCCCTTCAAGCGAGCCGTTGACAGTCCCTCCCACCCAACCGCTTGACGTTTAACGCAAATTCAACAGGATGATTAGCGCCGAATCGCCAGTGCGTGGTTACGGGAGGGGCACATGAAATCGGTTGTTCGCGGTTGGGGATTGGTCGCTTGCGCGGTCATGATCGTAAGTTCGCCGGCATTCGCTGGGAAACCGCCAGAAGCCACACCTGTCCAGCTGGCGGCCGCGCAATCGCATCGCTATCCGGCCAACGCCAAGACTGCCTTCAATGCGGTCCTGGGAACGCTCCAGACCCTCGGCTATGTCGACATCGACGCGGATCGCGAATCCGGCACGGTCAGCGGCTCAACCGAGGCCAAGGCCAAGACGATCTACAACATCTTCTGGGGCTTCGGGAAAAAGAAGTACACGCAGAAGGCATCGCTGCTGATCGAGGACACGGGGGCTGGTTCACTCGTCCGGCTCAACCTGACGGTCTACGAAACCAAGGCGCGCGGCATTTTCGGAACCTCGTTCACCGACGGCAAGCTGATCCGCCAGGCAGAGCCCTACAATGATTTCTTCCGCTACCTGGACGCGGAGATGGCCAATCGTGGGGCCTCAGCGACAACCGCGATTGCGCCGGCCGGGATCAAGCCGACGACTCCGGTCGATCTGGGCGGCGGCGTACGACTGATTCCCGCCGAAACGCCGTCGGGTTACTGTATCGACGCGCCCGCTAATTATATTGGCACGGGTTCCCAAACGAGGCCGGTCATCAATCAGCACAAGCCGCGCTGCGGCTAAGGAAGACCTGTCTCTCGGACTGCCGGGCGCCATCATACGGCGCCCGGGAAAGACCCTACTTCCGGTACACCTGCTCCTGCAGCAGCATGTTGCCGCCGAGGTGGCGATACTTCGCCCGTACGCCGCTCTGCGTGTCGGCCTGGCGCGAGCTTGACTGCAGGAAGGCGTTGGTTTCCTTGGCGCGCTGCTCGTCCTCGGCCGGGGTGGTCGGGCGGTCGGCGATCGTCACCAGGTACAGGTCGGGCTCGCCCGCGCGCTTGTTGACGTTGGCCAGGATGTAGGACGCCTTGATCCAGCCCTTGGACTTCTGGAAATCGACCGACTTGCGGTAGAGGCCGGCGAGATGGTCGGCATAGTCGCCGAAGTGGCCGTCATCGATCGTGATTTCGGCGACCGTCCAATAGTCCCCGCCCTTGACCGGGAAATCCTGGGCCGCCGCCGGATAAGCGAACAGCATCGTGGCCGCGCCGAGCGCGGCGATCATGGTCTTGCGCATGTCGATTGCCTTTCTGGCCGCGAAAGCGTCGAAGCTTCGCGCGGGACGGCGTCGCCAGATCGGCGGAAGCGCCGGAAAGTACGGCGTCGGCCCAAGGCCCGTCTGTACGCCCTTTGTTTTCAGTTACCTAACTTAATCGGGGCGGGGCCCTCGCTCACGCCGCCTGTGCCGCCATCGTCACCGCCGGCCGCTTCCCGGCATTCCACCCCGCCCAGCTGGTCAGGGCGCCGATCGCGAACCCGGCCAGCCACACGACCGCGCTTGGCACCATTGCCAGCATCGTCAGCATCGCCTCCAGCACCGCGCTGTCCGCCATCAGCCCCATGGTCAGCATCTGAGCGACGATGAACGCGCCGGCGACCAGGAACGGGCTCGCCTTGTCGCGATAGGCGAACCAGATCGCGGCGATAATGGCGAGCGACACCGCCATCGCCCACAGGATCGACGGGATCAGCCGGTCGAAATGCTGCGGCCCTTCGATCGCGAAGGGCGGCAAGACCATCGACATCAGCCGACTAAACGGCGATTCGAACAGGATCAGCGGCGTCGCCAGCATATAGCCGGAGTGGAGCCACACCTTCCGCCGATATTTGAGCGCGCGGTAATAAAGGGTGACATAGGCCGCGATCGCCAGCGCCAGGCCGATCAGGAACTGGCCGCCGAACAACTGCCGCGTCAGCCCTTCGCCCGAGACGAAACCCTTGGCGGTCAGGTCGATGATCGCCGCCAGCCCGGCGATCAGGAAGGGGAACAGGATCAGGCTCGACTTGCCGACCGCGCGGTGCAGAGGCAGCTGCTCCTTGTGCACCGTCCAGCTCTGGGCGAGGACCATCAGCACCCAGATGCTGGCGGCGATGCCATGGGCATGGAACTGCCACGGGACGCTCTCGCCCGCGGCGAAGTAGCTCGGCCAGAAACCCGCGACGATCACCGCGATGCAGATCAGGACATAATAGGGCGCGTTGCGATACGGCATGGAAAGCCCCCTTCCCGCTGCCACTTCATTAACATGGTTAACCGCCGCGCGCCCGCGGAAAATCCTATTTGCTTCCAATGTTGGATTTCGGCTGCCACGCTGGGCAAGACTCGGCACTGCACACGCCGCTCGGCTCTTTCAATCCATCGATATGCCATGGGAGCGATCGCCCGGCAGTTGTCACCTTTCGCCGGAAGCTCCAACCAGCGACAGCGGCATAGTTGCCCCGGATTTAATTGCGCCGTTTCAATGGGTTGTCCGCGCTGAGGAAGGGCATCAGCATCTGCCGAGATTCATCGCCACACCATCAACTTCATCAACTTCGCCGCATTCGCTCCCGGTCACCGACCAGGACATTCCCGGCAAGTCCTGCGGCAACTATTCGGCCGCGTTCAGCTCCAGCGTATATTGCCGGGGCGACCAACCCGAGTAGCTGCCGAAGCCGAGCATGATGACGAAGATGGCCAGCGCGAAGGCCAGGACGCCGACGGTCACCTCCCACCGCTCGCGCTCCTTCAGGTCGACAATCTTCTCTTTCACCGCCGGCGGCGGATCGCGGCGGATGCGGGACACCTTGACGCCGGACGACGCCAGGTTGACGGATTGCTTTCCAGCTTTGGACGAACCGGCCATCCCGCCGGTCTAAGCCGAAGCGGTTACCATGCGGTGAAAGTCTCGGTCACCTCGGGGTTCTCCCGCATTCTCCGGTTCATCAAGTCACGGTCGCGCCAAGTGCAATGAGCGCGATGCCCAAGCCCATCCCGACGCCGGTGCGGGCAATACGGGATGGTCGCCGGGCAAATTGCAGATTTATCGCGCAGCCCGCGGCGGCGAGCAGCGACAAGCTGGCTACGATCAGAGAAATGCTCGGCACTTGCATGGTATCCCCAGCGACCGAGCACGTTAGGAGAGCCATCATCGGGTTTGATAGTCAAGCTTTGCTGTTCGGATCACGGGGACGTGACGGCCCAGCCGCAGTTATCGCCGCGCCACCTCCTCAACCACGTCGCGGGGGCCGGCAAACTGGTAGAGGACCAGCCCAAGCGCGAGACAGCCAGCGGCGACCAGCACCAGCCCGGCCGTGGCGCCCTCCGGCCATGACCGCTTCCCAGGCCGCGCAAGATCGTCCGCGCCGGTCCAGCGCGCGATCTCGCCATCCGGATTCCAATGCTCGCTCACGCGCGCGCCAGTACCACGCCCATGGTAACCGCCCGGTTACCGTCCTTTTGCTGGAGTAAGGGACAATGAACGAGATGCTTAGCCCGGCGTTTCCTCTGAGCCGGAGGGGAGGATGAAGGAGTGAGCTCATGCGTGCATTCTTGGCTTTCGCCGCGGCTCCGCTTGCCGCCGTCGCCCTGCCCGCCGCCCCCGCCTCGGCCGAGGATAGCCCGAGATCCGTCTTCGTTTCCGGCGGCGGTTCCTTTTTCGACGGCTCCGGCTTCCACTTTGGTTTCGGCCGCGACGACCGGGACGACCGGCGCGACCGGCGCGACCGGCGCCGGCTGCGCGGCACCGATACGGTCATTGTCTACGATCGCGACTATCAGGGCGATTCCGCCTGGCGAGCGGAAAGCTTCAACGACTGGTGGCACGAACGGCCGAACCGCAGCCATCCGGCCTGGCTGATGCGCAACGGGGATTGCCAGCGCAAGTGGTGGGACGGTTCCGTGCTGCGCTGTTAAATCCGGTGGAGGCCCAGTCCGGATAAACGGGAGATTACGAGTCCGTAACTACCCTTCTGGCGGATGAACGGCGGCCTCAGAATCCGTTCAGCGCGAATCGACCAGCTTCATTTCCAAGGACCCGGCATCCATCGGGCCCGGAAGTGAAGGACCTGAGACATGAAAAGCTTTCTGATCGCTGCTTCGGCCGTTGCCACCATGGCCCCGATGGCGATGCCCACCCCGGCGCTGGCGCTCGACCATGGCCGCCGCGACGTCCGCCAGGAGCAGCGCGAGTGCGACCGCGAACTGCGCCGCGCCGACAGCCGCCGCGAATATCGGCGGGAACTCAAGGAGTGCCGCCGCGAAATCAACCGCGAAGTGCGTGAGAATCGCCGCGACCACCGCCGCTATGCCAGTCACTATGGCTACAATGGTGGCAATGGCTATGATGGCGACTACGGCTACGACGCCCCTGGCGCGACCTATTATGCCGACCGCTACTATCGCGATGGCCGTTACTATGACGACCGCGCGATCGGCTACGGCGACACCATTTATCGGGGTGCAGACAACCGCTACTATTGCCGCCGCAATGACGGTACGACCGGCCTGATTGTCGGCGCTGGCGTCGGCGCCCTGCTTGGCAACCAGATCAACGTCGGCGGATCGAAAACCGTGCGTACGATCATCGGTGGCGCTGCCGGAGCATTGGTCGGCCGGTCGATCGACAAAGGCAATGTCCGGTGCGACTAGTTCGAGCTAATGCTTGAACAACATGAAGGGGCCGGTCGACACCGGCCCCTTTTCATCTCAGTCCGCGATCTGTGTCAGGATGAAAGTATAGGCCTCCGCCACTTCATATAGCGAGTTCCAGCGGCCCGACTTGCCGCCATGGCCCGCGCCCATGTTCATCTTCATCAGCAGCAGATTGTCGTCGGTCTTGGTCGCCCGCAGCCGAGCGGTCCATTTGGCCGGCTCCCAATAGGTGACCCGCGGGTCGGTCAGCCCGCCGGTGATCAGCATCGCCGGGTAGGCCCTGGCCGCGACATTGTCGTAGGGCGAGTAGCTGCGGATCAGATGGAACGCCTCCTCGTCCTCGATCGGATTGCCCCACTCGGTCCATTCGCCGGGGGTCAGCGGCAGCGTGTCGTCGAGCATGGTGTTCAGGACATCGACGAACGGGACGTCGGCGACCACCGCGCCATAGAGCTCCCCCGCCTGGTTGACGACGGCGCCCATCAACTCGCCTCCGGCCGATCCGCCCTGCGCCGCGACCCGCCCGGCCTTGGCATAGCGTTCCGCGACCAAGCCCCTCGTTACATCGACGAAGTCATTGAAGCTGTTGGTCCGCCGCTTGAGCTTGCCGTCGAGGAACCATTGGTAGCCGAGATCGTCGCCGCCGCGGATATGGGCGATGGCGAAGGCGAAACCGCGGTCGACCAGGCTGAGACGCGAGGTCGAGAAGGCCGGCGGGACGGCGTAGCCGTAGGCGCCATAGCCATAGACGAACAGTTTGCCCGATCCGTCCTTGGCAAAGTCCCGGCGGCGCAGGACCGAAACCGGAACTCTGGCGCCGTCGCGGGCGGTGAACGTCAGCCGCTCGGTGACATATTGGCTCGCATCATAGCCCGAGGGGATTTCCTGGACCTTGCGGACGTCGAGCCGCTGTCCGGCGGCATGATAGTCATAGACCGTCGCCGGCGTGACCATCGACGAATAGCCGAGGCGATAGCTGTCGGGCGCATATTCCGGATTTCCGGCGAAACTGGCGCTGTAGCTCGCCTCCTCGAACGGAATGCGCTCCCGATCGCCGCTGACGTAGTCGCGCAGCACCAGCTGGTCGAGGCCGTCGACCCGGCTGGTGATCAACAGATGGTCGCGGTGGCTGGTGAGTCCGCGGAGGTAGGTGCGGTCACTGCCCGCAATCAGCTCCTCCCACTCACTCGGCTTTGCCGGATCCGCGGTGACGATGCGGAAATTGACGTGATGGTCGTTGGTCAGGATCCACAGCTTGCCGTGCGCGGCGTCGGCCTCATACTGGATCTCGGGCCGGCGCGGCGTGATCAGCGCCAGCGGCGAGGCAGGATCGTCGGCCGGGACGAAGCGAATCTCGTTCGAGGAATTGTTGCCGGTCGAGATGAAGATCAAACTGTCGTCGGTCGAACGGGCTGCGCCCACCGAGAAGGCGATGTCATCCTTCTCTTCGTACAGCGTGGCTGCATTGGCCGGATCGTCGCCGATGCGGTGATATTGGGCGCGGTAGCTGCGCCATTGGTCGTTGACCTCGGTGAAGACGATGCCTTTGCTGTCGCTGGTCCACACCGGGTTGCCGATGCCAACCCTGGTGACCGTCTCGATGTCCTGGCCGGTGGCCAGGTCGCGGACGACCAGCTTGAACCGCTCGGATCCGTCGTCATCTACCAGGGTCGCCAGCAGCTTGCCGTCGGGGCTGACCGCGAAGGCGCCGAGCCGATAATATTCCCTGCCCTCGGCTTCGGCATTTTCGCTGTAGATCAGCGCCTCTTCGCCACCGGTGGCTGGCCGGCGGTACCAGTCCCGGTACTGAGTCCCCGGCTTGAATGCCCACCAGTAGAGCCAGTCTCCGTCCTTGATCGGGACCGAGCTGTCATCCTCCTTGATGCGGCCCTTCATCTCCTCGAACAGCTGGTCGGTCAGCGCCTTGTGCGGCGCCATCGCCGCTTCGAAATAGGCATTCTCGGCTTTGAGGTAGGACAGTACATCCTCGTCCTGGACGTCCGGATAATTTTGATCCCTCAGCCAGGCCCAGGGGTCGTCGACCGTCACGCCATGGCGCTCGTAGCTGAAGGGGCGCTGCTCAGCGCGGGGCGGTGCGGGGAGATTGGGGACTTTGTTCATCATTTCCCATCAAGCAACGCGGAGCCGTCGCGTCCAGCGCAAAAGGGCGCTAGGGGTTGCCCGATTCATCCAATTTCAGAAATAATGGTGCCTAGATGTCCTCATATGCTGACCGCCTCGCCGCCCTCCGCGACCAACTGAAGCGCGATCGCCTCGACGGGTTCGTCGTGCCCCTGACCGATGAGCATATGAGCGAATATGTCGGCAGCTACGCCCAGCGCCTCGCCTGGCTGACCGGGTTCCAGGGATCGGCCGGAACGGCTGTGGTGCTGCCCGAGGAGGCGGCAATCTTCACCGACGGCCGCTATACGATCCAGGTCCGCCAGCAGGTCAGCCCGACCGAATGGAGCTATCAGTCGGTGCCGGAGACCAGCGTCTCGAAATGGCTGAAGGAGAATGCGCGGGACGGCGCCCGGATAGGCTACGATCCCTGGCTGCACACGGCCGACTGGGTCAAGCAGGCCACCGCGCAGCTTGCGGCCAAGGGTGCGGAGCTGGTCGCGGTCAGCCGCAACCCGATCGATGCGGTATGGGCCGACCGGCCGGAGCCAAGCAAGGCGCGGCTGACAGTTCAGCCGGACGAATATGCCGGCAAGGGCTCAGCCGAAAAGCGGCACGAGATGGCCGACTGGCTGGCCCAGGAAGGCGCCGACGCGGCGGTCCTGGCGGCGCTTGATTCGATTGCCTGGACCTTCAACGTGCGTGGCGCGGACGTCACCCACACGCCGGTCGCGCTGGCCTTCGCGCTGGTCCACGCCGATGGCACAGCGGACCTGTTCGTCGACGGCGAAAAGGTCGGCGAGGATGTCCGCGCCCACCTTGGCAACGGCGTCCGGCTGCACGAGCGCCACCAGTTCGAACCGTATCTGAAATCGCTTGGCGGCAAGCTGGTCGCAGTCGACCCGGAGCTTTCGGTCGCCGCAATCAGCCAGGCGCTGGAGCAGGGCGGTGCCCGCATTCTCAGCCGCCGCGACCCTGCCGTGCTGCCCAAGGCCGTCAAGAACCCGGTCGAGATCGCTGGCCAGAAGGCCGCGCATGTTCGCGACGGGGCGGCGGTGTCGCGCTTCCTTAAGTGGATCGAGGAAGAGACGCCCAAGGGCGGCGTTGACGAGATTATTGCCGCGGAGAAGCTCCTCGGCCTGCGCCAGCAACTGGGCGGGCTCAAGGATCTGAGCTTCGACACCATTTCGGCATTCGGCCCCAATGGTGCGCTGCCGCATTACAAGGGCACGACGGAATCGAACCTGCCGTTCACGCCCGGCACGCTCTACCTGGTGGATTCGGGCGGCCAGTATCAGGACGGCACCACCGACATCACCCGCACGGTGCCGATCGGCGAGCCGACCACGGAAATGATCGACCGTTTCACCCGCGTGCTGCAGGGCCACATCGCCATCGCTACCGCGATCTTCCCCAAGGGAACGCGCGGGTCGCAGCTCGACAGCTTCGCCCGACGGCCACTGTGGGAAGTTGGCTGCGACTTTGCCCATGGCACCGGCCATGGCGTAGGCTCCTTCCTGGCGGTGCACGAGGGACCGCAGCGGATCGCTCCGGTCGGCAGCTCGCAATCGGGCGGCGACGAGCCGCTGCAAGCCGGCATGATCATTTCCAACGAGCCCGGCTATTACAAGCAGGGCGAATACGGCATCCGCATCGAGAACCTCGTGCTGGTGGTCGACAAGCCAGTCCCAGGCGCCGACAAGGACACGCTCGGCTTCGAGACTTTGACCTATGTGCCAATCGAGAAGCGGCTGGTCGACGTTTCGATGTTGTCGGATCATGAATTGAGCTGGCTAAACGACTATCATGCCAAGGTGCTGGCGCTGATCGGGCCGCAGCTGGAAGGGGAGGACAAGGCATGGCTCGAAAGGCAATGCGCGCCGCTAAGCCGCTAGGGCTGGTGGCATTGGGCTGGGCGCTCGCCTGGCTGTACATTTTGGGACCGCGGGCAGCAGTCAACCGCGGGCTCGACCTCGGCTATTCCTTGGCCGGCTGGGTCGGGTCCTTCTTCTGAGCCTCACGAGCCTGCGCCTTGCGGCGCTTCAGATTCTCGCGCAGCGCCGCGGCCAGCCGCTCGGCCTTGTCGTCCTTTGCCATGGGGTCGCGGTAATATTGCCGGTTCGCCGCCGCAAGCGGGTTGACGGGGGCGAAGCGCTCAGCCATTAGGCCGCGTCCTTCCGACATGCTGCCGTAGCTCAGTGGTAGAGCGCATCCTTGGTAAGGCTGAGGTCGTGAGTTCAATCCTCACCGGCAGCACCATTTCCGCCCGGCGAATGTCCGGGGGACATTCGCGGACGGAAATCATACGCCGCTGATCTGCGCCGCGATGCCCCCGGCAGCGCTTGCTCGATCACTCCGGGGGACAGGCGATTTCAAATGATCCGCCGGAGGCAGCTCCTACATTGGAAACAATGGCCGTCCGGCGACCGCCTGAGCAAAGATGGTCAGCGTCAGCACGACATAGGCTGCGGCCCCGGCGATCAACGCCGCCCAGCGGGCACGCTGTCCCAGCCCGGCTTCGGCTGCCAGCGCGCCGAGGATCGGAATCGCCTGCTCGGCGTGAATGCCGAGGAAGTGCGCGATCCTGAGATCGCCCCCCTTGCGGTTCCAGCCGAAGAAGAAGGTGCGGCCACCTTCCGCTCCGACGGAGTGCCCGGCCTGGGAGCTCATATAGCCGCCGAGGACGCCGCCGAGCAGGAACGTCAGCAACAGGCCGATGACGACCGCGGCGACGAAGTCGCGGCGAAGATGCTGGGCCGGCCGCCGGGCGATCTCCCATGCCAGCGGCAGCGTGGTGCCGACCAGCAGCACCGCGCCGAGGCCCATCAGGGAATACATGATCGAGTAGAATGGCGTGTCGTTGTTGAAGTGGGATTCGAGACCATTCGCGGCCTGCCAGCTGATCCAGGCGAGTTCGAACGTGCCGGATGCGATCAGCACCGCGACGGTCGAGCGCATCATGCGCGAATTTCTCCGCTCCGGCCGGACATAGCCGAAGAACCAGGCGGCGGTGAGGGCGAAGATGCCGACCGAGCTGAAGAATTTGGCCGGCTTGACCCAGATGTTGACGCCGCTGTCCAGCACGCGCGGGTCCACGGTCTGCAGGAAGACGGCAACCACCGCCAAGAGCAGGGTGGCGATGCCGTACATCCCCAAGGTTCCCTGCCTTACGAAAAGTTCGGCCGGGATCCACCGGGAGGAGCCCGGGAAGGCGAGCGGACGAGTAGCCATTAGAGGGCCTCCGTAGTTTCGCGGCGCCGGAAAGCGAGGCGCAGCAGGATGAACAGCAGCAGCCCGAGCGGACCGAACAGGAAGGTTAGCGGCAGGCATGGGAGGATCAGCAGCACGGGAATGCGCCACTTGATGCCATCGGCGACGATCCAGCTGCCGACGAACAGGTCGAAGGCGAGATAATGGAGCCAGCCGGCAACCAGGGCGCTGTCGCTGGCGAACAGGGCGCGGACCTCGGCGATCGAACCGAAGCCGCCGCCTCGAGCTTCGTCGAAGCCGGTCCAGATCAACAGCCCGTAAGCGATGGCCAGGAGCGCAGGAACGGCGAGCCGCGCCGCAATTTGTGCGGCGGGACGGGCACCGGCGAGGAACAGAGAGGCGATCAGGCCAAGCCAGCCTAGCATGGCCAGCTTACCGCCCAGGTTGAAAGCCAATGCAGGGTCGATCATCGCTTGCGCACCTTAACTTAACAATGTTAAGATGACTTATGATCGATGATCTTAACAGTGTCAAGTCTAAGGCTTCAGAAGGGCGCGCCTATCATCATGGCGCGCTTCGCCCGGCGCTGATCGCTGCCGCGGAGGCGGTGATCGCCGAGCGCGGTCTCGACCGATTCTCGCTGCGCGAAACGGCCCGCCGGGCCGGCGTCTCGCCGGCGGCGCCGGCGCATCATTTCAAGGATGTGCGCGGCCTGCTGACCGCGATCGCCGCGCAGGCCTTCGCCGATCTGGCGGATGCGCTCGAAGCGGCCACCGCCGCCGCCGGGCCTCAGCGCGAAGCCCGGATCAAGGCTCAGGGGTTGGCCTATGTGGCCTTTGCGCTCGACCGTTCGGCCCGCTTCGACCTGATGTGGCGGAAGGCTTTGCTGGACAATGAGGATCCGCAACTCAGCGAGGCCGGAAATCGCGCATGGGAGCTGCTCGATTCTGCAACGCGCGGACCGGGCGCGCCGCATTCCGGGCCCCTTGATCCAGCATTGGCGCCGTCGACTGCGGCCTGGTCGATCGTCCACGGCTTTGCCCGTCTCGCGATCGACGGGGCATTCGGGCCCGAGCCCGATGCCGCCGAGCGAGCTGCGCAAATAATGCTGCCGCTCGTGCTCGATCACCTGCGGGTGTAAAGCTCACATTGACGCGCTCGCTGCGCGCCGCCATGCGTCCCGGCGATGCGCTTCTTCTCCGACAATGCAGCCGCCGCCTGCCCCGAGGTGCTGGAGGCACTGAGCGCTGCCAACAGGCTTGATACCGCCTATGATGGGGATGAGCGGTCGGAGCGGCTCGACGGCGCCTTTTCCGACCTGTTCGGTACGCCGGTGCGTGCCCTGTGGGTGACGACCGGGACCGCCGCCAATTGCCTCGGGCTCGCGACGCTCTGCCCGCCCCACGGCGCAATCTTGTGTCACGAAGTGGCCCATATCGAGGTCGACGAGGCGGGCGCACCGGGCTTCTTTACCCATGGCGCCAAGCTGGCCCTGCTGCCGGGGTACGGTGCAAAGCTGTCGCCGGATATCGTTGAGGAGGCCTGCGACCGCGTTCGGGCGGATGTGCACCAGGTCCAGCCTTCTGCACTGTCGATCACCAACGCCACCGAATATGGCCTCAGCTACCGGCCCGATGAGGTCGCTGCGTTGGGCGAGGTCTCAAAAAGGCGCGGCCTTGGCTTCCACATGGACGGGGCGCGCTTCGCCAATGCGATTGCCTTCACCGGCGCCGATCCTGCCGAAGTGACCTGGCGGGCGGGCGTCGATGTGCTGTCATTCGGCTTCGTCAAGAACGGCGGGATGAATGCCGAGGCGCTGATCTTCTTCGATCCGGCCAAGGCGGAGGTGGTGCCGCGCCTAAGGAAACGGGCCGGGCATTTGCTGTCCAAGGGCCGCTACCTCGCCGCACAGATATTGGCGATGCTCGAGGATGAACTGTGGCTGGCCAACGCCCGCGCCGCCAATGCCGCGGCTGCGGCGCTGGCGGACGCCGCCGGTCCCGAGCGGCTGGTTTACCCGGTCGAAGCCAATGAGCTGTTCGTGCGGATGACCGCCGAGGAGGCCGCCGCCCTCCGATCGGAAGGCTACGACTTCTACGATTGGGGGCCGGATGAGGTGCGGTTCGTGACGAGCTGGGACCAGGACCTGGACGCGGTCGGCATGTTGGCCGCGGCAATCCGGGCCCTATGAATCGGACCGACGTCAGTGCGACGCGCATCGACGCGTCGATCATCGTCCCGTTCATCATCTTCACCGCCGTGTGGGGATCGACCTGGATCGTGATCCGCGACCAGATCGGCACGGTGCCGCCGCAATGGTCGGTCGCCTATCGCTTCACCATCGCCGCCATTGCCATGGCAATGCTCGCCAAATGGCAGGGCCAGTCGCTCAAGATCGACCGCGGCGGATTGCTGGCGGCGCTGGTACTGGGCATCACCCAGTTCAGCATCAACTTCAACAGCGTCTATGTGGCCGAGCGGTTCATCACCTCGGGCGTGGTCGCAACCGTATTCGCGCTGCTGCTCATCCCCAACAGCCTGCTGGCCTGGGTTTTCCTAGGGCAGAAGCCCAACGCCCGGTTCCTTTGGGCCGGGCTGGTGGCGGTCGCGGGTGTCGCCTTGCTGTTCGTCCACGAACTGCGCTCCAGCCCCCTGACTGGCAGGGACATCGCTATCGGCTTGGCGTTCACCCTTGCCGGGCTGCTCGGCGCGTCGGCGGCCAACGTCTACCAGGCCGGCAAGGAAGCGCGTCGCCATCCGCTGCTGGCGCTGCTCGCCTGGTCGATGGCGATTGGCGCGGTCATCGATGTCTGCCTTGCATTCGCGGTCGCCGGGCCGCCGGTGGCCGAGGCGCGGCTCGGCTATTGGGCCGGCGTGCTTTACCTCGCCCTGTTCGGTTCGGTGCTGTGCTTCGCCCTCTATTTTCCGGTGGTGCGCAAAATCGGGCCGGGCAAGGCGGCCTATTCGAGCGTGATGGTGCCGATAATCGCCATGAGCCTGTCGACCCTGTTTGAGGGCTATCGCTGGAGCCCGCTGGCGATTGCCGGGGCGGTGCTGTCGCTCGGCGGAATGCTCCTCGCGCTCGCCGGGCGGCGGCGACCGACGCTTGTGACTGCGCCCGACGCCGCCTAGCTAGACCCATATGACCGACGTCCTTGAGCAACCCGAAGCCCCGGCCGCGCCGGAACATGTCGCCATTCATCGCAAGGATTATCGGGAACCCGACTGGCTGGTGCCCGAGATCGCATTGGAACTGGACCTCGATCCGGCGCAAACGCGGGTCCGTTCGACCCTCCGAGTAACCCGCAACGGCGACCATGATCGACCGCTCAAGCTGGCTGGGGACGAGCTGAAGCCGCTTGGCGTCCGCGTTGACGGAGACGAGGCGGGCTGGACGATGGACGGCGACATGCTGGTCATCGAAATGACCGCCGACGCGGCGACGGTCGAGACCGAAGTCGAGATTTCCCCGTCGGCCAACAGCAAGCTGATGGGCCTCTATGCTTCGGGAGGTCTTCTCTGCACCCAGTGCGAGAGCGAGGGTTTCCGCCGCATCACCTTCCACCCGGACCGCCCCGATGTGCTGTCGCGCTACAAGGTGCGGATGAGCGCCGACAAGGCGCGCTTTCCGATCCTCCTCGCCAACGGCAATCTGGTCGACAGTGGCGAAGGTGCGAACGGTACGCACTGGGCCGACTGGGAAGATCCTTTCCCCAAACCCAGCTATCTGTTCGCCCTGGTTGCCGGCGACTTGGAGCCCAACCGCGACCGCTTCACCACGATGAGCGGGCGCGAGGTCGAGCTCGCCATCTGGGTGCGCGAGCGGGACCTGCCGAAGACGGCCCGTGCGATGGCAAGCCTCAAGCAGGCCATGCGCTGGGACGAAGAAGCCTATGGTCGCGAATATGACCTCGACTTGTTCAACATCGTCGCAGTCGACGACTTCAACTTTGGCGCGATGGAGAACAAGGGGCTCAACATCTTCAATTCGCGCTACATCCTGGCCGACCAGGACACGGCGACCGACATCGACTTCGACAATATCGCCGGGGTGGTCGCTCACGAATATTTCCACAACTGGTCGGGCGATCGGGTCACCTGCCGGGACTGGTTCCAGCTGAGCCTCAAGGAAGGCTTCACCGTCTTCCGCGACCAGAGTTTCTCGGGAGACATGGGCAGCGAAGCGGTCAAGCGGATCGATGATGTGCGCCTGCTCCGCGCCGCGCAATTTCCCGAGGACGCGGGGCCGCTGGCCCATCCGGTCCGCCCGGAATCCTATATCGAGATCACCAATTTCTACACGGCGACGGTGTACAATAAGGGCGCCGAAGTGATCCGGATGATGCGGACGATCCTTGGCCCGGAGGCATTCCGCAAGGGGAGCGACCTCTATTTCGAACGGCACGACGGCCAGGCCGCGACCTGCGAGGATTTCGTCAAGGCGATGGAAGACGCCAGCGGCGTCGACCTCAGCCAGTTCCGTCGGTGGTACAGCCAGGCGGGGACGCCCAAGGTTTCGGCCAGGCTCGAGCATGACCCGGTCTCGGGATCGGCGACGCTGCATCTCAGCCAGGCCATTCCCGGCACCCCCGGCCACGCAAACCAGCTGCCGATGGTATTGCCGCTGAAGACCGCGCTGATCGGACGCGATAGCGGCGAGACGATCGGGGAGGAGCGTCTGATCCTGCTCGACCAGGCGGAGTCGAGCATCAGCTTCTTCGCCATCGACGAGCCACCCTTGCTGTCGATCAATCGCGATTTCTCGGCGCCGATCCTGCTCGAGGTGGAGCGCCAGCCGGGAGAGCTGGAACGGCTGGCCGAGGTCGATCCCAACCCCTTCGCCCGGTACGAGGCGCTGCAGGAAATGATGTACCGGGCGCTGATCGAGGGCACCCGCGGCGGGCCGGCCGATTCCGCAGCGGTAATCGCCGCGATGCGCGGGACATTGCGGTCAAACGCACTCGATCCGGCCTTCAAGAGCGAGGCGCTGTCGTTGCCGAGCGAAGGGCTGATCGGCGACCGGATGAAGCTGGTCGACCCCGATGCGATCCACCGCAGTCGCGAGGCGCTGCGCCGCGCCACCGGCGACGAACTGGCCAGCGAGTTGGCGCAGGCCCAGTCTGCCAGTGTAGGGGGTGACGACCTTTCACCGTCCGCCAAGGGTATTCGCAGACTGAAGAGCGTCGCTCTGTGGCTGCTGTCCGGCGGCGATCCGGCCCGCGGCGCGGCCCTGGCCAAGTCGCAATATGATGCCGCCGACAATATGACGGACCGCCAGGGTGCGCTGTCAGTGCTGACCAGCCTCGACGCACCGGAGCGCGAAGCGGCTTTCGCCGATTTCTACCGGCGCTACCGGGACGACAGCCTGGTGCTCGACAAATGGTTCGCGCTGCAGGCGGCGGCGCAGCGGCCGGACACCGTCGACGTCGTCGAGCAGCTGGCGCGCCATGCCGATTTCACCATCAAGAATCCCAACCGCTGGCGTGCGCTGGTGAGCCATTTCGCGGCCAACCAGTGGGCGTTCCACCATGCGTCGGGCCGCGGCTACCGCTTCCTCGCCGACATGATCCTGGAGGTCGATCGGCTGAACCCGCAGGTCGCCGCGCGCCAGGTACCGTCGCTCGGCAGGTGGCGCCGCTTCGAGCCGGACCGGGCGCAATTGATGCGCGCCGAGCTGGAGCGGATCGTCAGAACGCCTGGGCTTTCAAAGGATGTATTCGAACAGACCTCCAAGAGCCTGGCTTAACCACCGACCCATTGCGCCACTTCGATTGCCACGCGGTTCGCAGCCGCATTGATGGCCGGGGCGACACTTGACGCAGTGCCATCTGCCGGTTCGCGGGCTTCGAAGCGGCGGGTGGCAACGGCGGTCCCACCGGCGCGGGTCATCGCCGCATCATAGCGGACCACCACCATGCCTTCCTGCGCATCATAACCAAAGCGCGACATGTTGCCCGTTACCGTCACGCCCGGATCGAGCGTTGATTGATTGGGATCGAGCACGACCCGGTTGGTCGTCCGTGTGACGGTTTCGGACAACAGGTCCTGGAACAGCTTGTCCGGCGTATCGACCCAGGTGAGGTCCTGCACATAGGCAATCGCGATCGGGCCCGAGTGCACCGGAACGCGATTGTTTCGGATTTCCCTGGGAACGACCGGCAGCTCGATCGTCACGGCTTCTCCTGGCGCAGCTGTCCGGGCGATGCTTGCCGGGGCTGGCGCCTGCGGCGTCAAGGTCAGCAGCCAGGACGGAGTCTTGGCGCCGCCGCCCAGCAATCCGCCCATGCAGGCGCTAAGGGCCAGGGCCAGCGCCACCGGCGCGACGAGACGCAACATTGGGCTCATTGTTTCTTCCCCGGTTTGTAATCGGGCAGTTTCTGCGGACCGAGCGCGCCGCCCACGCCGCCTTCGTCGAGCCGCTGCGTGAAGCCCTGCAGCGAGGTCGACAGATCGCGGAGGTCGCGGACCAGCCGGTTCACTTCAGGCAGCGTGTTCTTGCTGAAATTCTGCACGCCCGGCCGGGCGTCGGCGACCATCGCATCCAGATTCTCGGCCGAGCGCTGGGCAGCCGCGATCGCCTTGCGCAGATCCTCTGCGGCGGGCTTGCCCTGCTCGTTGACCAGCTGGTTGGTGCTGTCGGCCAGCATGCCGACGCGCTGCGCGGCGATGCCAGCATTGCGGGCGGCGAGTCGCGCGTCGGCGATCGCTTCAGCCAGGTCGGGCGCACGCTCCGCCAGTACCGCGCTGGTCCGCTCGACATTGTCGAGGATGTTGGAAATCGAATTCTGGTTGCGGTCGCTCAAGAGCTCGGTCAGCCGCTCGGTCAGCCGCTGAATGCGATCGATCAGCTCGGGCGCCGAATTGAGCAGTGCACCTAGTCCGCCCGAGCTGGCCGGGATGACCGGGCAGCCCTGCGGCCCGATTTGGGTCAGCGGCCGTCCGCCCTTGACCGCGCCCTCGAGCGCGATCTCGCTGACGCCGGTGAAGCCGACGCCCTTGATCTGGGCGGTGGTACCCTGAAGCACCGGCGTTTCGGCGTCGACCTCGACCCGTACCCAGACGAACTCTGGCCGGTCGGGCAGCAGGCTAATCTTCTCGATCTGGCCGACGGGCACGCCTTGGAAATTGACCGACGAGCCCTTGTTGAGGCCGCCGACGCCCTGGCTGAAGTAAATGTCGAAGCATTTGGTCGCCGCGTTGGACAGGCCGGCCAGCCAGACGATGAACACCAGCAGCCCGACCAGCAGGGCCAGGGTCACGCTGCCGACCAGCACATAGTTCGAGCGTGTTTCCATCAGTCGTGCGCCGCCTGTTCCTCGTGGCCCAGAGCCGCAGCGCGTCCGCGCGGCCCGTTAAAATATTCTTGTATCCAAGGATGGTCCAAAGCCAATAGTTCCGGAATCGTTCCGACCGCAATGACCTTGCGATCCGCGAGCACCGCTACCCGGTCGCAGATCGCGTAGAGCGTGTCGAGGTCATGCGTGATCAGGAATACCGTCAGCTCGAGCCGTTTCTGGAGCTGGACGATGAGCTCATCGAAGCCGGCCGCCCCGATCGGATCGAGGCCGGCGGTGGGCTCGTCCAGGAACAAGAGCTCCGGGTCGAGCGCCAATGCCCGTGCGAGGCCGGCGCGCTTGCGCATGCCACCCGACAGCTCCGAGGGATATTTGGGGCCGGCGTTGGCCGGCAGGCCCGACATGGCGATCTTGTAGCTGGCGATCTCGTCGAGCAGCGGCTCCTTGATGTAGGGGAAATATTCCCGGATCGGCACCTCGACATTCTCGGCCACAGTCAGCGTCGAAAAGAGGGCTCCCGCCTGAAACAACACGCCCCAGCGGCGGCGGATGTTCTTGGCCTCATCCTCCTCCCGGCCGATCATATTCTCGCCAAGCACGCGGATTTCGCCGCGGTCGGGCGTCTGAAGCCCAATGACCGAGCGCATCAGCACCGATTTGCCGGTCCCCGAGCCGCCGACAACGCCGAGGATCTCACCACGACGCACGTCGAGATCGAGGCCCTCATGAATGACCTGTTCGCCAAAGCTGTTGCGGAGGCCCCGGACGGTGATGATCGTGTCGCGATCGCTCATGCCCAACCGACCTGGGAGAAAAAGACGGCGAATATGGCGTCAAGCACAATGACTATGAAGATTGCCTGGACCACTGCCGCAGTGGTGCGGATTCCGACCTGTTCGGAGTCGCCTTCGACCAACATCCCCTGGAAGCAGCCGGTCAGAGCGATGATGAAACCGAATACCGGCGCCTTGATCAGTCCGACCCAAAGATCGCGGATCGGGACGACCTCCTGCAACCGTTCAACATAGGTGAGCGGAGGGATGCCCAAGTCGATCCAAACATAGATGCCCCCCCCGATCAACGACATCAGCATCGCATAAAAGGCCAGCAACGGCATCATGATGACCGCAGCAAGCATGCGCGGCACGACCAGGGCCTCGATCGGTGAGACGCCGATGGTGCGCATCGCGTCGACCTCCTCGGTCAGCTTCATCGTCCCGATCTGAGCGGCAAAGGCCGAGCCCGAGCGGCCCGCGACCATGATCGCAGTCATCAGAGTGCCTAACTCACGCAGCGTGATCCGCCCGATCAGGTTGATCGTGTAAACTTCCGCCCCGAACTGCTGCAGTTGAACCGCGCCCTGCTGGCCAATGACGATGCCGATCAAGAAACTCATCAATCCGATGATGCCCAGCGCCCGAACCCCCACCACGTCGAAGCGCTGGATAACCGCATTCAGACGAAACCGCCTCGGCCAGCGGATGATGGTGGCGAAGGCGATCAGCACCGCCCCCAGGAAGGCCACCAGGCCGACGAGAGTGCGTCCCGCCTCCGCGACCCATTCGCCAAGCTCCGACAATATCCTCAGCGTGGCGGGTGGTTCCTCCGGCCTGACCTGGGCGGGGGCATCAGCCTCTGCCACCTGGTCCAGCAGGCCTTGAACCTCCTTGCTGGCGCCGACCACCTTGGCACCGCGGTCGCGCACGGTCCGATAGATGATCCAGGCGCCCACAGTATCCATCTTCTCGACGCCGCTGAGGTCGAGGGTTAGCGGGTCGGGCAGCGCATCGATCTCGCGCTGGGTCGAGGCGGCGCGGGCGATCGTGATCGATCCCACGCAGCGATATGCCTGAGTTCCGTGTCCGCTGTCGGCTGGGGTCGGCTGAGCAGGCATCTTCCGCCGAAACTGCGCGAAATCGCGGAAAGCGGCAAGCCCAGCCGCGTTTGCCACTTTGTTGCCGCGGTTGATGCCCTATAGCTCGCCGACGATGACGGGCGCACCGACGGCCAAACCGCAGTTCGTGACGGTCGGGGACAATCCCGCCCGGGCCTTCGGCATGAGCGCTGCGGAACGGGCCAACGCATTGGCGCTGAAGGCGAAGCTGGAGCCCGCCAGCCAAGCAAGCGCCGGCCGCTCGACCGTCTATGCCGACCTCAACTGGACGTGGGATCCGGAGTGGCTGGTCGCACTGGCAGCAACGCCCGGCCAGGTGCTGACCAAGAACGGTCATCCGGTTCTGGCCCATGTGCCGGCGGACGGGGACCCGGCAACGGTGCTTGCGGCGATGCTCGCGGGCGGACGGTACGAGGGCGGCGCGCTGGAGCAGATCGACGCCGATACGGCGGACTTCAGCTATCGCAAGCTCCGCAAGCGCGACCGGCCGTTTGTGATGGAGCTCGATCCGGCGAATCCCGAACCGGTAGAACGGGCCGCCTATGACGCAAGCTACAAGGGCGTCACCGACCTGTTGACGCTATACCTTTGGCGTCGTGCCGCCTTTTATTTGACGCGCTGGGCGGCCCAGGCCGGGATGACGCCTAACATGGTGACGGCAATCGGGGCCGCGCTGTGCGTCGCCGCATTCTTCCTGTTCCTAAATGGCTGGTACTGGACCGGCATTCTGGCTGGCTTCGGCTTCATGGTGCTCGACACCGTTGACGGGAAGCTCGCCCGCTGCACGGGCCAATCGTCGAAATGGGGCAATATCTTCGACCATGGAGTCGATTTGATTCACCCGCCCTTCTGGTGGTGGGCCTGGGCCGAAGGCCTGGCCGCCTATGGCCGCCAGTTGGAACGAGTCTATGAGCTGCTGATCGTCGGAGCGATCGTGTTCGGCTATGTCGCGCAGCGCATCATCGAAGGCATTTTCATGCGCCGCTTTGGGATGCATATCCATGTCTGGCGGCGCATCGACAGCCAGTTCAGGCTAATCACAGCGCGCCGCAACCCCAACATGATGATCCTGCTCTTCTGCCTGGCCCTTCGCCGGCCGGACCTGGGTATCGAGCTGGTTGCGCTGTGGACTTTGTTGTCGCTGATCTTCCACGCGGTTCGGCTGGCCCAAGCCAATGCCCGGCGCGACCGCGGACGGCCGGTGGTCAGCTGGCTCGGATGAGCTGGACCGCGATTGTGCTTGCCGGCTCCCGGCCGGGGGCAGACGCGTTTGCCGCGAAACATGGCACCGATCTCAAGGCTTTGATTCCCCTTGGCGGCATGCCGATGGTGGCGCGGCCGGTAACGGCGTTGCTGCAGTCTCCCGGCATTGATCGAGTAAGGGTGCTGACCCAGCAGCCGGAGCGGATCGGCGCAGTGCTGCCTGCCGACGATCGGCTGTCGTTCGAACCATCCGCGGCGACGATTGCTGCCACGCTCGATACGATCTTGTCGGATTCGGCAACGCGCTATCCGATCCTTATTACCACCGCCGACCATGCCCTGCTCGATCCGGCAATGATCGCCGACTTTTGCACCAAGGCGGCCGGCGCCGACGTTGCAATCGGTCTTGTCGAACGGCGTGCGCTGATGGCCCGGATGCCGGCGACGCAGCGGACCTGGCTGAATTTCCGAGGCGGCGCATATTCGGGCGCCAACCTGTTTGCTTTCGGCAGCGCCAAGGCCGCCAGGGCGGTCGCGCTGTGGCGGTCGGTCGAGCAGGACCGCAAGAAGGGCTGGCGGATGATCTCCGCCCTGGGTCTGCCCCTGTTATTGGGATCCGTCCTGCGCCTTCGCACGCTTGACCAGACGCTTGCCTCGGTCGGCAAGCGGCTCGGTCTCAGCATCCGCAAGGTCGAACTCAGCAACCCGCTGGCCGCCGTCGATGTCGACAAAGAGGCCGATCATGCGTTGGTCACCGCTATCCTCGAGG
This sequence comes from Pseudomonadota bacterium, assembly GCA_030773115.1. GTDB lineage: Bacteria > Pseudomonadota > Alphaproteobacteria > Sphingomonadales > Sphingomonadaceae > Sphingomicrobium. The sequence goes on from JALYNQ010000054.1 coordinate 79,328, forward strand.
GACGCGCATGACGACCGATTTCGCTATCTACGACATGGACCGGACGGTGACGAGGCGGGCGACCTACACGCCGTTCCTGATCCATTGCGCGCTTGGGCGGGCGCCGTGGCGGCTGCTGCTGCTGCCCTTGGTGGCGGCATCGATGCTGGCCTATTTATTCAAGCTGATCGATCGCGGCCGGCTGAAGGAGATCAACCATCACCTTCTGATCGGCCACAAAAGGCACCCGCATGAGCTCAAGCCGCTGGTCTATAGCTTCGCCGACAAGGTGGTCGCCAACAATATTCGTCCGGGTGCGCGCGAGGCCATCGCGCGCGACAAGGCCGAAGGGCGCCGGGTCGTGATGGCCACCGCTAGCTACCGCTTCTACTCGCGCGAGATCGCCGACCGGCTGGGCTTCGACGACTGCATCGGCACCAACTCGATCCTCGGCCTCGATGAGCGGGTCCACGCTAAGATCGACGGCGAAAATTGCTATGGGCCGGCCAAGCTGCGCATGATCCAGGCGTGGCTGGAATCGAGCGGATTGGAGCGCGGCCATATCCGCTTCTATTCGGACCACGCCAGCGACAAGCCCGCATTCGAATGGGCCGACGAGGCAGTAGCCGTGAACCCGCACGACAAATTGGAGCGTCTGGCGGCCAACCGCGGCTGGCGCCAGGAGGACTGGGGCTAAGGTTCCGAACGGCCGTCGGCGATCCGTGTACGGGCCAGCTTCCAATCGCCCAGCGCGATAATCACCGCCACGGCGACGAAGGCGACGATGCCGCCCAATTTGACGATCAGCAGCGCGGCCGCAAGCAGGCCCATCAACAGGAAAATATTAGGCTTTTCGAGGACGAGCGAGCTTCGGCACCCCCGGCAGTCAAATGGCTGACCGCGCCGCCTGATCGTTTGGCCGAAGGGAATCGGCATCCCGCACTTCGGGCACTCTCCTCTCGCAACCGCGCTCATTGTCGCCCTACACAGCCCTCAATGCGTTTTCGAAGTCGGCGATCAAATCCTCGGCCTTTTCAACGCCGATCGAGATTCGAACCAGGTTGTCGCTGATGCCCAGAGCCGCCTTGCGCTCGTTAGGGACCGACAGGTGGGTCATCGCCGCCGGCGCGGAAGCCAGCGTCTCCGTGCCGCCCAGGCTGACAGCCAGGTTGGCGATCTTTAGCCCGTCGAGGAAGGCAAAGGCCTCGCGCTCGCCGCCCTTCAAATAGAGCGAAAAGGTCGAGCCTGCGCCGGTGCAATGGCGCTGGTAGATGTCCGCCTGCCGCGACCCGGGTTCGAGGAAGCCGAGATAGCCGACGCTTTCGACCTTGGGATGATCGCGCAGGAAGGCGCAGATCTTCTCCGCGCTTTCCCCAGCGCGCGTCATCCTGAGCTCCAGTGTCTCGAGGCTGCGCAGCAGCATCCAGGCCGTGTTCGGATCGCAAATGCCGCCCATCACGTTGCGCATCAGGCGGACCTTGTCGAGCAGCGCCCGCTTGCCGACCAGGCCGCCGGCCACGAGGTCGCTGTGCCCGCCGGCATATTTGGTCAGGCTGTAGACGCTGATGTCGGCGCCCTGGCCTAGCGGCTTGGCCCACAGCGGCCCGAGAAATGTATTGTCGATGGCGATGGGCGGCAGCTCGGCCTGGCCGTCGAACGCCGCCGCGCGTGCCGCCGCGACCGCCTCCACATCGACCAGCGCGTTGGTCGGATTGGCCGGGCTTTCGAGGTAGATCATGGCGACCCGCCCGATCCCCTTGGCCCTGGCCATCACCTCGTCCAGCTCCTCGCGCGTCGCCCCGGCCGGAAAGTCGACATAGTGGACGCCGAATTGGGTCAGTATCTTGTTGATGATGGTTTCCGTCGCCGCATAGAGCGGTCCCGAGTGGACGACCACGTCGCCGGGCCGGACGAAGGCCAGCAATAGGGTAGCGATGGCCGTCATGCCGCTGGAGAAGGTCAGCGCGGATTCGGCATCTTCCCAGATCTTCAGCCGATCCTCCAAAATCTCCTGGTTAGGACCGTTGAACCGCGAATAGACCAGGCCCTCCGCCTTGCCGCCGGAACCGAACTTGTTGGTGATCCCTTCGAAGAAGCGCTTTCCATCGGCAGCCGTTTCGAACACGAAGGTCGAGGTGAGGAAGATCGGCGGTTTCAGCGATCCCTCGGACAGCGCCGGGTCGAAGCCGTAGCCCATCATCAGGGTCGACGGATCGAGCTTATGGTTGCCGATGTGGGTTTCCACGTCCTTGGGGCGGCGGCCTTCACTCACTGGTTTTCTCCTTGGCCCGCGCCTTAGCCCTTGGCCGTCGTCGGCGCTAGCTGGCGAGCCCAATCAAACTCAACTGCCGGCCATAAGTCTGTTCAATGCGATGGGTCGCGCGGCGGTAGCTGTAATAGCGGTCCTCGAGCGCATAGGTATCGAGCCCCATCGCTTCGATCTTGCGCACACCGGCGGCGGCGAGGCGGGCCACGACATAGGCTTCCAGATCGAAGTGGGGCTTGCCCTGCGGTCCCTCGCCTAGGAACCGCTCATTGTCAGCATCTTCGGCGAGGATCCGCTCGGCGAAACTGTGGTCGACCTCGTAGCTTGCCTTGCCGATGCAAGGCCCTACCGCTGCCGAAATCCGCTCGACCTTGGCGCCGAGCTTGATCATCGCGGCGATCGCCTGATCGGTGACACCCGCGGTGGCACCGCGCCAGCCGGCATGGGCAGCCCCGACTACGCCGGCCTCCGCATCGGCCAGCAGCACCGGCGCGCAATCGGCGGTAACCACCCCAAGCAGCAAGCCCGGCCGGTTGGTTACCAGTGCGTCGGCCTGCGGGCGTTCGTCGTGGGGCGCAGCTTTGGTAACGATGACTGCGATCGGGGAGTGAATCTGATACACGCTGGCCAGCGGCGCGCCGGGGATGATCGCGTCGGCGGCGAGGCGGCGATTGGTCTCGACCGCCTGGCGATCGTCGCCGCTGCCAAGCCCGCAGTTGAGCCCCGCGACCGCTCCGGTCGAAACGCCGCCCTGCCGTCCGAAAAATCCATGCGGGACATCCAGCAGCCCCGAACGGACGATGTCGAGGTTCACAGCTTGAGCCGCATGACAATGTCCTCATCGGCATGGTTGCCGACCATGAAGGCGTAAGTACCCTCCGGCTCGAACCCATATTTCTCGTAGAAGCGGCGGGCACGATGGTTTTCGGTGAAGACCGACAGATAGAGGTGGTCGGCGCGCTTGTCGCGGGCACGTTCGATCACCCAGCGAATCAATTCGTCAGCAATGCCCTGCCCTTTCGCCTCTTCAACGACATAGAGCTGGCGCAGCTCCGCCGCCTCGCCGCGCGGTTCGAACGGGAGATGAGGCGGACCCAGCTTCACATAGCCCACCAGCGCGCCATCCCGCTCGGCGACGCGCACCTCGAATGCGGAATCGTTGAGCTCCTTGCCCCAGTTTTCGGGCGAATGATTCTGCAGGAAGATTTCAAGATCGCCGGGCTGGTAGAGGTGGCCAAAGGTGTCGGTGAAGGTCCGTGCGCCCAGCTCCGCCAGCGCCACGGCGTCGGCAGCATTGGCGATCCGGTAGGTGACGCTCATGATTCGAGCCCCGCTACGTCCGGCCAGCCCTTGCCAGTCAGCGCGATTACCTTGAACAGACGCCCCATTTCACCCTCGTCGCACAGCCGCCGCCTGGCGGCCGATATGCTTTCCGTATCCGCTGGATTCTTGGCCGCCAAGGCCATTGCGCGTGCGCCGATGCCAAGCGTCTCCAGCCAGGTCCCCTGACTGACGACCCGGCTGGCCTTGGCCCCTCCGCGGCGCGCGGCATCGGCCAGCGCGGCGAAATCGACATGGGCGGTCAGATCCTGCTCGCCGGGATGGTCGAGCACATAGGAGAATTTGTGGCTACGGACAGCCTGCAAAGTGTCACCTTGCTCGCCGCCCGAATAGCCATAGTCGATGACGACGGCCGCGCCCCCATTGACCGACAGATGCCTGGCGAGCTGCTCGGCGGCCTGTTCCCGCGCCGGTGAGCGCTCGACGATCGGTCCGTCCCGGTCGAAGGCGAAACCGCCCGCGGCGAGGATCACGTGGCGCTCGCGACCGTCCACATACTGCCGGACAGGAAGCGCATCGAAAAATTCGTTGGCGACCAGCAGCAGCGGCGCGGCGGGCAGGTCGTCGACTGTCTCATGGAAAATGGCCTCGGGCAGGAGCTCTGCCTGCACCTCACGCAGCGCCTGGCTGGTTTCGACCAGATGGACCTCGCCCTCGAAGCCGGATCGCCGCATCACCCGAAGCGCGTCATTGGCCAACGTGCCGCGGCCGGGCCCCAATTCGGCATAGACTGTCTGCTCCGGCCTTCCGGCCCGGGTCCAGACGTCGGCCAGCGCCGCGCCGATGAGCTCGCCGAACATCTGGTGGATTTCTGGCGCGGTAGTGAAATCGCCCGATGCGCCGAGCGGATCGCGGGTCGCATAATAATAGGCGTTGCAGGCCTCCATATAGGCCTCGACGCTGAGCGGCCCCTCGCTCCGAATGCGCCCCGCAAGGGCGCTCCCGAGTGGTGTCACGCCACGCTGGTCGTGCCCGCGGTGGGCTCGACGCGCTCGCGCCGCTTCTTCGCCGTCGCCATCAGGTAAAGGCCGCCGACAATCATCGGCACGGTCAGCCACTGGCCCATGTGCAGCCCGGTGTCCTGTGCGAACTTGGCCAGCTGGCTGTCGGGCTCGCGCACGAACTCCACGCCGAAGCGGAAGATGCCGTAGAAGAAGATGAAGGCACCGACCAACTTGCCCGGCTCATATCGCGCCTGGCTCCGCCAGAACATGAACCAGAGGATGATGAAAAGGACGATCCCTTCCAGCCCGGCTTCATACAGCTGACTGGGGTGGCGCGGCTGCCCGAGGGTCGGCCCATAGACGGTGGATTCAACGAAGCGAATTGCCCATGGCACGTCGGTCTGCGCGCCCCACAATTCCTGGTTCACGAAATTGGCCAGCCGCCCGAAGAACAGCCCGAAGGGAACGCAACAGGCGACATAGTCGTGGACTCGCAGCCAGTTCAGCCCCTCCTTGCGCGCCAGATAGAAGATGCCGAGGGAAGTGCCGATCACCCCGCCGTGAAAGCTCATGCCCCCGTCCCACAGTTTCAAAATGTCGACGGGATTTTCGAGATAGTAAGGCAGGTTGTAGAAGAGGACATAGCCGAGCCGGCCGCCGAGAATGATGCCGAGTGCGGCGTAAAACACCAGGTCGTCGGCGTGGCGGCGCGCCATTGGCGCACCCGGCTGCTTGAGCAGCTTCAACAGGTACCAATAACCAATGAAGATGCCGGCCAGGTAAGCGAGGCTGTACCAGCGCAGCTGGAAGAAGCCGAGATCGAGCGCGATCGGATCAAGGCCCAGGTCAGGGAAGGCGATCCCGTTGGCCGCAACGATAGTCGACAGAACCAAACTCATTGTGCGCTCCCGGGGCTTCCCCTCTTCGTTGCCGCCTCATAGGGTGCGGAAAAAGAAAGTCCAAGGAGAGACGGATGGCCTTGACCGACCTCGACCGGAAATATGACGCGGTGCTGGCCGCCGTCACCGGCCCGGGGGGGCGGGTCATCCTCGACAAGGATCAGCAGGGCCGAACGATCGTCGCCAATTTCCCGCCGACCTTGCCCTTGTTCTTCAAGACCTTCTGCGCGCTTTATGCCAACGTCGAGGCGGTCATCGCCGGCGACGAGCGGCTGACCTTTGCCCAGCTCGACCAGATCTCCGATCGGTTGGCGCGCGGGTTGGCGGCGCGCGGTATCGGCAAGGGCGACCGGGTCGGCATCGCCATGCGCAACTGCCCGGCCTGGATCGTCTCCTATATGGCGGTCGCGAAGGCCGGCGCCGTCGCGACCTTGCTCAACGGCTGGTGGCAGGCCGACGAGCTAGAGCATGCGCTGCAACTAACGCAGCCGAAGCTGGTGCTCGCCGACGTTCCGCGCGCGCAACGCATCGCCGCCACCTGTGCAAACTGCCCGGTCGAAGCGATTGCCATCGAACAGCATTGCCTCGATGCCTTTGCCGACCTCCTTGCGGCCGGATCGGACGACATCGCGCTGCCCGAAGTCGCGCCCGATGACGATGCGACGATCCTGTTCACCTCCGGGTCGACCGGTGAAGCCAAGGGCGCATTGTCGACTCATCGCGCCGTGACTACCGGCGTTTATGCCTATGCGACTTCGCTAATGGTGCTGCGCGGGATCCTCGAATCCGAAGGCCGGCCGCCGCCCAATCCGTTGAAGACGCTGGTCGTGGTACCGCTGTTCCATGTCACCGGCGAGGTTCCGGTGATGCTCAACAGCTTCGTCATCTGCCGCGGCATGGTGCTGATGCCCAAGTGGGATGCCGGCGAGGCGTTGCGGCTGATCGAAAAAGAGCGGGTCACCTATTTCGTCGGCGTGCCGACGATGAGCCTCGAACTGATGAACCACCCCGACCGGGGCAATTACGACCTCCGTACGCTGACCGACATCGCTGCCGGCGGCGCGCCGCGCCCCGTCGCCCATGTCGAACGATTGCGCAATTCCTTCCCGGCCGCTCAGCCGGCGCTCGGCTATGGGCTGACCGAGACCAATGCGGTCGGTTGCGGCAATTTCTGGGACAATTATGCCGCCAAACCGGCGTCGACCGGGCGGGCCCAGGTGCCATTCGTGGAGCTGGCGATCCTGGGCGAAGCAGACCGTCACCTGCCGCCTTACGAGCGCGGCGAGATCGCCATCCGCTCGGCAGCGAACATCAAATGCTATTGGGAAAATCCAGAAGCAACGGCAGCCTCGTTTACCGCCGACGGTTTCATCAGAACCGGGGATATCGGTTATGTCGATGAAGACGGCTATTTGTTCATCGTCGACCGGAAGAAGGACATCATCATCCGCGGCGGCGAGAACATCTCGGCGGCCGAGGTCGAGGCTGCGCTCTATGACTGTGAAGGAGTCGCCGAGGCTGCCGTCTTCGGTGCGCCCGACGACCGCCTTGGGGAAGTGCCGGTTGCCATCCTCCACCGTCGCGAAGGAAGCAGCATCAGTGAGGACGAGCTGCGCGCCTTTCTCGAGGGTCGGCTGGCCGCCTTCAAGATCCCGGCGCGGATGATCTTTTCCGAAGCGCCGCTGCCGCGGCTCGGAACCGGAAAGATCGACCGGGTTGCGCTCAAGCAGCTGCACGCGGCATAGCCCATGCGACTGCCCGCGGTGTCCCGCCGCAACCTGCTGATCGGCGGCGGCGCGGGCGTCGGGCTGGTCGTGGCCTTTGCGGCGTGGCCGAGGCGGGAAGCTAGTCCGCTCAGGCCCGAAACCAAGGAGTGGGTATTAGGGCCCTTCCTGAAGATCGCCACCGACGGCCGGGTAACGCTGGCCGTGCCGCAGGTCGAGACCGGCCAGGGGATCTGGACCGGGCTCGCGCAGATTGCCGCCGACGAACTTGGCGCGGCATGGGAAACAATGGCGGTGGAGCCGGCGCCGCATGGCGCGGCCTACGCCAACAGGCTGATTGCCCATGATTACGGTGTGACAACGCGGATCACGGCCGCATCGAGCTCAATTCGGGCATTCGAGCAGATTCTGCGCGAGGCGGCGGCGGTTTCTCGGGCAATGCTGTGCGAGGCGGCCGCGGATCGCTGGGGAGTGAGCGCGGCCGAGTGCGATACGGACGGCGGCTTCGTCGTCCACGAAGGAAAGCGGCTCGGCTTTGGTGAGGTTGCGGCCGATGCCGCTGGCCTCAAACCGCCGGAAATTGCGCCGATCCGGCCGGCCGGATCTGGCAAGCTGGCCGGAGAGCCGCTGCCTCGCCTCGACCTGCCGGCCAAATCGGACGGCAGCTTGCGCTTCGCGTCGGATGTCCGCCTGCCCCGGATGATCTTTGCTTCGGTGCGACTGGCGCCGCCGCGCGGACGCCTCACCGGCTTTTCGCGCGACGCCGCCAAACGCCAGCAAGGGCTGATCGACCTGGTTGCCCGCGACCGATGGCTCGCTGCGCTCGGCGAGACATGGTGGGCCGCCGATCAGGCATTGAACCGGGCAGCGCCGAAATTCATCGCGCCAGAGGGCGCCAACATCGCCGTGCGCCTGGCAGAGCTGCTGGAAACAGGCGAGGCAGAGCGTATATTCGAGCGTGGCGACTATGCCGGCGCGACGAGCGGAGCGACCCCGCTGGCGGCGACTTATTCGATCGCCCCCACGCCTCACCGCTCGCTCGAGGCACCGGCAGCGGTTGCCCGTTTCAGCGGCAACAGGCTGGACGTGTGGGCCGGCACGCAAATTCCCGATCTGGCGCGTGCCGCCGCGGCGAAGGCGGGCGGCATCGCCGAGGACGAGGTGACGCTCTACCCGATGCCGGTTGGTGACGGTTCGGGCAGCGCATTCGATCTTGAGGCGGTCGGCATAGCTGTGGAGCTGGCGAAGCACTCCGGCCGGCCGGTCAGCCTCGCCTTCCCGGCAGCGACTGCCCAGAACCATGATGCGGTTCGGCCGCCGATGCTGGCGCGCATGGCCGCCCTGCCCGCGCCGGACGGAAGCCTGCGCAGCTGGAGCGCGCGAATTGTCGGCATGGCCGGGCTGGAAGCCGACGTCGCTCGCGCCGAGGGCCAGGAGCCGCCGCGATTCAATCCGCGGGAAGCCGAACCGCCCCATGGAATTGCCGCCATCCGGATCGACGCGATCGATGCCGGCCTGCCGATCCGGGCCGGCTATATGCGTGGCGGCGAGCAGGCGATGCTGACCTTCGCCACGGAAAGCTTCATCGACGAAATGGCCCGAGTGCTTGGCGCCGAGCCGCTTGCCTTTCGAGTTGGGCTGCTCGGTGGCGCGCCCCGGCTGGCCAAGGCGATCATGACCGCGGCAGCCATCGGCGGTTGGGACGGCGGCGGTCAGGGCAGCAACCTCGGCTTGGCCTGTGCCTCGCTCTATGGATCGCATATCGGTCTGCTCGCTGAAGCTACGATCGGCGCCGATCAGCAGATCAAGTTGTCGCGGCTGGTAGCGGCGGTCGATGCCGGGCGGATCGTCAATCCGGGCCTGGTGCGGCAACAGATCGAAGGCGGACTGCTCGCCGCGCTAGCCTCGGCGGTCGTCCCAGCGCCCGATTATGTCGCCAACATGCCGAAGGCGGCGCCGATTCGATCCCGTGGGTATGAGCGGCTGAGCGACGTACCCAAGATCGAAGTCGAGCTGATCCGAAACGACAAAGAACCGGGAGGCGTCAGCGGCCTCGGCATGGCGGTGCTCGCCCCCGCGATCGCCAACGCCCTTGCGGCAGGAACCGGCAGGCGCTTGCGCAATCTGCCGTTCGACCCGATGAGCGCCGGATGAGTTCACCTGGAGAAATCACGAGCGGCGTCGGCGTCCTGCTGGTCAATCTCGGTACGCCCGAGGCGCCCGACCCGGCCTCGGTGCGCAAATATCTGGCCGAATTCCTGTCCGATCCCCGCGTGATCGAGATTCCCGCGCCGATCTGGAAGCCGGTCCTCCACGGCGTCATTCTGCGCACGCGCCCGGCCAAATCCGCCAAGGCCTATCGCGAGATCTGGACCAACGAGGGCTCGCCACTGATGGCGATTTCCAAACGTCAGTGCGACGCACTCCAGGACCGGTTCGGCGAATCTATCTGCGTCGGCCTGGCAATGCGCTATGGCAGTGCCTCGATCGGCTACGCCCTGTCGAAAATGGTCGATCATGGATTCAAGCGAATCCTGATTGCCCCGCTCTATCCGCAATATTGTGCGGCAACGACCGCGTCCGCGCTCGATGCCGCCTTCGCCGAGCTGGAATCGATGCGGTCGCAGCCTGCGATCCGAACGCTACCGCCCTATTTCGAAGAACCGCTCTACATTGACGCGCTCAAGGCCAGCGTCGAGCGCCAATTGTCGGCGCTCGATTTCGAGCCCGAACGGCTACTGCTCAGCTTCCATGGCATGCCGGAACGTACGCGCACATTGGGCGACCCCTACTATGATCAATGCAAGGCGACTGCGAAACTGCTCGCCGAATCACTCGAGTTGCCGATCGACGTGGCGTTCCAGTCGCGCTTCGGCCGGGCGAGGTGGCTGCAGCCGGCGACCGAGACGGTGCTGGCCTCCTACCCCGCGCAAGGGATCAAGCGCCTGGCCATCGCCACGCCCGGCTTTTCCGCCGACTGCCTCGAGACCCTCGAAGAGCTCGGCATACGCGGCCGCGAGACGTTCCTTCGAGCCGGCGGTACCAATTTTGCCCGGCTCGACTGCCTCAACGACAGCGACGAAGGAATGGAGATGCTCGACTCACTCATCCGGCGCGAGCTTGCGGGATGGTGGCCGGCGTCCTAACCGAAAGCAATAAACAGGGAGAGAGAGTCATGGCGCGAGTGGCGATCGTAACTGGCGGGACACGGGGCATCGGCGAGGCGATCAGCATTGCCCTCAAGGACATGGGGATGAAGGTAGCCGCCAATTATGCCGGCAATGACGAGCGGGCGCGCGAATTCACCGACCGTACCGGCATTCCAGCATATAAATGGGACGTCGCCGACCATCAGGCCTGCCTCGACGGCGTTGCCAAGGTCGAGGCCGACCTCGGCCCCGTCGATGTGCTGGTCAACAATGCCGGCATCACGCGCGACACGACGATGAAGCGGATGGATCATCAGAAGTGGCAGGAGGTGATCGACACCAATCTGGGCGGCTGCTTCAACATGGCCAAGGCGGTGTTCGAGGGGATGCAAGGTCGCGGCTACGGTCGGATCGTCAATATCGGCTCGATCAACGGCCAGGCCGGCCAGTACGGCCAGGTGAACTACGCGGCCGCCAAGTCCGGCATCCACGGCTTCACCAAGGCGCTCGCCCAGGAAGGCGCCCGCGGCGGCGTGACTGTGAACGCGATCGCGCCCGGCTACATCGACACCGACATGGTGGCGGCCATGCCGGAGGAAGCCCTGAAGAAAGTGATCGCGATGATCCCGGTCGGGCGCTTGGGCAAGGCCGAGGAGATCGCCCGCGGGGTGGTGTTCCTGTGCGGCGAGGAGGCGGGGTTCATCACGGGGAGCACGCTGAGCATCAACGGCGGCCAGCACATGTACTGAGCGCGGCAGGGAGTCGTAATTGGTGTCAGACACCAATTTTCATGCGGCCTTGCGCGCTCCGCCCGCGATGACGGGTAAATTGGTGTCAGACACCAATTGCGG